>PBRN01000036.1 GCA_002725955.1 Pseudobdellovibrionaceae bacterium
CAACGTGATGCGATCTCAACTAAGCTTCGCGAACACTTTGGGACTTATGTTGGGTTTGAAGATTATCATGCCCTAGAAACGACTTTACCTACACTGGTAGAAGGGAAAAAAGTACTTATCGATCCGCAAGAGTTAACCTTATGGGTAAAGAGACTACTCTGCAACAGCTCTATCGTAATGGGAAAGTCACCATGCGCTGAAATTATAAGAAAGAAATCTACCCGGGAACTTGATTATTTTCAAGAAGCTCATAGAATCGACGGTATTGCACTTAGCAAAGCATTTTACGAGCTTTTCCAAACAGTAAAAACAAAAAAGATATCAGAATATGATTTAGGTAATAGGCTTGAATTTTACAGATCTCAACATCAGAAATTTATTCAAAATAGCTTTCCTGCTATCGTAGGCTATCAGTCAAATGGAGCAATCGTACACTACCGAGCGCCAGATAAAGGTTCCAAAGAAATCGGAGACGAAGGTTGTCTCTTGGTTGATTCTGGTGGCCATTATCAAGGTGGAACAACCGATATAACGCGTACGTTTAGTATGAGCCAATCGCCTGAAGCAAACTTGATCCGTGACTATACATTGGTTTTGAAAGGGCACTTAGCCATTACCTTAAGTCGATTTCCGAAAGGAACCACTGGAGGTCAAATCAATATACTGGCTAAAAAGTTTCTATGGCAAGAAGGTAAAGATTTTGGTCATGGCACTGGGCATGGGGTCGGCTATGGCACCTGCGTTCACGAAACGGCAGGGGTTGGTATCAGCCCTAGAAATCAATTGCCATTAGAGGCTGGACAGGTTCTATCTAACGAGCCAGGGTATTATAANGAAGGACAATACGGCATTAGAATCGAAAACTTGCTCGCCGTTGTTGAGGACGAAGCCGGCTGGCTTCGCTTTCATGATCTTACGCTTTTTCCGTACGATCGAAAATTGATAGAAATTCAGTTACTATCAAGTGATGAGTTAAAATACATCAACGATTATCACCAAAGAGTATTTCATGAGCTATCAACAGATCTAAACCCTGAACACACGAAATGGCTCAAAGANCTTTGTGCGCCCCTATAAGGGAGCGCAGTTCAAAACTAATTATGTATGCAAGGTAAACATCGCTGATTATAATAAATCTTAAGCAATACCAAATTGTCTTCAAATAAACAGGCTATGATATGACTAAATTTTTTGTTCATCAGTTTGGAATATTCAANATTTGGTTANTGATAGCTGCATNTTTATTCNATACCNATATAGCGCAATCTGCCGAAAAATCTGCATATAATAAAGANTGGCAGCCAATAGCAAAAGAAAATGGGATACAAATTTATCGACGTAACTTCCAANACTCNCCTCTNGTNGGGTTTAAAGGGGAAACCACATACGATATTTCTTATGAANGGGTCTTNACGGTGATGGCAGANCGAAGTATCNGGAAATCCTGGGTCGTCGGTTTAGCTGAAATAAAAGTGGTACAACAAAATCATCCATGGAAAGATATCGTNGAATATCTATANATGAAGATGCCGTGGCCAATNACAGATCGGGATCTAGTAAATCACCTAAAAGTGCATTGGAATCCAAANCAAAAAACTATTTCTGCTCATATCACAGCCGCCAAGCCAGGAATGGTTCCGGTTAGAAAAGATGCTATCAGAGCTCGTGTGATAGAAAGCCACTGGCAAATNCAAAGTATCGATAATGGAACAAAAACTAAAATCACAGTGTACTCNGTTAATGACCCTGGCGGATGGATTCCTATATGGNTAGTNAATCGCATAGGTCGTAACTGGCCTGTACAGGTNCTGACAAAACTTGAAAAATTAGCGAAACAANAGAANNTAACTATTGACCCTCGNTTTTATAAATTGACCAGCTCTACAAANAACGACAAGCGATGAAGAACTTTGCGGAAGATAGGTTTAAATACTTATGTCCAATTAACTTACATNANCAACTCNATTACCCTCTTTATAAAACATATTTACTGNAGCNCCGACAATTTTNATTTTAAAACTTGACCCCCCAGTAACNCGGTGGCAATTTTTACAACAAAGATAATAAGATCATCGGCTTCGTGCTGTTTGCCAACCCTTCCNATCTATTTAGGAAGAACTCTGANCAAACNGCTATGGATTTAACTGGCTCAAAACTATTGNGNAGTTTNTCTCANTGNTGGGCTNTATCATTTAATTGTAGGGGATAATATTGATGAGTAATGACAATCTAGACCTAGCCATCGACNAAGCCTATAAACACTACATTGGAGGTGAATGGGCAAGCAGCAATAACGAAACCTTTGATTCTCACAATCCATCTAATGGTAANCTACTTGCCTCATTTGCTAAAGGTAATGACAAAGATATTGATGCCGCTGTTTCTGCTGCTAAATCAGCTTTCACCAGCTGGTCGCAAACCTCTGTTACGGAAAGAGCTACTATCCTAAANAAGATAGCTGAATTGATAGAAAATAATGCTGATCGCCTAGCCAAAATAGAAACTTTAGACAATGGGAAGCCNATTAGAGAGACTTCTTTTGCCGACATCCCCCTAGCNGCAGACCATTTCCGCTACTTTGCTGGCGTGATCCGAGCCGAAGAAAATACATCAGCTGTCCTCGATGAAAATACCCATTCTTATAATTATGCCGAGCCTATCGGAGTCGTCGGTCAAATTATCCCATGGAATTTTCCATTACTAATGGCTGCCTGGAAAATTGCCCCTGCGTTAGCTGCTGGCAACTGTATTGTTTTAAAACCTGCCGAACAAACGCCATTAAGTATCATGGAGCTTATGAAGCTTACCCATGACATTATACCTGCAGGCGTAGTCAATGTAGTGACTGGNTTCGGNCCCGAAGCAGGCGCACCNTTGGTTAGACACCCTGATGTAAACAAAGTAGCGTTCACCGGNTCCAGTGAAGTTGGTAAAGTNATTTGCAAAATGGCTGCAGAATCAATGAAACCGGTCACCCTNGANCTAGGTGGCAAATCACCNAATATTATTTTCCCCGATGCTAACATTAACAAAGCTATTGATGGTCTAGTCATGGCNTTTGCNTTTAATCAAGGTGAAGTCTGCACTTGCGGTTCACGAGCANTGATCCATGAAGATATTTACGANAAAGTCGTAGAAGGCATGATTGCCAAAATTAAAAAAATTAAAATNGGNGATCCGATGGATCCAGAAACTATGCTTGGCTCTCANGCNTCNAAGGAACAATTCGATAAAATAGTNAGTTATTTAGAACANGCAAAACAAGCANANGACTGTGAAGTCATATACGGAGGAGATCCTGTNCCTGGTGATGGCTATTTTATCAAACCAACATTAGTNGCTACTAANAACGATAGTAANCTAGCTCGAGAAGAGATATTTGGTCCTGTTTTAGGATTAATAAAGTTTAAAAATGAAGAAGAAGCAGTAGCTATAGCTAACGACACGAATTATGGTCTAGGCGCAGGCTTATGGACCACTGATATCAATCGGGTCCATAGGATGGGTCGACAGATTGAAGCTGGTCGCATCTGGGTCAATAATTATCACGCTTACCCTGCTCACGCTCCCTTTGGTGGCTACAAAGAATCGGGTTTAGGTAGGGAAACACACAAAATGATGTTAAATGCTTACCGGCAGAACAAAAATCTGATCATTTCTTACGGCAACGAAGAAACCGGTTTTTACCCATCTTAAAGTAATTTGTGGCCTAGCTAAATTATTTATCTAGGCCCATCTTCATATCTCAAGCTGTCACGCATCCTCGAGCCCCAAAACAAACAAAAACCAATAATTACAAATAATACAACAACTTAAGCCAATCAAGTTGAATGAAACCTGAGACTGGAATAAATATTTTTTCTAAAAAAGACCGTAATATTACCGGTTATTTCATTAAGATAAAAAATTATCTAAAGTTCTGAGCCAAAAATTCCGATATGCACTGCGGCTACTACTAAGGAAGATGATAATAGGTGATTAATTTGCGGAAGCACTACTCTACTCTGGCACTCATAATAATTTTAGGTTTTCTCTCTCAAAATAGTTTTGCTATGGATCAACAACCATTCAAAACAAGTAAAAAAACCTCGCAAACTAAAACCAAAGTAACAACATACCACTACAGGGATGGATCTTTCTACCGTGGGCAAATCCAAAAAAATCAGCCACATGGCTTTGGTTCCTTTGCATTTGCCAACGGAGATAGTTATACCGGGATGTTCAAGTCAGGTATTCCTACAGGACAGGGCATGTGGACATACAATGGTGCTGGGCTCTATATTGGAGAATGGAAAGCTGGCCATCGACACGGCAAAGGCACTTATATTTACAAAAATGGATCCTTCCATGCCGGCAGTTGGGCTAAGGACCATCAACATGGCAAGGGTAAATATACTGACTTTCGAGGAATGACAATAAGTGGACAATGGGTCAATGGGCGTTATTACCGCAGTCAAAAAAAAATGAAAGACCAGTTATAAGTACAAATAAAATTCTACTCACCTTTATTTTACATCAACTACATAATTACACCCAAATACCTCTTAAGGGAACGGTTATTATTGTTCAATGCTAATCTGACCGTTACCATAGATATGTATTCTTTGAAAATTATACACGCAAGGTATTATTATGTCTGGAAAAATGCTTTTCTCAATTTACTCTTTGATTCTTAGCTGCTTTATCTTGACGCAAAGCAACTCAGTGATGGGAAAAGAAAAAAGATATAAACTCGGCAAAATAGTTAAAATTAAAGGATTGGTTAAAGTCTATAGATTCCCTAACCCAAACTTCAAAGAAGCTGAAGTAGAGAGTAAGAAGAAAAATGTACCTCTGGTACTATATGAGAAACAATATTGGCAAGCGTACGAGGTCAAAAAGCGGGTTAATCTGTATGATAAAGATATGATCGTAACTGGAGACGGCCAGATTATAGCTATAATTAATAGAAAAAAAGTTACGGTAAGCCCATTTTCATATTTCTCGGTTAACCGCACCAAGGCAGAAGGCGGCAAATCAGATGCTTTTTTAACTCTGGTAGCAGGAAAAGTAAGAGCATCGATAGACAAGAACAAGAAAAATGAAACTGTGAGCCTAAGAACAAAATCGGCGGTAATGGGAGTCAGAGGTACCGATTTGTTTATCAGTTATTCGGGGAATACTACAGAAGTGGCTACGCTTGAAGGCCTAGTCGACGTCACTAATCACAAAGGAGACAAAAAATCTACTGTTTCACTAAAACAGGGACAGGCCTCTAAAATCAGAGATCCGTATACTGAAAAAGAAAAAGAAAATATGAAGAAAAAGTATTCACCTGGTGAACTAAAAAAGTTACTTGCTGCAGCCCAGCCCAGTAAAGCCAAAAAAATCAGCCCCACATTAATGAAACAAATTCAAAGCAATTCTAGGGGTATGATAGAAGACGATCATATACTGAAAAACTTGGAAGTACTAATACGAAAAGACAGGATCCTTGAGGAGAAGTAATTTACTTACTTCTTCTTGGATTTCTCACTATTTTGCTTCGATATTTGCGGTTCAACACGTGGCTTTTTCAAAGGCTTAGTTTTCGCCACAGGAACTTTTTTACGCCCCTTCTTAGACTCATTTACCAAGGTACTGTGTGGCACGTTTGGTTGAGAACTTGTATCAATGAAGATATCTACTAATGGAGACTGGGTTTGTATTTTTATGCTAATCTGCTTTAAGGGCTCTTTATTTCCCAGTCTATCTACAGCTCTATAATATAATGTTCTTTTACCCTTCTTCCAATTATCTAGGCTAATTGATCCTCTTAAGGTTTTAAAGTTCTTCCCATCAAACCCATATTCAATATAATCAACTCCGACTCCCGTATCATTGCCCATCAGATCAAGACTATTAGGCAATGATGTTAAGTGTACCCCTTTATGAAGAACCAGCTCACGCTTAGAAACTAGGGTTGACTGTTCTACATTATTATCAATAAAGATACTGAATGGTTCCGACTCCGTCCAATTACCAATCGCATCCTGAGCTTTTACAATAAAATGCCTAATACCTGGATTATTAAAAACAAAATTTTTCTGCTTAGTATCGATGAAACCGCCAGTCGGGGTCGAAACCTGAACACGAGCAACACCTGAAGCCTTATCCTTTACAGTGACCAATAATGCGAACCCAGGCTTAGCGTAGATAATACCCTTATCTTCTACGTATACACCCGCCAGTTTCGTCTTGATAATCGGTTTATCAAGGTCATGTACTAATTTAAGCGACTGCCATTTTTCGACATTGTTTATATGATCAACAGCGCGAAAGCTCAATAAAGTTTCCTTGTCTCTCAGAGAAATTGGACTGCGATATATCTGAGACTCAGTACCACCAATTCGATATTCCATAAGTTTAACTCCAGAACCATCAGAGTTATCAACTGATTCTAAAGACACTGTGGTCTGATCGTTAACATAGGTTACATCTTTATCGACTTTGTGAGCCCCAGTCAGCGTATATTTGGTTTTCGGGCCCAAGTTATCAACAGTAAAATTTATCGGCTGCCATTGACTCTGATTGCCCACTTGATCTACAGCAGAACAAAATATTTTTCTCGGACCATCAGATTTAAAATCCATGTATTGCTTTATTTGCACGACCTTGCCGTCAATAGAAGAACGAGCAAGTACCTGGGCAACACCTGAGTATCTATCACTAGAATCGAACCTCAGTTTTGTATATTTATTAATATATAAAGACCCATCAATGATCACATGCTCCCCATACCAAATTGGCCTTATTTCCGGTGCTGAATAATCAGCATATATTTTTACAGTCTTTATCGGACTCAGGTTACCTACAGGATCGACTGATCTATAACGAAGGATATGAGGCCCCTCCGAATCAAAGTTGATCTTGTTTTCATATGTTGAAAATTTCTCATTATCTATTGAAACTTCAATATGTTCCAAGAAGCGAGTGTCATCTAAAGACCTGAGAGAAAACTTAGCTCCCTTACCAACAAATGTTTGTTTAGTATCATCCTCAATATAAAATACAGGGCTTCCCTTAGCCTGAACTGTTTTCTTTGTGGTCGAACAGCCCAGAGAAAGACAGCAGATAGTCGATAAAAACCAATGAAGAATCTTCTTTAATCTCGTCATCTTAAACCCTCAAAAATACCGGGTTAACTCGGTAAGTAACTCTTCGGCATTCAATAGAAAAGCTTTAATCTGATCACTTGAAAGCTTTCCCTAACGGCCCAATTGGGTTATTTTATCTATATAGGCAAAGAAAAAACAAAGGGCTCGAACAAAGCTCACAAGATAGAGGAACAAAATGTCAGAAAAGATCCTTGTTGTTGATGACTCCCTGACTGCAAGACATGTAATGATTGATATCCTTTCCGAAACTAACTTCGAGATCGATGAAGCGGCTAATGGTCTAGAAGGACTAGACAAGCTTCAGAAAATAGATAATGTCAAACTCATTTTCACAGATCTTAATATGCCGGAAATGAATGGACTAGAAATGATAAGGGAGATTCGACAGACAGAACATCTTAAAAATATCCCGATCTGTCTGTTTACCACCAAAGGAGATGGTAACGCTCTAGAAGCAGCGAAAGATCTGGGGGTAAACGCTTTTTTAGTTAAACCTGCATTGCATGAGCATGTGATCAGTGTGGTGAAGTCCTTCACGTCTAAAAAATGATTACCAGCAAGTCAGTTTCGAAGCTAAATGTAGAATAAGATCCAAATGAAACAGAATGACGCCTATCTGCAAAATAGGCGCTTATCGATACACCCGCATATAATTTATTCAAGCCTCGGTGAAATATAACCCTTCTAAAAATACATCATCTGAATGATATGATTTAAAAATGTATCATAAGTGCTCACGATCTGAAAAAATCACAGTTTTAATCACCTATGTAACATATTGTTTTTATTTTAGTTTATATTTAATCTCAAGAAAATTAACTAAGTCACCGATTATTCAGTATGGCTTTGTTAATGCAATCTAATAAGGGATGGCGACCAGTGATCTATAAATTATTTATGTTCTTACTAGCTATAAACGGCACATTACTGTGGTCCAGTGTAGCAAGTAGTCATGCTCGATTAAGAATCGTAACAGAAAATAATCAAATACCACGTCTCACTCCACGAAATGCCAGCGATAATAATAAGGGTGGGGTAACCACAGGAGACATACCATGTGGACCTAACAGTACGACCCGAGACACTAATCCTGTTGTTCTAGTGGCCGGTGAAACTGTCGAAGTAGAGATTGAGGAAACCATCAATCACATGGGCCGATATGATGTTTTTTACTCACCAGATGGCGTCACCGGTTTCGAAGAAAATCTGCTTTTAAGTATTGTTGATGATACCCAAGGAACCCCAAGTAAGGCTAACCCGAACCGGTATTCAGGCACTATAACTGTGCCATTAGCGACTTGCACTAGCTGCACTCTGCAAATGGTTCAAGTTATGGTCAACGCCAATAATGGAGCTGAAACATTCTACAAATCCTGTGTTGACATTGTTATCACTGACCAGGTTAATCCACCACCGACTAAACCAGCTGGCCTACAGATATTAGGTAAATAGGAGCATCGAAATGAACAACATATTTAAATTAATTACCAGTCTCGTTGCTTTCACGTTTGGAATATTAGTTCTGAAAGCCTGTGAACAACCCGTTATAAAAACTTCCAGCCGCACTCAAATTGCGACAGGGGATAGCGCAAATCAGGAACAACCACCCAGACAAGAAGAGCCAGAGCCAGAGCCGGAACCAGAAACAACTGATTTCCAATTTTCCTGGACTGATGCCAATGACGCTAATATCACAGAATATAAAGTGTTTCTAGTCGCTCCAGAAAATGTACCCCAAGAAGTAAAAAGAGTAGCAATGGCTGATATTACTACCACTGAAGGCACATCAACGGTAAACATTACAAAAGAAGAAGTTCAGACAATACTTGGAGACACAATTCTAGCTGCAGGTGAAACCTGCTTTACTATAGTTGCTGTAAACGGAGTAGGTAACTCTCAACATTCAGACAAAGTATGCCCACAATAATCTAAATCATTCCAATAAAGCTTCTAGAGCAGATATCATTTCTGCTCTATTTTTTTCATTAAGCTTTTGATGAGCAAACTTTGGTGGCATCTGCTTTAATCGCAATCTCATTTTAATTAAATCTCTTTTGCTAACTAATTTCTCAAGAATCTCCTGCTCTGACACGCCAGCCAAAAAATTAGATGGTAGTTCTTGATGCAAGTGACACTCGCCACAGTATTCATAGAAGTTTTTTACCAATGGGTGTTTAACCGAACTCAAAGGCAAGAACCTTGATTTATCCATTTTTTTAGCCTTAAAAGGCAAAGGCTTGTCGAGACTCCATATTTGAGACCAATATTTTTTTTGGGTCACTCTCCCTATCTCCTTCAATAAATCTTCCCGGACAAATGGCCCATCCTTTAATGTCAGGCTGTCTACAACATCAGAAATAGTTTGGAAACTATAGGTATGACAATACAGTTTTAATGAATCTAACCGAACCGTTTTAGAAAGGCCTGAAGATTGCTGCAGGTATTTTCTAACAGAGAAAGGTGAAGGATTGCAGAAATATCCACGAACACGCCCTAGAGAGGTTTCAGTTAATTTGGACTTGGATAACTCTTTATGCCAACTATATTTCAAATTAAGACTATGCTGATTACCCTTAAAAATACATTGACTAATACCATCAAGGTTAGAACACTTACCCTTCATAGAACTTAGTTCTTTCAGATCATTGGAACCACTTATTTTTCTAATGGAGTAATCGTCTCCTTTAATATTGTTAATATCAATAACGACAGGTTTTTGTAGGTTCTTTTCTATTCTAAATATCTTCCGTAAGAACGATATATCCTGATGAGATAGAAACGTTTTACCCATCGATCTTAATAAAGTATAAAACTTATAGTAACTATCTCCCCGATGATTTTTATCCGTTGGCATGATCAACCTCAGATCATCTCGGGGCATGGAGGGGTCAATTTTTGCGGGCATATGATATGATAATGATCCATTCACCATCGGATTATGATCTTCAATCTTATCGGTCGGTACAGAAACGAAACCTTTAGATAATTCTNTATTAAATTTAGCTATCAAGCTTTTATTCGCAGGCAAGGTAAGTCCNGCATCAAGATTAGTTACAATCATCCACTTCACTAATTCTTTTCTACAAGNNAGAATTTTTTTCTTGCTTTTTTCCTGAGAACACATCGAATGCATCGCTTTTTGATAACCTATNATTCTGGCCCCAAAAGTCACCATATCATCCACACGCTCCGGTCGGGATATCAAATCAAAGACTTCTGATGGTTGATCACGGGCTAAGGGAATACCCATATANTTGGNTGCACCAATTGCCTTTTCGGCAGCAGCTCGCAACTCAGGATTGAAAGCCGTAGCTTCCAGCCAGTCACCTCCTGCAAAAATAGGAACTCCACCTTGATGACANCGCATACAAACTTTACGATCAACATAGGAAAGCTTNGCCTTACCTCCAGGATAGAAATTAGTNACGACCTGAAACTCATAACGNCCCATAGCTGGATTATAGCTAATCACTTCCAATTTACCTGCAGGCTCTACATAACCTACAAAAAGACGCCCNGTAAAAGGCATATTTGTGTTTTGCTTGTCNGCAGTCGAGGCCAATATGACTCTGGGATAGCGAAGACTATCGGGNTACGCAGCCATTTTCTGGAGCGAACGCCCATAAGGGAAAAGACCGGCGAAAAAAAAGGTCTGNTTATTCATATCATGTACCAACTGCACAAAGGGATTACCCTTGGCTGGAAGCGGCTTACCATCATAGGCAATNCCTGCNGAGGCGAGCATATAGTCAAAATAAGAACGACCACGAGGCGGCAAATCTTGAGCATTGGCAACAANGNTGACACCATTGCCANAAGGCTCTAATAAAATTANTAATAGTAATATATTACATATGTTNCGCAAAAAGGCCTCCGATAAAATATGAAAAAACAGCTAGTTTTTATGNNGACTTTCTGTTCTCCCCNNATTCTTTTTCGGCATTTTTAGCNTTTTTTCTTACTTCTATTTGGCGCATGACTTCCNTACTGCATCGGCGNAAACGTCTACCTGCCNAAGATTACTCTTGTGAAATCAGCCGATTCCTTCTAGTTTTGCTTAATCATTTTGGNATTTGAAACCAAGGAAATCTTTTTCAATATAAACNGGGACTTGATCATGCTGGAAACATCNATTGCAGAGTCAGTCATTTCGCAAGGGCTGGANCAAGGAGCCAATTTCGTTGATCTGTTCGTTGAACAACAAAGAACNAAAGATCTCAACTGGGTCAACAGAGGCATTAAAGATGTCAAATCCGGNACAGATTTCGGNATAGGNATTCGCGCAGTTTATGGAACTCAAGTAGTATATGGCTACAGTAATTCGATCCAAAAGGATGATTTACTGAANCTNATAAAACAACTGGGAAGCGGCGCAAAAACCGCACAACNNNCTCCATTGNTCCCAACNAAGATCAAAAATAGGAATCCAGCT
This sequence comes from Pseudobdellovibrionaceae bacterium, assembly GCA_002725955.1. Taxonomy (GTDB): domain Bacteria; phylum Bdellovibrionota_B; class Oligoflexia; order Oligoflexales; family Oligoflexaceae. Next base: position 11,569 of record PBRN01000036.1, read on the forward strand.
ACGCANGGACTGAACAAGCAAATAGATCTAAAGCAGCAANAAGAATTACTCAGTAANATCGACGAACAGACCCGATCACACGATAACATNACACANGTTGAACTGATAACTTCTCAAAGATGGCAACAAGTTCAGATCTTCAACTCCGAAGGTTTGANCGTAAGTGACGATCGNCATTATACAATTTTACGNACTAAAGCTATTGCCAGCGACGGCTCTAAACAGGCTGCCGGNCGAAAATCATATGGATATCTGAAAGGCTGGGAAGCTATTCAAGAACTCGATATTCAACAAGTGGCAGATCATATAGCCAAGCAAGCAAGAGTCATCTTACAAGCAGAACCATGCCCAGCGGGATCTATGCCAGTGATTATTGACAATGCTTTTGGCGGTGTTATTTTTCACGAAGCCTGCGGACACCTTCTAGAAACGACTGCAGTAGCNAAACAAGCATCTGTTTTCCACGATAAAATAGGACAAATGATAGCTAACCCTGTGGTAAGCGCAGTCGATGATGGAACTTTACCTGGGCACTGGGGCTCTCTAAATATTGATGATGAGGGATGCCCGACCCAAAGAACACAACTCATCAAAAATGGAAAACTCACTAGTTTTTTGGTGGATAAAATCGGNNCANTAAAAACTGGCTACGAACCAACTGGNTCTGGCAGAAGGGAATCATATCATTTTGCTCCTGCATCAAGAATGAGAAATACATTCATCGAACCGGGGACAGATTCCATGGATGATATGCTGGCTTCAGTCGATTATGGCATCTTTGCGAAAAGTATGGGCGGGGGATCNGTAATGCCAGGCACAGGAGAATTCAACTTTGCGGTTGAGGAAGCATGGCTAATCGAGAAAGGCAAACTTGTCAAACCAGTGAAGGGAGCAACATTGATTGGCACAGGACCAGACATACTCAATAAAATNAGTATGGTAAGTGACAACTTTGAACTGGCCCCCGGTATGTGCGGCTCAGTAAGCGGNAGCATACCCACAACAGTAGGGCAAGCNGCNCTTAAAGTTGACGAAATATTGGTAGGAGGCCANGTATAATGGATTTTCAANCANTCAATGAAAAAGTAATGAATCTAGCCTCNGACCTTGGNGCAGAACAGTGTGAGGTCATAAGCCATACCGGAAGCAGCTTAAGCCTACAAACAGCAAAAGGTGAAATCGACCAGCATACAGTATCTCAGACTCATGTCTGCGGTATACGGGTTATCAAAGATGAAAAAGTAGGTTACTCATCTACTGAATCNTTGACNGAAGGTAACCTCAAACATATGGTTACCGAAGCCTTAAATAATGCCGTTTTGGGAATAGCTTCNCCATATCAAAATATCTCTGCGCAGGGTCCAGCTATTACCGAGACCCACCAAAAACTTTATCCAGAAGATAANACACCACTTGAAGCAAAAATCNACCTNGCAATAAANCTTGAAAAAAAAGTANTGGAATTTGACACCCGTATTAAAAATGCTCCTTATAACCAATACACAGAAGGNAAGAAAAAATCGTTTTACCTAAATCACCACGGNACAATAAGGGAAAGNAAANTAAANANTGCAGTATGTTATACTACCGCATTATCAGGAACAGCNGGGCGGGAGTCTATGTTCTTCGGCAAAAGTATTGCACATCAATTTNAAGACCTCGATCCTGATCACTGCATTTATGAAGCAGCCCATAATTCACTAAGACTTTTAGAAGCTAAGCCAATCCCCACAGGGAAATATGATATTGTATTCACACTAGATCCATGGAGTCAGCTCTTTCAAGCTTTTACCTCGGTTTTTTCAGGAAAAAGCATCATGGAGGGTAAAAGTAATCTGGATCAAAAAATAGGCACTGAAATAGGTTCAAGCTTACTGAATATACGTGATGAACCCAAATATGAAAATGGTTTCAACCATTTAAAGTTTGATGGCGAAGGTTTTGAAACCGAATCATTTGCACTCATTGAGAACGGTATACTTAACGGATTATTCCACAACTCTGAGACTTCATCGTACCTCAAAGCCCAAAATACATTCCACGGCCGTAGGTCTCCTAAATCAAAACTAGGTGTTGGCCCCCACCAACTGGTAGTTGGTAAAGGCTTAACTCCTGAAAACGAAATAAAAAAAGGCCCATTTCTTGAAGTACTGACATTAAAAGGTCTTCACTCCGGTGTAAATCCCATCACTGGCAATTTTTCATTACCGGCTGAAGCGATCTACCATGATGGTAACGAGCAAATGGTTAAAGGTATTACTATTTCTGCGAATTTCTTCGATCTGTTAAACCAAATATCAGCTATTGGAGATATAGAGCACCCTAATAGTGATAACTCATTCTTTTCCCCTTTAATCCGATTTTCCGAAGTAAGCGTCGCTGGATGCTAAATATTTCGGCCAAACAAAGGTCTTCTTCCGAAAAAAGAAGGCCTCAATTGGCTGATGCCTGAACCCTCCTATAGCCATCAGCCCACCCAATTAATCCAAGCGGGTTTCTGGTTTGAATCCAGACCTTACCTTCGCCAGAGAAACGGCAGACAAAACCTTCTCCAGAAAAAAATAGACTCTTATATCCACCAACCTTGGAGATCGAGTATTCTAGACCATCGGTAAAAGCAACTATATGACCAGTATCAACAATATAATCACCTTTAACATCAACAGAAAAAATTGCACCATAAGTATTAAACCAAAGGTCTCCTATTCCGCTGCACTTCATAATAAACAAGGATTCACCTGAGAAAAAACCTTTCGCAAGTCCTTGAAACTTAGTATCAATCTGGACATCTGGAGTGGAGGCAACAAAGGAAGAGGCCGTTAAGAATAATGATTTATCTGGAGTCACTGAAAAATGGTTGATATCACCTGCTGGTCCGGGTGCTATTTTAATTTCACCAACTCCGCCATGAGAAGTGAACTCATTGATGAATACTGACTCTTTTGCAAAAAAACGACCTAAACCACCTTTTAGTCGAGTCTTCATTTGCACATGCCGATCCATCGAAGCCATTGCTGAAGCTTCGACTTTTAGCATTTTATCTCCTGGGATTTGAACTGTTAATAATGCATACTCCGGCGAGCACTCAATTTCAAATGGATATAGTCCGCTCACATCACCCTCGCTATTTCTTAGGTTTTAATAAAGGCCTCAAGGCTGAACCAAAGCTCTTGAGACTATGGCTCTGACACCAAACTCTCCCGGTCCCCTCAAAGGCACAAACCAAGCCTTCTCCACCGAGAAAAGAATGAAACCAACTGGAACCGGCTTTTGAGATACGAAAATCTAAGGTTTCTTCAAATGCCACAATATGACTAGTATCGACTACATAACTCCCATCTACATCTACTGGATAGATACATCCGAATGAAGATAACAAAACTAAACCAGAACCAGAAATATTTAACCAAAACAAACTTTCTCCGGAAAACATTGTTTTGAATCCTTGCCATCCCATATCTAGGTTGACCTGGGAGTCGCAAGCCAAGAAGGATCCAGACTGCACGATAATGCTATCGCCATTTAACTGATGAGCAGAGATATCACCGGGCATTGCCGGAGCAAGCCAGAGGGTAGCCGCAGATGAGGCTGTATAATGGTTCATAAAAAAACTTTCACCAGCTAACATTCTCTTCATAGCCTTTAAAATGCCACCTGATCCCTTTTTATGAGTGGTTGTTTCCAGCTCTAAACCTGAGCTCATTGCAATCATAGCACCAGCTTCTGTCGTCCACACATCGCCTGGCTGAAAATCAAGCTTAGCTACAGTATTGGCTGGACCCATCTCCAAAGATACTTCCACTATATTACCCCCAAAACCTTGGATTTAACCAATTAGCTAAGCCACCTAAGCTACGTGATTGTAATTTTATTTTCCCTTTGCCTTCTAAGCGCAAAAGAAAGCCTTCTCCACCAAAGAAACTCGAAAATAATCCACCTGACAATTGTAAACGTAACTTGATACTGCCTGGGTATGCTAACAAATGGCCAGTATCGACTAGATAGTCACCATCTATTTCTTTCTCGACGACAGCACCATAGGCTCCATACCAAACAAAACCAGTGCCAAATATCTTTATCCGAAACAAACCTTCACCACCGATCCAAGAGGAGAATCCCGCCCACCTTAAACCTAGCTTCACCCCGTTGGACGCTGCTAAAAAAGAGCCCGGCTGAATATAGAGGTTCTCATTTTGCAAGTTTACTGAACACACCTCACCCGGGCTATTCTGTGTCAAAATTACAGTCTTCGATGTTTCAGTTGTATTGCTAAGTGTATTAATAAATAAAGACTCTTTACCAAGAAATTTCATGAGAAGTCCGCCCAAAAAACCTCCATTAAACTTAGTTTTGAGTTCAATACCACCATCCATTGAAGCCATTGCTCCAGACTCGGTGATCACTTCCCCCCCGGGCGGCAGTGGAATTTCCACATAGGAAAAACCAGGTCCCCCTTTTATATCATGCTCCATGCTAACTCCTATATAATCATTTTTCAGAAAGGCCGTGCTTAAAACCATCATAATCAAAGCTAATGTTCATATGACTGACATTACCTATGAGATCAATTTTTTCTTCAATGCGCTTAATCCTTTCCTCCGTTGTAGGGTGAGAGCTAATAAAATTTAACATCTTTTCTGCATCTCCTAAAAGCTCATTCTTTTTCGTTTCCTCCTGCAACCTTTCAAAAAAAGTAATCAATCCAGTGGGGTTAATTCCCGCATCCGTCAGCATCTGAAAGCCTACATCATCTGCATTTTGTTCTTGAGTTCGAGAAAAACCTGTTCGCATTAATAGTTGGCTGTTATCGCCAAGCACTGCAATGATGCCTGAAACATCACCAACAACCATATCAAAGATCAGAAATACCCCCAGACTCTGAACCATACCACGAAGCACATGCCGCTCCCTGACGTGAGCTAATTCATGAGCAGCAACACCTAAAACTTCTTCTATGGAATCAGCTGCCTCTAGCATACCTCGGTTGAATATAATATGTCCTCCCGGAAGAGCGAAGGCATTGAGTTGAGGGTCTTTTGCTATATGAACTTTAACGTCCTGCATTCCATCCGGCATTAGTTCCGAAAGTCGACTTACTTGTTCTATCAATTGTTCGTATGAGCGGCCGGTATTTAACATCTTCTGAGGAGGCACAACAAACCCAACCAACTTGTCACCGAGTTGCTGCTCCCATTCATAAGGTACTCGATCGACAATGAAGCCGATAATAAGACCTCTGCTCAGCCATAAGAACAACAGTAACGCTATCGAAGTGAGGAGAACGCCTGCTACAAAGCTCTGATTAAATAAAGTGTGCTTTCTAGCACGTTTTACAAAAATACTTAGTTCTGAATGATCAATTTCAGCTAAATCGGTCAGGATCTCCCGAGATTTCTGGAGATAAAAAGAAGTCATATGCTCTGTGGCTTGTTTATCATCCTTAATCTTAAAAAATATCAGCTTATCGCCAGCCCCGCCAAGTGTGAGCTGAATCTGATCCCATGGAAAATCATGGCTTTGCATCGGTTCGGCAATAACCAACCCCACACCTTGCGGGCTGATCGTCACTCGACATCGTATTTTAGCCCCCCCGGCTGGAAAACAATGACCTTCGAATTCCCCCATGACATTTTCCCCTTTGTATAAGCAGCAGCATACCAGATACATTGTAATGGTTAGAAAAAAAATATCGACTGAGGATAGTCTTGCTCGCACAATTTGTTTATGATACTAATTATCATTATCAATTACATCTGGACGCATGTAGATGATCAATATTGAATTAATTACTGAAATAACAGGGGGTTATTTGACATATTAAGTAGTGTGGAAATACAGGGTAGAAGAATTACAGCGACATTTTGACTACCTCAATGCGAGGGGGGCTCGTCGGCGAAACGCAGCCCCTCAAACAACTCAAATCATGCCAACGCAGACTCATCTCCCGAATCCATAACGAAAATACATGAAGATCTCGTAGTAACTGTAAGCTTTTTTAATTGCGCCAGATCAACTTTTTCAGATAGACCAAAAATATTTAAGTCAGCTCGTGGAGCCTTGGTCAAAACATCATGAAAATCACCATGATCAACCCAAATATGAGAATTACCTGGTATCCTGGCATCCCGAAATAATTCATTAAGGTATTCACGTCCGCGGTCCAACTGTTCAGGCTCCCGAATCACCGAAAGTAAAGAGATACGACCTCCCCAAGATTTCCTAACCTGATAGCTAAGCAGCAGCGTCAAATCTAAATTCGCTAACCTTAAACCAAGACTCCAATCGGGGCTCTGATCCCTTATCCAAATATTAATCTCTTTTTCACGACCCAGCTTCTTTTCTTCATTAAAAATGCAAAGAATCGCACCTAAACGTGAATTCTTTGCTATTTGAATCATTTGATTAACTTCTTCCTCAGATCGATTATTCCCATCAATAAATAGTATATTAGGATGAAAAACCTGATTTCTAAGAACACTTACCCCCATGCGAGTCATTGCCACCAATGAATCACTAGATATAATAGTATGAGTAGATATAATTCCTTCTTTGTTATAGTCATCAACCATCTGCAACAATAATTCGTTATTCTCGTCTTTTTTCGACTGCCAGTAGAGCAGCTGGAGAGAACCATTGGGTTGAAGCATCGACACTAAAAAGCGGTAATAGCCTTCAAGAACAACTAAATTGTCGATTGGTACTATAAGATCGGGCTTCCAACCACGCTCATTAGCTCCGGTGTTAGACATCGTGCGGCGCGCAGCCCAAGAAGCCATCGCAAAAAATAACCCACTTCTTACTGTATCCCAGGGTGTATCAAGTTTTCTACTTTCTAGATATGCATATAGAGCGATCACCATTGCCACCGAACCCAACCCAAGCCAAGGATTCGTGATCATAATGCCGCCAATACTCGCAAGAAAGCCTAGTCTGGGTACCCATTTTGATACTTTAAAGGTTGGCCTGAAGGATAACAAGCCAAGGCTTTGCTCAATCATGACCACCAAGTTGATAGTGGCATAAGTTATGAGAAAGAACATTGTAACGACCTGAGCTACAGTATTCAAATCCCCAAGAGTTAAGGCCAAACCAACAATCACGCTATTCACCAGGACGGCTTGACGAGGGGTACCTCCAGCACTCTGCTTAGAAAGAAAGTCACCTTTGGGAATAACTCGATATTCTCCTAAAGCGGCCAATACATTAGGAGCTGCAATCATAGAACTTAACATAGCAGAAAAACAAGAAGATAATAGACCTATCAAAACAGCCTTCCCCCACCAGGCACGGTCCATGGCTATCAAATAGTTGCCTTGCAGCTCAGCTGGGGTTGCAACCATACTATACCAAACCATTAAGATTGCATACATAACCAGAGCAACACCCCAAGCCGCCAATACCCCAATCGGTATCGATTTCCTTGGGTCCTTCAATTTTCCTGATAAACTAGCCCCAACTTTAATACCAGTACCAGCAGGAAAAAAAACAGCGAATAGAAACCATATGCTGCCTCCTTCAAAGTCCCCCCATAAAACTGGTTCATGCATTACCTCAACAGTAGCGAAACCACACACCATTGATATAAGAGCTACAACTACCCCCACCGCAACGAAACCTTGCATTTTGAGGACCATTCTTTCACTTATTAAAGAAAAAGTAGCACCCACCAAATACAAAACAACAATCACATAGCTTGGGTTATGTTCAGGAAAAAACCAAACCCAACCTTCAGCGAAGCCATAAATATACATTGCAGCACCAAGACATTGAGCTAAATATAGGGGCAAGCCGATAGCTCCACCAGCCTCTAGTCCTAATGACTGAGAGACCATAGCAAATATACCGCCTGCCTTAAGTCTCATGTTGGTAGAAATTGAACTAAAAGAAAGAGCCGTTGAGCCAGTAATAAAGAATGTCATTCCTAATATTAGTAATGCCCCAATCAAGCCGGCATGGCCAACAATCCAGCCCATACGAATATACATCATCACACCGAAGATGGTGAGTATAGTAGGCCTGAAGACACCTGTCCATGTACCTAAGGTCCTTAAAGATTGATTTTTCTCATCAGCATTGAAGTCATCAGGTATCTCGCCCCCATCATGAACTGAATAATCAACTAGTACTTCACTAGTAGCATCTTTGTGTAATGGACTAATTTTTGATATATTCAAATCATCCTCGAGCTATTTTTCCTAATAACATTACTCTATTTTAGAATCTAACATTCAGGAATAAAAGTAAATCAGCAAAATTTGCCTAATCTGCATGAAGCTATAGTGCCGCCATTTCTTAAGAAGAAATAGACTTACGTCTTAAGGCTTTATCCTCTTTCAGTTGCTTTTCAATTTCTTCCAAAGCAAGCAAAATACCTTTTCTGCCATCCAGGAATAGCTTTGGTATGCAATCCATCTCAAGAATGGATAAGTCCTCTAAATCTAAATTGAAACCCAACAATTCAACATCATCATGGACACTTAATACATTTTTCATATTGTGAAGACGAGAACTAAACATCAAATCTACTAGACGCCATGGAAAGTCCGAAATACCAAAAGGCTTCAAGAACTTCTCAAAATCTCTGAATAGTTCGAAATCAGATATCTTTGACCCTGAATCAACATAAAAGATTTTCAACTTCTTGGCGCGATCAGGTTTATTACGCCATTTTTGGTAGGCAAATGAAATAGGGACGTCCTCTCCCAACGAGGCATCCAACCACTCGTCATAAGTATCACCTTCCTTTATATTTCGGTGAGCCGAAAACAAGAAAGGAATAGAGGCTGTTGCACAAATAGCAGCTTTAGGTTCCATGGCTTTAATAAAATGCTCACAGTTTTCTGGAACCGACCCATTTACCGATAAACCAAAAACTTTCATTTCACCCACATTCGTTGCTGCACAATAAAATGGAATTTTATTGTTAGAATGATTCCAAGCGTCAATACAATCATCAATTACATGACCAAGAATAGAGTCCAAGCTAACCAAACCTTCCATTTTATTTTCATTGCCATTGAGCCTCAATCGAATCATACGTCCCAGAACTTGCCAAATAGATTGATTCAACCTCGCCTTACTAATTTGGTCATTATAAAAATCGTATCCCCATTGTTCGACTATTGAAGGGGCAACACCGCCCGCAAAAGCATAACCTAAAATACCTCCCATCGAACTTCCCCACACTTCCTTAATGCAGGGTTTCAAATTCAAAGCCTCTATAATCTTTAGGAAGGCTGTAGCCGCAAACATCTTTACCCCACCGCCTCCTAGACAAAGAATAACATCTGCATCTGGATCTTCAAACCATTCGATAATTTTACCAAATTGGCCCTTGAAGTCTTTCTCTTCGGAAACGTAATCTTTGGCCCTAACTTTAAATCTATATTGACGGCGCCCCTTAGCTATATCACAAGTAAATAGTGATCCCTCTGTCCATTGGAAAGAGTATATTGGTATTGCTACATCTACGTCATTACCCCTACCCATGTATTCTAACTTTAGATCTGGCTTAATGAACAACAGCAGCAATAGTTCTATCTGCACTCCAGGGGGGACCGGATCATGCAGGTAGGAATGAATAGGGAATATCATACGTGAAATTAATGATGCATAGGCTGAGTCCGGGATAGAGTCACTAGTAGCTTGTTCAAATAATTTTAATATAGTCTGGCGGTCATCTCCTTCCAAACCAGAAATCAATTCCATAGTAGTATCGGTGAAGAAAGCAAACTCAACATTATCAAGATCAGATACGTATAGATGTTGACTAATCCATGTATTGTGGACAGCTTCTTCTATTTGTTTCGACCATTTGATCTTATAATATTTTATCACTTTAATTTTCCCTCACCTAAATCTGCCTCAGTCAACACCAACTCACCTTCCTCAGGAATCATAATTATTTTAAATACTCCGGACTCTCGATTCCCCCCCTTTTATTGACCGGTCTAATTTTATTAATTGATTTGCTATGCTCTAGAAAAATATCATCATTTTCACTAGAGGTAGATTTATTTCTAGGTTTATCTAATGAAATGACATCACCCTTGGCTTCCAATATTCTCGATTTACTTTCACCTAAAGACTTAGTAATAACGACTTGTTCTGCACCTGGCAAAAATCGATATATTTGATCGCTACCATCATAAAGGTCTATTCCAAGGCCGACATTATTTTGACTTTTGTATTTTAAGATACCCTTTATGAGATGAATCTCTCGATCTACCTCACCTGATTGGTTTGTAGACTTTATCATGATCAGCGACTTCTCACCCATCTCAACAATACGAGACATCCCCAAATCCATGACAACAAAGGCACCCTTTCCCGTCGCAATAGAATCACCATTAAAAAAGACCTGTTTCATATCAGGGTTCAACCATAGCAAATTTCCATCTCGACGAAATTTAACCTCTTCTAGACCAGAAACCATCTGAGCGAGCGATTGCTCCTTGTCTACATTTTTGTCTATTTTCAGATCCTGGTATAGTCCAGCTGCGACCAACAAAAAGGTCAAGCACCAAACAATCAAGAATACAGTTCGATAAGACACTAACTACACCATCTCAATTATAAACGTCCCTCTATGGTCTTCGACAATAAAACAGGAAAATTGAGAGTTGAATCCATATATTTTACTAGGTAATAAAAGGGATCCGGATACAGTAACCACGCAGAGAGCAAAAAACCTATGACAGAATTCCGCACGCCAGTGCCCCTGGATCCACAAGATCCCAAAATCACAAGGAAAAGTAAGGTTATTTTGCTCGGGAGCTGCTTTGCAGAAAATGTAGGAAGCTATCTGGAAAAATATAAATTCAACAGTGTTTCAAACCCGTTTGGTGTCCTTTTTAATCCTATCTCCATCTGTGAGGTCATAGAGACAGCCCTTTTAAACACAAACCTAGATTCAGACCTTTTCTGCAAAAAAGAAAAACATTATTATCATTTTCAAGTCCATAGCCGACTGAACGCCCCAACTCAGGACATGCTAAGTAAAAAAATTGAGCAACAACTGCAATTTATTCGAGAATACCTCAATAATAGCAGTCATTTAATTCTAACCTTCGGCTCTGCCATCATAAGACGCCACCTTCAGAAAAAAGCTATTGTTGCCAATTGCCATAAACAACCAGAAGAACTATTTCAAACCGAACTCCTTAGTGTGGACGAAATAGTATTAAAATTAGAAAGACTGATATCTCTTCTCCCTAAGCATATCACCGTAATACTAAATACAAGCCCAGTACGTCATCTCAAAGAAGGTTTTACCTCAAATCAATTGAGCAAAAGCACTCTGATTCTAGCCAGTCAAAAAGTTGTCGAAAACCACGAACGGGTTAAATGGTTCCCATCCTGGGAAATAATGATGGACGAATTAAGAGACTATCGCTTTTACGGCAATGACATGATTCACCCAAATCATACTGCAATTGAATATATCTGGGGCAAATTCTGCGAAACTTGGTTAGATACCGATGCTAAGCTGTTCTTAAAAAAATGGGATAAGATTATAACTGCACTCGGACATCGGCCTTTCACTCCCCAAAGTACTGAACATATTAATTTTCTAGAAAGAACCTTAAAACAAATAAAGGGGTTTAAAGATATTGATATCTCGCAAGAAATTAGAACCATAGAGAATGCTCTCGCTGAACATAGAGGTCAATAACATAAAGCTATTGTTATTTTCAAAGTCTATTAAGACTTCATCCATAAGACGCTGGATAAGACTCAAGCTCTCAAGGAAAAAAATAGTAAAGTCGCATTGGTTATTGCAAAATAATTACTTAAGCATGAAAAGAACATACCACGGGTTTCTATATTGCATTACCACGACGGCAAGACTAGGACTAAGAGAAAACAATAGTCGCCCCCTTCAGCCCCCTAATAAATCAATATGATTAGATTACAGTAAAAATCACGATCCCCAAGGCGCCAAAAAGGAATACTCCATTCTGCAATATATCAAGGAAAAAGTGATCTAACCTAATATAAGGCGCTGCTTTGAATACAGTGGCACTAGCCCAGAGAGAAATTTCATTCCTGCCCGGTCTTCCCGGCCTCCCGAAGACCATTCTTCTCTATAACACTACCAGAACATTTCCAAAATATGGGCGACAAGCCCTCCCCCTTTACCTTCAATCGCCAGCAAATTGTTTTCATTTTATGAGCAAAGAGCGAAAACAAGTCTCACCAGTAAAGAAGTATAATTATGAATGATTGATTTCGACAAATAAAATGCTAGGATAATAGAGATAAACATCGGGAGGAAAAAATGAGCTCACTGTTGGAAAAAGAGCCAACGATTATAGGAGCTAGTTTACTCAGCAGTAGCTCTATACACGACTACTTCCGAGCAAGAGATGTTCTTTTACAAATCGACCTTTTTAGCAAACAGCTCCAAACAGATGCGTATGGCGAGGAAATCGAGGTTCAGGTAACACAAGTTGCAAGAATCCTCGAAGGACTGATCAACAAAAATATGGCTTCAAAAGAGACCTCGAGCAAACCGATATACAGGATAAGGCCTGAAGGCTTTCTTCATATTCTTGAGATATTTACCTCTCCATGGAAAAGGCTTTCGACTGAGTCAGCCATATTTACTAAATATTTTATAGATTCATACCATAGCATCATCATAAAAACTCTAATAGATCGATACCCAGATGAAAAAATTACGATTGAAAAAATTGATAAAATACTTTGTGGCGATAAGATTTTTCAAAACCAAATTAAATTAATTAACAATGCAATTAATGATATAGAAAAAAGAATTCTCGACTCAAATAAACTAATTAGTTGGCTGAAAGAAGAAAAAATCGATTTAAACAATCCTAGAGTTGTAGCTGCAAAAATTCCATCAAATTTTTCCTGGCAATTAGGTTATCGCAAAAGTCTGAAGGAATGGATGATTGAATTACCTGATTTAGTTTTAAGCCATGAACTCCGGACAGGTATAAGTAATCGCCAAAGATATTTTTATAAGCATCAACTCGAAATGTTGAACTTACAGAAAAAATTTTATGAAGACAGGATAAATTAGAGGCATTTATACGCAACAGGCCTTTACTTAAAAAAATTACATACCTTCACTAACACTTATCTTTTTTTACAGTGAACCAAATAACCATCAATCAACCCATCTCGATGCCGTCTGATAGGTGCTGCTTTTATTTTTTCAATACTAAATTTATATTGGGGCAAACGATCTCTCAAGTAACTTAAACTATGAGCATATCTACCAGTTGGCAATAGCCGATAAGGCTTAGCACATAAACCTACAGCTTCAACAGAAAAGAGAAAGGAACCTTTCGGCACTAACAGAGATGCAACCAAATTAAATATGGTATCCAAATCACCCGTATATGGAAAGACATCTACTGCAGTTACCATATCCCATGGCAATCCCAATGAAGCTGACCGATTCAACGCATGTTCGTTATCAAGATGCCACAACTGATCATATGTATTTTTCTGACTTGCTTGCCTCAACATTTTTTCTGAAATATCACTGCCGACTAAATGCTCTACGTACGGACGTATTTCCATTCCGGACAAACCTGTACCGCACCCCAAATCAAGACCAAATCGCTTCACTTCATTAGTCTGCAGCAGCGAAATCAGTTGCTTTGGCGTCCTGTAATCTAATTCCTGCTCCAAATGATCATCAAAATTAGCTGCGTATTCATCGAAAATTCCCTCTATCATACTGATAGGCATTTGCGAAGATGGAGAGCATATGTTCTGAGCCTCGCACTGGATAGTAGGTTGACTGTTTGATAATGCCAAGAACATGTGCTTTGCCATTTCATTATCGGGCTGCAAAATCAAGACTCTTTTCCAAGCAGCTCGACTTTTGTCGTTGTAGCCAAACTTCGAACAAATCCCAGCCATGTTAATCCATGCATCTACATAGCTAGGGTTTATTTTCAGCACCCTGGCGTATACACTTGCTGCTTCCGAAAACCGTAAAAGCTTCTGAAGCATAACACCCAGATTAAAAATAGCAGTTAAATGAGTCGGAAACTCACGAACTAGTGCAGTCATATGCTGCAGACCCTGTTTTTGATGGCCAGATCTAAAAAGCTGCACAGAGAAATTAAGCCTTGCATCATAATCTTCAGGCTTATTAGCTAAATCTAATGAGCAACGCAGCAGCTGAAGCTTTTGACGTTCAGCCGGCAAGATCTCACTCATTGGATTTGAGGAATTAATCATAGTTCATTTTAGCATGGCTAAGGCTACTAAGAAATAAACTCAATATTCTCATGATCAGGACTCTTGCCTATTAACCATGTTCAGAGTATCAATAACACAACAATAACTAATAGACGGAAAGATAAAATGAAGGGTGTCATCCTAGACTCTGGAAGCCTCGGATCAAATGTCGATCTCAATCCAATACTGGATAAGCTAAGTGAGTGCGAGATTTGGACGTCCACTGCTGCTCACGAAATTCCAGATAGAATCAAAGGAATGGACATTATCCTCACTAACAAGATCCAATTAGACGAGGATCATTTCCGCAATAATAGTTCAATCAGTCTTATATCTATTTTAGCTACTGGTACCAATAACGTAGACTTACAAGCAGCGCGTAGACACGGAATCAATGTCTCCAATGTAATCGGTTACAGTACAGAATCAGTTGCCCAGCATGCTTTCGCAATGATTTTAGCTCTATCTAATAATCTGATCTCTTACAGAGAAGACCTCAAAAAGAATAGATGGCAAGAAAGCCCGTTCTTCTGTTATTTTAATAAACCGATTTTATCCTTGGCAGGAAAAACATTAGGACTGGTTGGCTCTGGTTTTCAAGGAAAAAAAATGGCTACCATTGCAAAAGGCTTTGGCATGAAAGTCATATTTTGCCAAAGACCTGGATCAAATACATCACCAGACTCAGAGCGACCACCTCTAAAAGAAATGTTGCCTGAGGTTGATTTTTTATCGATTCATTGTCCACTAACAGAAGATACTTCTAACTTAATTTCCGCAAATGAACTGAGCTTAATGAAAAAGGGATCTATTCTGGTCAACTGTGCTAGGGGGGGAATTGTCAACGAAATTGATCTCATCAAAGCGCTCGAGACAGGCCAACTGAGCGGCGTCGGAATCGATGTGCTTACTCAAGAACCTCCTCCATTAGACCATCCGTTATTTAAAAGTAACCATCCTAATCTAATAGTCACCCCGCACATAGCCTGGGGAAATCAGGCGTCACGCCAAAAACTAATTGAAGAAACCGGACTAAATATTGCGGCCCATTTGGGCAAGGGGCAAAGAAATCTAGTGAATTAAGAGAAACAACTCAAAGCTAGCGCTTGTTTTCAACGCACCGAATTTTGCTTAGTTTGAACACAGTTGTAAATTCTCAAGGCTACTCAGTAAAAGCCATCGCCATCTAAAACCAAATATAAATAATAGTTACAGATAGATAGAAGTTAACCCTCTGAATTCTAGGTGGCATAGATCCTGCTAAACTACGTTTGCAACGAGTATTGATTGCCAATCCTTGTCTGAGCATTCAATTAGCTGTATTAAAAAGTTCCTTAACCAAATGGGGATAGCCATGGAATCATCAACCGAAGCAACTGAGTTACTGCAGAGTCTATTTACGCAACCAAGCCAAAGCGGAGACTTAGACCTAGGTGGCTTTACTATCACCATTGGGATTGCACTACTATTTGGACTCTGTCTAAAAACATTATATGGTCTGTACTTCAATGACAATGAGCCTCAAGATGGCAGCTTGGCGCGTAGCTTAGTCATTCTCACACCGGCTTTTACTAGTATATTCTGGATGGTCCAATCTAGCTTAGTGTTGTCTATTGGTCTGCTTGGTTCTATGTCATTTGTTAGATTTAGAACACCGGTAAAAAGAGCTGAAGATGTATCCTTTATTGTAGTAAGCCTGAGTATAGCGATTGCATGTGCGATAGGCTTACCAATGATTGCCGGCGTGATCACAATTCTTTTATTTACCTATACTCTTATTAGAAACTATATGGCTGACAACAGTTATGAAAAAGAATTTGCAATCATTACATTTAATACCAAAGAAAATATCACACTGAGTGATATCAATAATAAATTTAAGTACCTTAAACTTAAAGCTGAGTTCGTCAGTTCAAGAACATATGATGGGATAACCTCATTAGTGTTTAATGTTAAAAAACTCAATCAACAATTACACGATGAAATAAGTACTGGCCTTGCAGAGTTCGATGACCAAGCCCACATAAATATTTTCTATCCTAATGATAGATTAGGTGCCTAATATCATGGAGAGACTATGATTCACCGTAATCAAGACAAGCGGCGAAAAGCACTTTGGAAACAGCTAACAGTGCTAACTGCGTTGATAATAGTATGCGCCCTATCATTCTCTGATGATGGAAAAACTCAGACATCAGGCTTAAAGACAGAAATTATAGCCAGCCAAAAAACCCCGATAGCTGAGGGTTCCGCTCTCATCCCATACGGTAAAGAGTTTCTGATACTTGGAGACCGTAAACCGGAAGTCTTTTTAACTGAAGGCTTTTCCACCACCCAAATGAAGGCACAAAAGAACACTCCCGGAAATTTGATTAGCTTTGGCGCTCAACTCATTAATGAATTTGGCGGATGTATATATTCGGATGGAAAGAAATGCAAAGCCCTCATGAAATTAGGTCTATCAGACTGGGAAGGAGCCGCTTCTGATGGGGAGCAATTTTTATTCCTTCAAGAATATTCGAATACAATACTCCACCTAAACGAATCATTTGAAAAGGTACATCAAAAAATCTACCTCGACTTTCGCAGTCTAATAAACAACGAAAATAATAACGATAACCTTATGGGAGAGGGGATTCTCATGATGAAAAATGGCCATGTCCTTATCGCCAAAGAAAAATCTCCAGCAGCGATTATCGAGTTTGGCCCATCAGGCGATCAACCGCTTGGAAAAAACGGCATACTATCAGGCCACGAAAAATGGAATTTTAAATCTAATACTTTGGTACCGCTTGCCGCATGGAGCTTGGGTAAGCATTCAAAGTGCGATATTAGTGATATAACCTTTTCCAATGATACTATTTTTATCCTTAGTGAAACTTGCCACCGCATTCAGGAGATAGCTATAGATTCAAAAGGAAAAAGCCAGAACTACGATATAAAGAACACATACTTCTTGCCAAAAAAAGTCAAACATCCTGAGGGATTAACCCGTCTTGATGATGGCTCGTTCCTAGTGCTTAGCGATACTAAGAAAAAGAAAAAATCTTTGTTCCATATCAAAGTCAAAACAAACCCATAAAGCCCACCACAAAACAATAGTCAGTAATCCAACAATAGTATTGTTAATGCTGAGTAAAATTTAAAACACCACCACAATTTACCCAAGTAATATTATAACCTTAGGATTCGTTAAAACAAAAGATTAAAGAATGTATGGCTCTCACCGATAATAATTGTGTAGGGGTCAAGTTTAAAACGGGAGTGTTATCTTGAGAATTGCATTGATCATCATATCTTTAACCTGCAATCATCTAGTGGCGCAGCAATTACCTGCCGCTTCAGGGAAAAATATTCATGAGAAACTAGTTGAACAATCATTACAAAGATCAGGTAAAAATACTGCTGACGATGACTTTAGTCGCTCAGAAAAAGAACAAAGCAAAAATAAGGTCAAAAGAGCTATTGCTATTGAACAAGCAAGGCAATTAGAAAGATTCGCAAGACAAGAGAACCATAAAAAGTTAATGGAAAAGCTGCGTCAAAGGCAAAATAAGAATAGAGCAAAGCGGCTGCGATTTAAAAAGCAAAAGAAATTCATATCGAATCAACAAAAAAAATTCCTAGAAAGTACTGAAATCGAGGATGTCGACTTCCAACTATAAAGGTTTCTTATATAATTACCCGCAAAATATTCCGCCACCTTCACGATTTAGCCAGTCATTAGCTTGAACAAGAGATAGCTTGATATCTATAAATTATAGTCACAACCATCCATTCTATTGAATCTATTGAAAGAGTGCGATATAAATTGATGATTAAAACTTTTATGGAGAGTCAACGTGGCCCCTATATTTTTGTCTCCCAATTGCTTTACCCCTCTGACACGTACTCCTTGGGCTGGGACTGAAATAGGAAAAACAATCAAATCAGGGTTAATACCTGATATTGAAGGGCAAAAGATTGGCGAATCTTGGGAGTTTTCATGTGATCCGGACTTTCCCACCAAAATTGCCGGTGATAAAAACGGAAGAAACCTAATTGATTTAATTGCTGCAGACCCAAAAGGCATATTATCCCCCGCAATCGCTGAAAAATGCGGCGATACTTGTGAAATATTAGTTAAATTAATTAATGCAGATTCACCTCTTTCTCTGCAGGTTCATCCAGCAGATGGTGATCAGAGCCTTCTAGAGCATGAATGCGGCAAACCAGAATCTTGGTTAATTCTCAATGCGCAACCAGGAGCAGGTATATATCTAGGATTCAACAAATCTGTAAGCAAACAAAAGTTAAGAGCAACATTACTGGATGGCGATAGTGCTAAAGATATACTTAATTTTGTTTTAGTAAAGCCCGGAGACTTCTTTGACTTAAAGCCCGGAGTACCTCATGCAATAGGACCAGGAGTTACTCTTCTAGAACCGCAAAGAATTTTATCAGGCAAATCAGGAAAAACGTGGAGGCTATGGGATTGGGGTAGAAAATACAATAAGCGAGGTGAGCTTGACCAACAAGACGGTGTCAGCCGAGAGCTTCATATTGATGATGCCTTAAGAGTTATCGATCCCGAAAATCAAGTCGGCGACGCTTTCGTCTCTACGGTACGTCAGATGTATTCAAAAAAACAAATTAAGGCAGGCATGACACTGCATGAATATCCCGAGAATCAATATTATCAAGTAAAACACATTTTCATGGAAAAATCAGTCACCATTAACCTATCATCGAAAAGCGGTTTTGGTATCATTGTAATGCTTGATGGTGAACTGAATATTAAAGAAAAACCTATACCCAAAGGCCAATCTGTATTAATTCCCTGGAAAGATCTACCCATTTCCGGCACAGCAGTTACCAGCTGCTCTTTTGCTCTTATCAGCCCCCCTCAAATCGGCTTAGAGTTAAGCTAACTCAACTACCCAGAGAATTTTATATAACTAAACAAAAAATCTAGAAATCATTCTCTTCTGTTGAAAGTACCTGAATGTATTATTTTAGCCGAACCTCTTTTATCAGACAAACCATAAACATTATAAGAAATACTATTCTTTTTGAATTCCAAGCGACTAAAACCTGGCTGACTACCAGAAAAAAGTGAGCCGGCTCCTTTACCCGTTTTTTGGGTTTTTGATGCGGTGCCAGAGATGATCATTGGCAGACCGCACTCAGACTGAATCACCTGTTGATCCAATTCATGAGAAGCTACATACAAGTCTGCATATTCGCAAAGTACTGAGAGTAAGTTTCCCACGAGCTTTGGGTTATTTCCTTTCTTGCCAAAAGAAATAATCGGGTGATGCCCGTAAACGACTTTCCAGGAGGCATCTGATCTCTCTAATTTGTCTTCAAGCCACTCTTTCTGACCATCACTAAAATCGACCGTATCGAGGGCGAAAAAATGGATATCACCTCTTTTAAAATCATAATAAGAGCTGGGCATCTCCCACCAATTGGAATTTTGGTAAAACTCCTCAAATATATCTTGTTTTTTATTCGCTTCATGTAAACCATTAGCATTATAGAGTTTAATATGAAGAGAACCATAGATCCGATTAAATGATCTAGCTAGGGAACCATTTCTGAATTTCTTGTTCTTAGGTACCATATTTCCTAACATAATACCCATATCACAACCTTGGTCATAGCATATTTTCTTCATTTCAAATGCCACATCTTTTCCAGTTTGAGTACCAAAACCTCCATTACCGAAAGCCAAAACCTTTAAAAAAGTAGACTCGTATTCGGTGATATCTTCTTTTAGAAATGAATCATTTTCAGAATGAATACAGGATGACTGAGACATGGCAACTATCAGGAAAACATAGGAAGAATATATCAATTTTTTCATATCTGAAATCTCTTTTGTTAAATACTACTTTACTCATTTTATCTCGATTTACCAGCCGTTGGAACTTTACCTTGCTCTAAAAAAGCAAAATAGCCTTTGTTACATTAACGTGATAGAATAGCAAAGAAATTTTTGGTATGACGAGGGACATATGGAAGAACAGAATCAAGAAATGATCGCAATTCTCACAAATATTTTTAGCCCCAATGTTTTAGTCGCAATCACTGTAACTATAGCTCTTATATGGTGCGCAATTTTATATCGGTCAAATAGAAAATTAACTCTCAAAAATAAAGAGTTGGTCCGTAAAAACAAGACACTATCAACCGAATTAATAAAGCGCATTACCACTTAGTATTAATACACTGAATTTTTGTAATTATTTTTAATATTCAATAGTGAAATCCACCGTTTCAGGGATAGTCTCGGGAGCTATATCATCATTTTCAACACTTAATATTAGATCTTTCCATTCCGATGGCACCCGACCATTTTCGGTTAGTCTTACAGCCTTATCTAAGGCCTCTTCTGCAAAATCACTCAATGGCTGCATTTTCTTTTGCTTTGTTGAATTAAAGCTTTCAATTTCTTCGGAAGATAAGGACTGCGGTAGTGTCAATTTCTGAATTTCAATTATAGCCAATTGAGTTATTTGCCATAACCTTAATAAAGATGGACCGCAAAAAGAACCATTCCCATTTACACAAACTGGATCCAGATATCTCCTTTTGTTTATCCAGTCTTTTATATAAGCATCAATCACTGGAATGGGATCTCTAATTTTCAGATTATTTGACTTAGCGTAACTATAATTAACATTTTCTCGCGCAATCATAAACCTTACAAAAGAAAGTGTATCTTGAACAGCCGCATCATTCTTATCCCAAGAAGATAGTTTCTTCTCTATCATCGTCAATGTAGCTAATTCATCTTGGTCAGAAGCAACCCTCGCCATGAGTCCATATGCTTTCGCTTTGTCTCTCTGACTAGATTGAGGAATTGCCAAAATCCTTTGAACCGCTGAAAATGCCCGAGCACGATCTCCATAACTCTCTTCTATACGAATATATTCCAAAGCCGCATTGATTTGCTCCTTTGAAGGAACCATTTTATTAGTACTTTGCTGCCTAAGTAAAATGAGAGCTTCACCATAAAATTGTTTACGTAAATAAAATTTAACTAACCTCTTTCGCACCACCACTGCTTTACTGTCATTCGGAAAAACCTTATTGAATCGCTCTAACAATGTAATGAAATCTTTTTCACTTTTCGATTTTTCTGCAACATCTGCTCCATATAGCAACCCTTGATAAAAATATTTTCCCTTAGGGTAAGTCTCAACCATCGTCACTATAGATGCCAAGCCCTTAGAGCTATTTTTAGAGTTTACATAACTCTTACCCAATAGAAAAAGAGCCTTTTCTCTTCTTGGGTCATTAACAAAATCTACCGTAAACTCTTCCAAATCTATCGCCGCTAAGCCATACTTTTTTGCTAAGAAGTGTTTCTCTCCCCTCGAGACCAGAGCATTTGCAAAAGATTTTCTCCACTTATATGGCTTATCATAGTAGATTGGTTTAATCTGTTTAGCTTTGATCGTCCTGCATAGAGCAATATAATTATCCCACTGAGCTTTTTCATCCAATTTTTTAGCTAAATATCCGGCCATAGATAAGCCCAATGGCTGATTTGAAAATTTATTTCGGAGGAGTGGAAACCATAAGGAGAAACCTTTGTCTATTCCAATAGCGTTTATCGCCAGCAAGCCTTTTTGAGACTCCAAGGACCAATTTACTTCTTTATTTTTGCTCCCTGAAATCAAGTAGAACTTATATAACCTTTTCCTATGTTTGGCCAGAATAGGTTTATATATCTTAAAAGATGGTTTCAACGGCCATTTAGCAATAATGGATTGATACTTAATTGCATGTTTTGTAGCATCTTGCAATTGTTTGGGGAACTTAAATAGAAAACTCCAAGCAAGAACAGCTTCCTTATAATAACCTAGTTTTTCATATAAAGGGGTTGTTGCATCCACGACTGTCCTGAGCTCGGTTATACTCAAATATTTTCTGGATCTAACAATCCAATTGAATGATGACTTGGCGAATTTCTGTTTCTTTTCATCTTGGCTGATTGCTTTCTTACTTAGCAAGTCAATGACAGATAGCCATTCTTTAGTTAATGACTGAGCGATTGCGGGTTGAGAAGAGTATCTCTTCATCATCTGGTTATAATCAACAATAAACTGACCTGATGGAGGATAGTCTTTGGCAAGCTCAATAATTCGACTCTCAACTAATTTTAATTTAGTTTTATCGCCAGCAGCTTTTAAACCCTCCGCTATTACATGATAGCTATAAATACCTGACTTTATTTTTTTAGATTTAACAAATCCCAAGGATTGTTGTTCCAAAATTACCATTTTGGTATCTGAATAGCTTTCAGGAAGAGTAACTTTGGGAAAAAACTTAAGTTTACTTCTATGCCAGTTTATGAATACCCATGATAACAGATCCTGACTATCTACAAAATTTACACCTCCTTCGTAATCCTTAATCTTATTGGCACTTACCCTAGTCCAAGCCTGCATAATACGATCTGCAGACCCTACTTTATTTCCCCAAAAATCATATCCTGAAAAAATCGTCCCGGCACTCACATAATAAATAGCTGCATCTCTTGGACCAGACTTCTTAGCCATCTTCATAATAGTTTTTCTATACTTACTATTATTATCTTTAATAGCCCTGCTCAAATATCGGACGAGAAATATTCTAGATTTCAAATCTTTGGACGCAAATTTACTCCAAAACTTCCCACGAGAAAAGTCTGGCTCCGCATTATTCTTCAACCAATTGACAATAGAAATCGTAATTTCTAAATCAGCATTCACTTTCTTATTTTTTTTAGGTTTCTTTAAACTGCGAAGGATCTCTATGGCCTGACTCATCAATGCGTCCCTAGTCTCAGCATCTTTTGCTAGAATGCCACCAACAATGGCCATATTCGCCGCTTTCTTAAGAATTTTCTGGTTCTTTTTTCTACTTTGCGACCTTTTAAGTAAATTATCCAGATTATCTTGATCAAACCTAAGATTTTTTTCTTTTGAACGAAGTATAGGTTGTAAAAGCCAGATAGTACCGGGATGAGGATATTTAATAATTGAGTCTATATCTAAAATAGCGTTGATACGCTTTTCATGATCTGACGCAAGTATTTTAGGGTCACTTAAAAGGCTAAAGCAGATCAGCAGTAATACACTGAAATTTTTTCCCTTGTTCAACATCTGGCCAACCAATAAAATTAAAAATGTACATAACAAGTATCGGCATAAATAATCAATATTTTAGGACCTTAGTTTGGACTCATCAAAAAAAATTAATGTATTCATAAAGTTATTGAGTATTTTGGGCTCAATATTCCTAAGGTTTTCCGGCTGGACAATCTCAACCAAGCCACCCTCCAGCTCATTTATCGCTATTGTTTACCCACACACCTCCAACTGGGACTTCTTTATTCTGCTCTCAGGAATCTTTAAACTGCAATTAATCCCACGAGCAAGATGGGGCGGAAAGAAAAGTATCTTTATATGGCCTTTTGGACCTCTCCTGAGAGCATTAGGAGGTATTCCCATCAATCGCACCAGCTCAAACCAGGCCGTTGCAGAAATAGTCACCAGCCTCTCAAATGATAAAGATGACATTATATTTGGACTTTCTCCAGAAGGTACACGACAAAAAAAAGAACATATTAAAAGTGGGTTCTATTATATTGCTCAGCAAGCAAATCTCCCCGTCCTGCCTATTGCACTCGATTACAAAACCAAAACTGTTAAGGTTGGAGAACTTCATTACTTATCTGGTAAAATAGAAAAGGATCTAGCTGACTTATATAACTTCCTAGAATCTGCAGAAGGCAAGCACCATGAAGATCGAAGCCCATTTACTTTTGCTAGCTGAGCTCATGTTAATGACTTAAACTACCAACTAATATTACTTCAATTAAGGTCACACCGCTTTAACCTCGCTAAAACCCAACCTAAACCTCAACAAGAGCATATAATTGAACCTACCACATACCCCTTAAGATGCTGTTTTTATTATATCTATTATCATTTTTACTTTTCCTCTTAAGAATTAGCCCATTTGCACCGATAGAGTGTCTAAGCTGAGTTGTACCCCATATGTTTCGGTAATGAAGGCGCTAATTATGACTTACCATCAAATCCTAA
Source organism: Pseudobdellovibrionaceae bacterium (assembly GCA_002725955.1). GTDB lineage: Bacteria > Bdellovibrionota_B > Oligoflexia > Oligoflexales > Oligoflexaceae. The sequence goes on from PBRN01000036.1 coordinate 35,874, forward strand.
GATACCTTGGACTAATCGGAATTTTCCTGGTTCAGAGCTGTAAACCTTTATCCACTGACCGTGAGTCTTACGTTAGTACTCTAGATTTCGGCAATGAAAATGTTAAAGCAGAAATAGAAGAATTATTTGTTTTACCTTTGGAAGCTGCACTTATCTGTAATGATGGTGATGACGTGACAATTCCTAAGCAAATAGAACTAAACGAAAGTAGCATTGACTTA
>PBRN01000008.1 GCA_002725955.1 Pseudobdellovibrionaceae bacterium
ACCTGATCTTTTATAGATATAAACAGCTCCAGACTGATCATAGCTGTCGTTGCTAGATGCGCTGCTGCCATTGGTGATGGTGGTTTGATTAGAATCCTCTTCAGTGGCCCCAACAGCCAGAGTATGAGAATCAAGGCTTACACTATAACCAAATCTATCACCGGAATCATTATTAGCAGCTTTAATATAAGCTTCCTGAGCCCAGCTGTTGCCAGATCTTTTATAGACATAGACCGCTCCAGCATCATTATTGCTGTTATTGCTACTTGCGCTGCTGCCATTGGTGATGGTGGTTTGATTAGAATACTCTGCATAAGCCCCAACAGCCAGAGTATCAGAATCAAGGCTTACTCTCCAACCAAATCTATCATAGCTATCATTATTAGCCGCTTTAATATAAGCTTCCTGAGCCCAGCTGCTGCCAGATCTTTTATAGACATAGACAGCTCCAGCATCATTATTGCTGTTATCGCTACTTGCACTACTGCCATTGGTGATAGTGGTTTGATTAGAATCCTCCTCATAGGCCCCAACAGCAAGAGTATCAGAATCAATGCTTATACTATAACCAAACATATCATTGGGATCACTATTAGCCGCTTTAATGTAAGCTTCCTGAGCCCAGCTGTTGCCAGATCTCTTGTAGACATAGACAGCTCCAGAATTAGAATTACTGTTATCGCTACTTGCGCTGCTGCCATTGGTGATGGTGGTTTGATTAGATTTCTCATAAATAGACCCAACAGCAAGAGTCTCAGAATCAATGCTTACGCTCTCACCAAACAGATCATCGGTATCATTATTAGCCGCTTTAATATAAGCCTGCTGAAACCATTCTGAATTACCCATATCCGCTGTGGAAACTAACAGGTCCTGATAGCCAACATCGCTTGGTCCATAGGGAGAGTTAGCTTTGATTTTAAACTCATAGCTACCGGCATCAGCCAGTTGAGGATCCCAGGAAAGCACGCCAGTGCTGTCGACAAAGCTGATGCCGGTTAGGTTTGCTGTCAGACATTTGGTCTCTTCAGCTTCGTTGACAGCATCATCCTGGGTTTGATCAAACCAACATTCATAGGTTATGGTGCCACCATCAGCATCAGAATCATCACCTCCGTCACCCGCATCCACGATGGTATCGGCACCGTTTTTATTGGCCAAAATAGCTTTGAATGAGAACGCATCCAAGGCCACTCCCGTGAAAACACAGCTTTGTTCGTAGGCTGCCTCAGGTCCATTATAGCCGTCAGGATCCAACAAAAAACTTCCGGGTGTGTTGATGCCATGAGCATAAACATCGGCACAGCTGGTATAGTTCAACCCTCGTAGCCATTTTTGAGCCAGATAGGATTCCACTGCTTGACGTTCATGATTGCTAAGTTGCCGGTCATAGATTAATACTTCGGCTATTTTGCCATCTAAAGCAGAGCTGCCGGTAGCTAATTGACCAATTCCAACACCTGGGATGGCGGCTAGGTTTAGAGTCATAGCGAGTCTGCCAAGGGGGTTACCATTATGCCATGAGTATCCTGTGGTTCCGTCATAGCTAGCGGTATATAATTGCTGGGTGTTATGCTTGCCAGGGATCGTTTTATCCAGTGGTTGGCCCCATAAGGAATAGCGCAGCATGCTAGCCCCGTAATTGAGGAGATGGATCATTTCGTTATTAGTAGCTGAATTACCAATAGAGACGAAAGCACCACCATTTGTATCGGACTTTGCCACTACAAAAATAGTGTGTTGCTGGGCCCCAGTGCTCAACCTAGGTAGACTGCCGAGGTAACCGCCGCCCATGGTTATGGCAGCCTTCCCATTCATGGCATCAGTGGTATAAGTCCCGCTCTCGCCCTCGGCAGCTTCCACATGATTGCCCCGCCCTGATTTATCCTGCCAGCACTTAATAGGATGAGAGTCGCTATCAGCTGCAGTAGCCGCAGAATTACAGTCATCCTGAAAGAGTGTCTCAGTATCGTTGGCATCCAACCACAGCGCTAGGCCGTAGGGCACACCACCAGGTGCTTTTTGATTATCGTTTAGCTGCCCCCACTTTCTTTGCAGATAGAGATCATTTTCAACAACTTCCGCATGAGATAATTCCCTGGAGTAGAAAATAGTTTCCCCAAGATGATCATCAAATTGCGTATCGGTGCCTAATTTAAAACTTGGGTTGGTTGGGATCAAACCGTCTCCTGGAGTATTTTGGTCGACACCCCCCTCGAGCTTCTTGCCATCAAGATAGCTCAGGGCATCGGTGGCAGAGCCCAGGTTGCCGCCGTTGTAGGTATTGGTGATAGTGTGGGTGTTTCCTGATAGGTCGGGAACTGGGTAATTCACTGACCCAAGATATGAGCCATGAGAGACAGTGACATTATCTGGCCATCGTACGGTCAGATTCTGCCTTGTTGCATTTACACCAACCCTGAAACTGTGTTCAATACCGGTGACACTATCGATATTCAAAAACTGTTGGGCGGTGAAAGGGTTATCCCCNGCAGCCCAAGTCATCGTACCAGTAAGGGTGTCGCCCGCACCGTCATAGAGGAGGGTGGGCCGTTCATTGATGGTGTTGGTGTGAAGTACAGGCCGATCAGCAATGGTTGCCTGGCCGGCATGAGTCCCGTTGCTGGAACGATCAATGATGCAACTCACATCATCACCGTTGTTAGCTATGGTTTGAGTACTGCTATCACAGCTGGTGGCATTGGTATCGGTTTTTAGGGTGTCTCGTTTCATGGAATCAAGGTGTAAGACTAGACCGTTAGAGGCAATCCCATCCACGCCCTTCTGCCATTTTGCCCTTAGATAGGCATGAACCGCTCCCCGTTCAGTATCACTAAGAGCTTTATCATAGACAATCACTTCCATAATGTGACCGCCGAAATTTTCACCATTAACAAGGTAATTAGGATTAGTGGCCAAATTAAGATTACCTGAGCTACCATTTGTACCTGTTTCTAGTTGAACATCATTATGCCAGGCTTTGATCTCTGAACCACCGGTGCCGCTGTAGCGTCCGCTGGTGACATGAGTTACCTGAGGGGTAACCTCACCAAAGTAACGATCATTTTCGAAGTGGGCCAGTGCACTTTCGGTGCCATGATAACTGCCATAAGTTAGGTGAATTTTTTGATGATCGCTATTTTGATTGCCTATTGAGAAGATGGTTTCGTGATTAGGATTGGTTTGCGGCGCATCAGCTCCCCGATAGACTAGAAACAAAGTATAGTTGGTATCGCCACCGGTCATACTGCTGATAGTCCCTGCCAGGTTATCATTGCTGCTAAATAACAGGGCATGGTGACCATGCTGGTAGTTTTGAATCCACTGCGGTTGATCGCCTGCTGTGGTTTGCACTGCATCATTGCCCTGAGAGGATTTATCTTTGAGACACCCAACACTTCCCTGATCGGAGGCGAGCGTGCTGCTGCAATCGCTGCTTTCGTAGACGGTGGAAGCATCTGTTGCATCCAGCCACAACACCAGATCAGATGGCCTCACAGTATCAGGTGACGCCTGTGCCGGTCCCCAAACCGCAGTGGGTTGCACATCACTGGCCAGTTCATCGTCGCCAATATTTTCATCCTGGTGACCAAGCCCGAGGGCACCATTGTTTGCTATTCCCCAGCAATGAATGGTCCCTGCGGCAGTGAGAGCACAGGTATGAGGTGAGTTATTACCACCATCACCGGCGATGTCAATCACGGGACTGCCGAAGTCAAGCCAGGCATCGCGGGACGAGGGGTATTCTCTGCCGCTGTCGCCGGCACCATAGCTATCAGTATCACCATGGCCGCTAGTGCCGTCTGCTCCCGATCCCCAGCATTTGACCTGGCCGCTGAGGTTGACAATGCAGGTTGAGCGAGTCGTCATGGTCACTTGATTCACAATATTATCACCGGCGTCATAACCTTGAGGAGCCACGATATCCACTGCGCTGAGGGCTGCGATTTCTCCCGGATCATCGCCGATATCATCAGTATTACCCAGGCCCAGCTTACCGTAACCGCCGCCGGCCCAACAGAGTAGTCCGGAACTTTCCGTGATGCCACAGACGTGGAAGATCCCTGTCGCTACTTCCCGGACATCTTCTGGCAGAGGAATATCACTGAGTGCAGTGTTGATGGGGTTGCCGCTGGTGCCCAGATCATTATTATCCCCAATCCCTGCTTGACCATCACTGTTCGATCCCCAACAACGAGCTTTGTGGTTAGCGGTGGTGACACAGACAGTCTTATACAGCGCAGACAGCTGAGTGGCAGTAGCACCGATAGGGACATCAGTAGCAGTATTAGCATCCCATAGATCACTGCTGACCCCAGTGCCTAGGACACCATTGTCAGAGGAGCCCCAACAGCGGACTTTGCCTTCGTTGGTCAGAACGCAAGTACTTAAGTTTAATGCTGCGACGGCGATCACTTTTTTACCAACATTAACATCAGGCGGTGGTAGTGAGCTGCCGGGTAGGTCAGTGTCTGAGTTATCACCTAGGGCACCTTTGACATTATTGCCCCAGCAGCGGACATTGCCAGCAGCAGTCAAGGCACATAGGTGAGCATCTGTGCTGCTATTAAATTTTCCTACAGATAAGGCTAAAACTTCGGAGCCGACGTTAATATCCCCATTCTCATAGGGGTGTTCATCGTCACCAAGGAAGTCCTGGCTGGATTGAGCAGAACCAAAGAGTTTAAGGGTGGAGTTCTGTTCCCCCCAGCAACGCAGTCGCCCGAATTTAGTAGCACACATGATGGGCCAACCGCCGCTGATGCTTTGATAAGGGTAGCTGCGGCTAATCCGCTGTAAACCATAGGAATATTGGTTTGTACTGTTATAGGTAAAAATCTTGTACATATAAGTGGTGTTATCCATCAGGGCTATGGTATCGGTATGACTGGTGCCATTACCCACATAGATAATCTTGGCGCTGGCATCCCCACTGCCACTGAGATCAGTAGCTGTGGTATAGATTGTGCCGTTATTAGGGGTCCAGGTAATATCACCATTACCGGCGTCCTGACGGTAGATGAGGAAACCGGTGCTGCCGTTGTTGTCATCAACCCAACTCAGCGGAATCCCCTCACGAGCAAATCCCGGCAGTGGCTCAAAGCTTGTTGGACTGGTGTCTTTAGTCCAGGTAATAACATAGGCTTCATCAGTTGGCAGCCAGGTGCCCCCGGTGGATTTGGTGATCACACAGATCTTGATGGTGCCATCGGCCATGGCCTCGATATCATCTGTGATTTTGGTGGCTGAAGATACCTCAGCAGAATAGGTGGCGCTAGAGCAGTCTAAGGTGCCATCGCCGATCACATACTTGTAGGCTACCACATCAGGCCCCATAATCGTGGTATCCAAAACCGTTGTCCCAGATGTGCCTGTGGGAATGCCGGTGAAGTAGGCTACCGGGGTTTTGTTATTCCAGCCCGATGATATCAGCTGGGGGGTGTCGTAGGTGTTGCTGGTATTGGAGTCGCCAATACCGAGTATCCCGCCCTGCTCGTTGAGACCCCAGGAGTACATCTCACCATTTAAGTAAAGAGCTTGGGTGGAGTGCATGCCCACATCCACCTGGTCGACATTGGAAGCAATCAGGTGAGGTGTGGTGCGATCGTTACTGGCACCGCCGTTGCCATCACCTAGTTCACCGGAGTCGTTTCGGCCCCAGCAGTAAAGATCATTTCCTGTGGTAATTCCGCAGGTGGCATGATAGCCCGCGTCGACGGAGCGGAACTTAAGGCTGCCGGATACAGCCACAGGCACAAACTGATCGGTGGTACTGCCGTTGCCCAGAGCTCCTTCGGATCCGGAGCCCCAGCAGTACATATCGTTATCAACGGTAATCCCACAAGCATGAATACGGCCTGTGGACACGTCAAGCCACTTATGACCACCGAACACGATGGAAGAAGAAATCCCCATCTTCTTGGTGGCATCACCATCGCCACGACCACCAGAGTTACCTTTCCCCCAGCAGCTGATATCGCGCTCTGCGGTCACACCGCAGACGCCGAGGCCACCCACGGAGATGTGGATAAATTCCATGGCCGATCCACCTGCAATATGGTTGGGTGCTTGTTTATCAGAGTAGACCCCGTGAGAATTACCAAGACCTCCATCCTGATCATCCCCCCAGCACACCACTCTGTGACTGTCGGCTCTAATGCCGCAGACAAGCTTTCCGTAATAGGCTGGATCATATTCCTGTCCTGCATCGAGATCTTTGTAGGTGAAGCCACCATCCACAATACCAGGGGTGGTTTGATTGCCTCCGGTGTCATTGCCCTGTGCTCCATCGGTATCACTCCCCCAACAATAGGCATCTCCTGCCATGGTGATGCCACAGCCGTAGGTTTCCCCAGAGGTGATGTGGAGATATGGGTCAGTTGTGCTCACTGGTGATGGCACGTTGCTATTGGTGGAAAGGCCATCTCCGAGAGCACCGTTCAGGCCTTGTCCCCAGCAGTAGGGTTTGTTGTCGGAATTGATACCACAGGCCACACTACTACCGTGGCTTATGCGTTTGTAGTCCCTTTTATTTGCCACACCCAGAGCATGAGCAGGGTCGTGATAGTCCCTACTGCCATCATAAGCAAAGGCTTTGTAGTAGTACTTAGTACCGTTAATCAGGCCGGTCTCTGTAAAGGATGTTCCTGTGCCTGAGTAGACAACAGTGGCAGAGCCTACGGTGTCACTGACACTATAGGTGGTGCCGTCCACCAGCAAATCGCTGATGGGGGACGTGTGCCTGAGGACCACGTAGCCCGTCATACCGGTGGGAGCCGTCCACTTTACATACATGCCGTTGTCCCGTGGATAGGCGAAGAAACGATGGGGTTGGTGGTGGCGCCAGCGCTGGTTGCCGTAAAGAGAGCGTGGGGTGTCCACCTTACTTGCGTTATAGCCTAAGCCCAGTTCTTCGTTATAAGCAGACCACCCCCAGCAGAAGCCTTTGCCATCGTTTCTGATGGCGCAGTTTGATAGACGGCCGGTGCTCACCTGGAATACATCCCCCATAACGAACTGTGGGGATGAATGGTTGGTGCCATCGGTGTTGTCGCCTACAGCACCTTCGGTGTTACGACCCCAGCAATAGAGGTCGTCATCAGTGTCGATGCCGCACCTGGTCTGATCACCGCTGGTGATTTGCCTAAAGGCATGGTTTCCGTCAACAAGGGTCGGGTTAGAGCGATCTGTGGTGGAGGCATCGCCGAGAGCACCATAGGTGGTATTCTCTCCCCAACAGTAGCTTACATCATCATGAGTGATACCACAGGAGCTGAAACGGCCGGCGGTCATATCTTTCCAGAGCTTATCACCCGCGACGGAGAAGGGGGCGTAGCGATCGGTGGTGGCACCGTTACCTAGAGTGTAGTTGCCGCCATCTCCCCAGCACAGGCCTTCTCCTTCCATGGTTACACCACAGGCGAATGCGGCGCCGTTTGTGAGGCTCTTCCACTTGAGGCCGCCGAGGACCGCTGTCATGGAAGTTCTATTCGAAGCTGTGCCATCACCTATCTGACCTTGACCATTATAGCCAGAACAGTAGGCATCGCCGCTGGTATTGATAGCACACATGCGCTCGTAGTAGTACTGGTTATTTCCCCAACTGGTGGCTTCAGCAGTGGTGGTCCGCCACGAGCCTGGGACCTGGGTCGGGGCTGAAGTTGTGGTGGTGTTGCCTTGGCCTTGTTGGCCATCACCATTATAGCCCCAACACCAGAGGTTACTGTCGGTGGTGATACCACAGGTGTATTCGATACCTGCTGTGAGGTGGACGAATTCTGTGGAGCCGCTCATTCCCCCTGTGACGGTGGCTGTGGGTTTGTCTTGATCGGTGGTGTTGCCAAGACCCAAGCCTTGGTTGCCATTTTCTCCCCAGCAGTAAGGAGCATTGTTGTGGTCGATGGCGCAGCCATGCCAGGGGCCGACAGCGATTCTCTTGTTATGACGGCCGGTGGTGGGCTTGCCGAAGAGTTTGACGCCGTTGCTGTATTGGTTGTTTGCATCATAGCTGTGGATGGCGTAGTAGTAGGTGGTGTCGTTGGTGAGGGAGGTGTCGGCGTATGAGGTGCCGGTACCAACGTACATGACCGTTGCAGAACCTATGGTGTTTGTGGCTATGTAAGTCGTGCCGTCCACGGGTTTGTCTGTAACAGGAGATGTGTGCCTTAGGATCACCACGCCCGTGGCGTTTGTACCCTTAACCCAAGACAAGGTATTAGTGCGGTCCGTTTCCAAAATCTGCGCATCAGTGGGCATGTTCTTCAGCCACTTCTCGCCGGAGAGCACCATAGAGGGATAGCGAGAGCCCTGATTGGCATAACCATGCCCGGTCTCTCCATAAACATCGTTCCCCCAACAAAAGCTTGTACCATTGTTCTTAACGCCGCAAGTATTTTGGTAGCCCAATTCCATAGAATGAACGTCTGTCATAATCTGGGTAGGAGTGTTTTTAGCTATTAGTGTGCCATCCCCTAATTGACCACTGCCGTTGTACCCCCAACAGTAGAGAATATCACTGGTGGTGATACCACAATTATGAGCCCAGGAAGCTTCGATGTCTCGGAAGACCAGACCGCCACTAACAGCTGTTGGTACGGCGCTAGCGGTATTTGCTCCACCATTACCCAGCTGGCCATTGTTATCCGATCCCCAACAGTAAGCAGCTCCAGCGTTGGTGATGCCGCAGGAGTTGATATAGCCCGCAGCAATCTTTTTCCAAGAGAGCAGGCTGCCACCCACAAGGGTGGGTACTGCTTTTTGCACAGCGGTATTATCCCCTAGTTGATTATAGTTGTTGTGTCCCCAGCAATAGCCATCATTATCCTCGGTGACGCCACAGGCATGGACGCCACCTGCAGAGATATTGCGCCATTTAAGAGAACCATGTATCGGTGTGGGAATACTCCTGCTGGTAACTGTATTGTCACCTAATTGATTTAGATTATTAAGACCCCAGCAAAAGCCGTCCCCATCGGTGCTGATAGCGCAGTAAAATTCCTGATTCAAAGCATTCCAATATTCAGAACCATCCAGATAGCGCCAGGTTTGAGCTACAGCTGGAGTCACTGCAAGGGGGGAATTGTTGTTGGTGATAGTGGTGTCATTACCAATACTGCCCGAGTTGCCTAAGCCCCAGCAATAGATTTCGCCGGCGGTACTAAGACCACATCCACCGCCGTTTGTTGTAGCGACTCCCTTGAATTTTGTGGCTTCGATGCCATCATCTACCAAAGTGGGTACCATGTATTGACTAGCGGTTCCATCACCGAAACCGTAGCTGCCCCTGCCCATGCAGTGGAGTTGGCCTTCGCCATTGATAAGACAACTCGTCCATAGCCCAGCCGAAACCCTTGTGAGGGCTTCGGTCTTCACCTGGGCTTTGGCGTAGACCACTTTATTCCCTGCTAAATCTTCCGCAATCACATTAAGGTAATAGGTGGTGTCTGGTTCCAGATTTTTCACCCGGTAGGTGGCGATATCATTTTGCGTATCTGCTGCTAAACTGCCGTTTTCCACAGCTGTCACCGTATCGAACGTTAGGCTGGTAGAAAAATAAATGGAGTAGTGCATGGAGCCTGTCAGACTCATATTATCGGTGGCTTCGGTCCAGTTCAGGGTGGTGCTGTAGTAATCGGTATCAGCTAAAGTCATTGCCCCACCACCTCCGGCTACGGGGTCGATGCTGTCGATGGTAATATCTTTATTGATTCCCAGTGATCCTGCAGCTGCTGGTGCCGGCAGGGTTAGATTCAGATCATTGCCGGCGACATCAGCAATAGTCCCCCCATTAAGGGCGAGAGCATTAGTCGCCGTATAGTCCAGGTCAGAAGTTTCTTCTCCCGCTGCTACCACATAGGTAAAGGCCAGGGTGGATGTGCCGCTGCCGCTGACAAAATTGATAGTGGCGTCGGTGGTACCCGTTTCCAGGGTGAGTTGCGGGGTACCGCTGACAGTAACATTTTCCGATAGATTCACTTCAATATTGATAGTTTCACCGACGGTGTATTGACCATTGCCCTCGCTGGCCGTCACTCCGGTTACGGCAGGAATGATAGTGTCAATGGCGATGGCTTCATTAGCTC
>PBRN01000037.1 GCA_002725955.1 Pseudobdellovibrionaceae bacterium
CTAACAGGTTCATCGCAGAGTTCGATGGATAAACAGCCTAGGCGATAAGTTTCCTCAAAAATTCTGAGATATTCAGTCAGCCATTCATTTAATACAATATTTTCATTTAAAGATTGAGGTTTGTTATCTCGGAGTGATCGAACTGCTAAAATTTCATCGATTTCACCAACCTGATACTTCAACCGTTGGAGAATCTGATCTAAACGCTCGGTATAATTGTGCCCGCTCACCATAAATTCATCGAAGAAATCGATCAACTCTGCAACCTGCTTTTTGGTAAGACCAGCCTCCAGGCCATCATCGAGATAACTTTTCAACTTCGGAAGCAACATCAAAGGATGAGATTTTATAGCTTTTGATAATAAACCCACGTTAATCTTTATAGATGCTGCTGAGTTACCAACATTATGCAGACTTTCATGAGCCTCTATCAGAGATTTTTTGCTTTTTTGGGACCAAAAGTCCAATTTTACAAATTTTTTTAAAAAAGAAGAAAAAATCTTTATCTTTCCATAGTAAAAAAGGTTATCGGATCACACTGATATGGATACCTAACAACTCACAGCAGTCTATTTTATCGGAAGCTCTATATAATCCTTTACTCGGAGCTAAACTAAGTAATATCTTAGTTTTACTTACAGTCGAGGATCAGTTATCAACGAACACTACAGTCACTTGGGGATAAAGGCATAACTGTGTCTCATCCAAAAGGATATGTCAAAAATCATGCAAAATTGAAATCATGACCCGACATTCCTATAGGATTCTTAAGACCGACGCCAATCGTGATAGCGCTCAACCCAGCTCAATAGCTTTTCCGGTTTTCTCGCTTTTTTCCACTGCCCAGCTACATATTTATTAGCCTCAGACCAGGTAGGATAAGCATGAATAGTGCCCAAAATTTTATTAAGACCATAATTGTTCTTCATAGCTGCAACAAACTCGGTAAGGAGTTCACCGGCATGGGCACTAACAATAGTTGCTCCTAAGATTTTATCAGATCCTGGGGACGTCAATACTTTAATAGAACCAAATGCTTCTTGATCCGCCAGAGCTCGGTCAAGCTCACCGATATTCCATGTCGTGACTTCGTAGGCTATATTTTTTGCTTTAGCATCTTTTTCTGACAAGCCAACTCTTCCGATCTCTGGATCCGTAAAAGTTACCCAAGGAATGACTCGATAGTCGACTCTAAACTTCTTAAATGGCGAAAATAATGCGTTAACAGAAGCAAACCAAGCCTGATGCGCAGCAACATGAGTAAATTGATACGGCCCGGTAACATCACCGGCTACATAGATGTTGGGGTAATTGGTCTGTAAGAAATCATTGACCTGAATGGTCTTACGGTCAGTGAGTTCAATGCCAATGTCTTCTATACCATAACCTGTGACCCTAGCTTCTCGCCCAATCGCAATTAAGACTTGATCAAACTCGATTTTAACATCATGACCGTTATTTTCGCATATTAGATACTTTTGCTCACCATCCTTACCAAATTCTTTGGCTTTATGATTAGCTCTAATATCAACCCCTTCTGACTTTAGCTTATGAATGATCATGTCGCTAACATCATCATCTTCACGCATCAATATCTTAGGCAACATTTCCACTTGAATAACTTGGGTTCCCAATCTTTGAAAAGCTTGAGCCATTTCACAGCCAATAGGCCCTCCTCCCAAAACCAATAAAGTTTCCGGCTGCGCTGTCAACTTCCAGACATTGTCAGAAGTGAGGTAGTCGATCTTATCTAAGCCATTAAACGGGGGAACCAATGGGCGAGCACCCGCAGCGAGAACAATATTTTTTGTGGTATAAACCTTACCACCGACCTCGATTTCCCAAGGACTCTTTATGGTTGCATGACCTGAGATGCAATCGACACCAAGGCTCGTATATCTTTCGACAGAATCATTCGGTTCGATGGCTTTGATGACGTTAGAAACCCGCTTCATCAAATCCGAAAATTCAAAATCGATGTTCATGGATTTAAAACCAAATTCTGTAGCACGCCTTGATAAAGCAACCAATTTTGCAGATTGTATTAAGGCTTTAGAAGGGACACATCCTGTATTGAGACAATCTCCCCCCATCTTATCTTTTTCAATAAGTCCGACTTTTGCCTTAATAGTAGCAGCAATCAAGGAAGTTACTAAACCTGCTGCTCCTGCGCCAATCACCAAAACATTATATTGAAAATGATCTGGCTTTTGCCAGGGACGATAAATTTTCTTCTTTTTTATACTTTCCACAACCCATTTAGATGCAAGAGGAAGAATGCCCAAGGCCGCAAATGAAAGAATTATGTTAGGAGAAAAGATACCTGACAGTGAATCTAACTGAGAAAGTTGAGTCCCGGCATTAACATAGACCAGAGTACCACCCAGCATCCCTATCTGACTGACAAAGAAAAACTTAACAGCAGATATAGGGGTTAAGCCCATCACTAAATTGACAACAAAAAATGGGACGAGAGGAATCAACCGCAGGGTGAAAAGATAATATGCCCCTTCTTTTTCTATGCCATCGTTAATCACTTTCAAACGATCACCGAATTTAGATTGGACACTTTCACGCATCAAAAAGCGAGCTACTAACAAAGCCAGAGTCGCTCCTATAGTGCTGGCAAAAGAGACTATGATTGTTCCAGTCACAAAACCAAAAATGGCACCACCAGCCAAAGTTAAAATAGCGGCCCCCGGCAGGGACAGAGCAACGCTAACAATGTATACGATGAAATAAATTGAAATCGCCTGAGCTGGCTCATTCTCATAAAATTCGAGTAATCGTTCTTTCTGTTCTTTCAATGATGCGAGGTTCAAATATTGGCCCAGATCAAAGAATACAAACGCACCAATCATACCGAGCACAATAACAAAAACAATCAGCCTACTAAAACTCTTCATCTGCGCTCCCCATGAATCCAAACAACGTATCGATGCTCTCGATTTCTTTAATTAACTGATTTTACGTATATAAAGTCTACTCTAAATCTAGTGATTGGCTAACCCCAATCAATAAAAAGGCATCAATAGGTTACATATTTAACCACATCGATTTTCGATCATTCAGCATAACAGTCACTTACAAATATATAACATATTGATTTTATGTTAATAATTAGATGAGAGAACGAACCCCATTTTTGGCACAGGAAACTTTCTATTCCACACAACAAGCCAATAGACTTGAGGGAATTTCAACTTTCCATTTACCAGTAGAAAACCTTCTGCTAAATATGCCATATAGTAATATCTCATTTTTGACCTGCAGCAGACCTAGCAACACTAATGAGAAAAATCACAAGGCTAAGAACCTACAAAGACCAGAGAAAAGGCTAATCATGGAACATCGAATCTGCGTGGTAACCACCGGCGGTACCATTGACAAAATTTACTTCGACTCACTTAGCGAATTTCAAGTAGGCGACCCTCAGATTAAAGAGGTACTAAAGAATTCAAATGCCGACCTGAACTGGCGCCTCATCTCGGTACTGAAAAAAGACAGCCTGGAAATTACTGAACAAGATCGAGATCAGCTGCAAGAAATCATATCTAAGATTCCTGAAAAAAGAGTCATCATAACCCATGGCACCGATACTATGACCCAAAGTGCAGCAAAACTTTCAGGTATATCCGACAAAACAATCGTCTTCACTGGAGCTATGGAACCTGCAAAAATTAAAAACTCTGATGCCAGCTTTAATATAGGCTGCGCTATCGCTGCCGTACAATGCTTGCCTCAGGGAGTATATATCACTATGAATGGTCAAATATTTGAAGCTGATAAAGTAAGCAAAAATCGGGATACCATGAGGTTTGAGGCACTACCTAAAGAAGATTAAGCTGCCCGTCATAACCTTCTCAATAGTATGACAGAGCTAAATCCGGTGTGCCGGGTCTTTTAAATGATTTAACCAGTCAATTGCCTGCTTTTTATATGCCTCGTAAGCTACAGCTTTTTGGAAAGCGTTGGCAGCACCCTTAAATTTCTTAGATTGATACTTAGCAATGCCAAGGGTCAACCATGCTAAACCTGGTTTCTTGATACCACCTTTTTTCAGCGCTTTATCGATAGCGATCTCACCTAACGACCATTTGTCCTGAGCTAAATAAAGCTGACCTTGCCGCATGAAAACTTCTCCATTTTTTGACAAGGGAGCTGCTAGGGCCAAAGCCTCCTGAGCTCGCTTTAATTCCTGCGCCTGGATCCAGGCATTAGCTTCTAGTTCATAATTTTTCTGGGTTTTCTTAATCAAACCTTCTTTAAATGCCTTATTTAAATAATTTCCTGCCTTATAAGGAACCTTACGGAACATAGATAAGCGAGCCAACTGCAGCAATTCTCTTTCCTCTTTAAGAACGCCCTGCTTATAAGCAACTTCTAAAGATGATAAAGCTTTGTCACTCTGATCGAGATTTATATAAACACCAGACAATTGACGCCAATACTTGATTTTGTTGGGCCTCAAGGTCACTAGTTTTTCTAAAGCCACCGCCGACTTTTCGAATAATTTAGATTCATAATACAAAGCAACTAACAGCTGCAGCCAATTCTCTTTGGGGCTTTCTGCTAGTTCTAGGGCTGTTTCAGCCATAATGATCGCTGTTTTCTCTTCCTTCAGCTGGGCAAGAACCTGAGCCAGGAAGAAGTAATGCTCGGGCTTGGGAGTCGGACTACTAAAAATAACATCCTGAACAATGGGTACAGCGTCTTGATAACGACCGGCAGCAACCAAAACCTGTGCCCGGGTATACATGGTCCTCAGAGTTGGCTGCATTGGTAGTTTGTTTAGCTTAATAGCCTGATCTAATGCTGTGTCAGCGTCTTTAAAATTTTCCATTTGCGCATAGACATAACCCTGAGTTTGCAAAACTTGTGCTAAAGCTGCAGGTCTACGTTGTTGTGACTTCTCAAGCTTTTTCAATATTCTTAATGCATCGTCATACTTATCGGCAGCAAGGTATTTTTGAGCCTTAGCTAACTTGTTGTAAATCCTTTCAGGAAGGTTACCGGCACTACCACCAGTCACAGACTGAGCCTTACGTCCCAAAACAACAGCTACCGATGATTGATTCGACTCGGCAATAGCAATCTCGGCCACAAAACCTAACATGAGCAACATGCAGGTAAGAAAATAATATTTATATCTCTGATACATCAAGATACCTCGCTTAATTCTCTAGCTTAAAATCAAGTGTCGTAGACTGTTTATAAGCCACAGGCTTACCATCCATTAATTTAGGTTTGTACTTCCAACGAGAAACAGCCTTTTTTGCAGCACGATTAAATATCCGTGGTGGTTTGGCATTAACAATTTTTATCTCGGAAATAGAACCACTTTCAGTCACTAAAAAATTAACCGTAACGAAACCCTCTATCCCACGCATAGCCGCTTTCCTTGGGTACTGAGGTTCGATTCTGACGATAGGCATCGCCGCTCTGCTATTTGATCCACCACCTCCTTTACCCAAATATGGACCAATTCCTCCTTTGAGCCCGGCATCCAGACTAGGAGCTGGCATATTTAACTGTTCAGCTTGGGGCTTATCATTACTAGCCACTGACATCTTTGGAACGGCAGGAGCCTCTTCTGGCGGTGGGGGCTTCTTTGGCAATTTCCGGCTTCTGGTTTTGGTTTCCTGCTGTTTAGAATTTCGAATAAATTCAACCAATGGTCCATTATCAATTTGGCTTGTCTTTTTTCCGCTGTGTTTGATCAGACTAGACATAAAAAAGAATATGCCTAAGGTCACAAACATAGATGCAGCTATTGCTAATAGATATCGCATAGATTATTCCGCCATTTTTGCTGCTATAGAAACGTTAGTTACCCCGGCAAGCCTTACCTGGTCCATAACCTGGATCAATATACCCGTCTTGGCTGCCTTATCAGATTGAATTACAACTGATCCTTCTGGGTTTTCTGCATGAAGCTTTTCAATATTAGCCCGAACAGAACGCACATCAACACGACGCTTTTGAATCCAAATTTCGCCGGTTTCATTAATACCTATTAGAATATTTGCTCTTTCCTTTTTCTCAGCCGTAGCTGCAGAAGGACGATTAACATCGATACCTGATTCCTTAACAAAGGAGGTGGTTACGATAAAGAAGATCAAAAGGATAAAAACGATATCCAGCATAGGCGTCATATCAATCCCAGCTTCTTCTGCAGCTTTCTTTTTAAATCTTTTTCTCACTTTAACTACCTCTTAATTCGCAGGAAGATTTTCAGACAATTGATCTTTCGCATATAGACTCAACTTTTCTAAACGAGCACCGAAGTAAAGACCTGACAGAGATGCAACCATACCCGCCATAGTTGGCACTGTAGCCAAAGTAATACCGGAGGCCATCAGCCTGGCATTGCCTGTGCCGGTCACAGCCATCACATCAAAAACGCTAATCATCCCGGTAACTGTTCCCATCAGACCCAAAAGAGGGCAAACTGCTACTAAAGTTTTTATAAAGCCTATTGAGTGTTTTAACTTGATGCTGGCATCAGAAATCATGGACTCTCGAATGCGATGTGCATTCCATGACGTACGATCAGAACGAGACATCCACTTGCTAATAATGGCTGCTTTTTCTGCAGGGTACACTTTACGAAAATACCAGTAACGTTCTAGAATGAGCGTCCAGAGGATAAAAGTAGTCGCCATAATAAGCAACAACACCTCGCCTCCGGATTCCAGAAAATCACGGATAGTTTCCCAAAACTCTAGAACAAAGCCCATTACTTTTCCTCCTGCTCAACCCTAAGAGCCATTAGTCCAATGCTTTGTTCTTCAAGAATTTCCGTAATAACCTTACTGCGACCAGACACGACGCTATGCAAAAGAATTAATGGTATTGCAGCTACTAACCCAAGAACAGTGGTTACAAGAGCCTGGGAAATACCACCAGCCATAAGCTTTGGGTCTCCGGCTCCAAATAAAGTAATCGATTGAAAAGTGACAATCATACCTGTTACCGTCCCCAAAAGACCTAGCAACGGAGCTACTCCAGACAATATCTTAATCGTTCCCAAACCGCGTTCAAGACTAGATGTACCCTTCATAACAGCTTCTTCAACTTTTAATTCTAAGCTTTCAGTGTTTAAGTGCTTATTCTCTTCAAAGGACTTATAAATTAAGCCTAGGGGATTAGACGGGTCAGGCACTTTATTGCGCATTTGTTCTTTGACCTTTTGTGATAAACGCAGCAAGAAAACTAATCTTTCACCGCTAAGTAACACCCCAATGAGTAATACCGATAAAATTACGTAACCAACAAGCCCCCCCTGATTAATCCGTTCCAAGAGTCCTGGAGCCTGAACCAAAAGGTTAAGGATCGTACCTCGAGATGGATCAATACCAAGTGCAGATAATTCTCCGGCTTCCGCTTCTTGAAAATCTTCTATCAGGCTTAGCCAGCGACCTTGAGGCTGACGACTTAAAGCAATCATTTTTCCTGATTCGCTATTATAGTTAAGATATTGTCCCTCAGAGACTAAGTTAAACACCCCAACTCTCGTGACTTTCGCTGCCACTTCAGAGCCGTCACCCAAAGTGACCTTAGAATCAAAGGATTTTACCTTTCCAGACTCAGTCATCTCGGTAAACAACTGAAGCCAGAGCTTCTCTAAATCAGTAATAGCTGGAAGTTCCTTACGCGTCGCTAAATCAGCCACAAACTTTGTTCTTTCCGGCATCTCAGAAGTGACAATCGAGTTTTGAAACTGACCTTTGGTATCACCAGCAACTTGTCTTACGACTCCAAACAATTCGCCCAATGTGCCAACGGTCAAGGCTAATTTGGCTTCAAGATCTGACAATTTCTTTTCATTTTTATCGAACTCAGCCTTCAGCTGTTCGCCACGTTTCCTGGCAGCAGCAAGTTCCTTCTTGGCCTGGGATAGCATGGCAGCCTGCTTATCCTTAGCCGCTATAAAATTCTTTTCTCTCTCGACATTTACCTGCTGGTCTAGTTTCTGGTCGGCTTTCACCTTAAGTAAGAGCTCATCCAATGTTTGAGGCCCTTTTGCAAAATCGGAGCCTTTTTTCTCTTCAGCAGATAGCGTATAACAGAAGAATAAAGACATAACCAAGGTCATTGCTGATAGATTCTTGTAATTCATTATTTAGCCTCCGCAGCTGGAATCGGCAATTTCAGTAAATCAGGAGCTGCTTGCCTTCGAGCAATTTTGAGTCCCTGCTTAATAGTAGATCGATAAGAGTCTGGTAATTCATTCCACTTTTTATTTTTCTGATCCCATATCTGAGCTATCTTCCCATCCAAAGTCTGCCAGATCAAAATCATGCGACCGATACGAAGAAAATCAACAGTCCGCGATCCACTTTCTAAGACAACATCTCCAGACCAAGCTTCAATAGAACGTCCATATTCATTTTCTATTTGATAAGCCTCCAAGACACGACGAAATTTTTCAGATGTCGAAACGTCAGCCCGATTCATCATTTTTTCGAGAGAAGCTACCCTATTTCTGCGTTCTTCCAGTAAAAAAGGCACATCTAATTCAACAAATTGTTTCATCGCAGCAATCATCTTTAACATTAAAGGAACTACTTCCTTATTAGTAACTTCGATATTGTTAATTTGCTCGGCAATAGAGACTGACTCTTCCTTCTGAGAAGTAATCAATTTGGCGAGCTGATCATTATATATTTTCTGACTTTCAGTTGCTTGAACAGTCATTCTAAAGTTAGTAAGCATGTCACTAGTCTGGTCGACTAGAGTATCCACTTTCTTTTGTGACTTGCGATTCTGAGTCACAGTTTTGGCTTGCTCATTTACCGCTTCAGTTACTTGATCGGCAGCATAGCTTGCAGCCCCTATACAGAAACAGGAAAGTATAGCCAAAGCTCCCTTCCTTTTTCCAACATTCCATAAAGCCATCAGAGTACCTTTCAAGTTAATTGCCAATACAACTATTTTATTAAGTGAACCCAGAAAATAAAACTGCAGAATAATACAAACGCAGAGCCCAGGGTTTCGTCAGAAAAATTTCGCCATAAACCGCATCCGGAACCTGTGGTTCCTCACATTGAAAGATGACATATTAGCGTACATATTGCAAAGTTTGCTGGTCGCGACGCGAACCAGCTGTTGTCGGCACATTATTAATCTTCAATTTCATAGGCTTAAAACTTTTTTTTCTCCGTCTGCTTGCACCAAAAAGCTGGTAATCACCTGAAATAATGGACCTATTATTTTAATAGATTTTAAAACTATTTTAAGAAATATAATATAATTAAAGATGATTCATGATTTTTATACAAATAACCTTGATAATCATTAAAAAGCTAGATGTCTATTATTGGCATACACTATGCACTCTATAGTTTGGATATCAATTAAAGGAGGTTATATTGATATACCTACTCATCTTAATCTTAGAGGCATCAACCAGCAGTCTATTCGCCTGGGAAGCCAATTTTCATATAGTTAGTCAGAAAAGAAACTTGTTATATGTAACTGCAGATAAACCCCCTGCGGCACCATTAAAAACGGGACAAATCGTTGCCTTTAAAGATAAAACCGGCCAAGGCTGGAAGGCAGAAGTAGTGAGTAAGAAAAAATGGTTTCATCGCACTATCTTAGTTCTGCAAACACCTTTTGCCGAGAAAATATGGACTTCAGGCATCAGAAGTATTGATCAGCAATAATCTGAGCTTGATTCTAAATAGCAATTAATAACAGTAGTTTATTGTCGTAAAGACATAATCAAGCTACCCCATTCAAAATATCTGTCCACAAAATAGCCAACTGCATAAACTAAAAAACAGAATATTTACTGAAAAGTCATAAATGGTTTATATGGATTAACTGTTTTGATTTAGCGACATGCCGATATTATAAGTCGGGAGGTTGAATGATAACTGCAGCTATATTTTTGATTTTAGTAATTTTGGCTTTGTTGCTTATTTACAATGGATGGAAGGTTAAAGCCGCTAAATCCGAAATAACTTATGTACCAACAGCTGAACAGCTAAAACAAATACCTAGTATAAAAGATCTTCCACCCGCAACTATTGAAGCCTTGATAGAGCTAACCACCATAACCAAAGTTAATGCCAATGAATATATGATTCACCAAGGTGATTACGACAGATCTCTATATTTTGTAATTGAAGGACAAATCGATATTTTAATCCAGGGAGCCGTGAACGATATCTTAGTCAAGACATTAACCGCTGGTGATTTTTTCGGGGAAGTAGGTTTTCTAGTTAATGATAAAAGAAAAGCTTCAGCATATACATATACCGACTGTACTTTGATTCGGTTCGACTATGAAAATTTCGATAGAATTATGGCTCTGGTTCCTAATTTTCAATCAGCAGTATGGGCAACATTAGAAACATATACGATAAAACAATGCTTGGCAGATCACACAACCCTCAGAAAAATCAACCTGTTTGAAAGACGTAAATGGTTTGCCACCCGAGAATCTTCACTACACCGTCCGGGTGAAATTAATACTCCTGATTTTGCTGAATGGCTTACATTAGTAGATGGAGAAATTACTATCAACGATGAGTCCTATAAAGCTCCAGCTTTATTACGGGTACCAAAGGATCGAAACTTGATTACGGCTGAAACAAATTGTAGGATTTGTTGGTTACCTGCTCCTATCTCTGAAAAGCTTCCAAAATCAGCATAAATAGATTTTTTTCGTCTCTACCCAACTTCACTACTGTCTATATTTACGAACTTAATATTCACACACCAAGTAACAACGATAGTTACTGAGATCGAATAGAACACATATCTTCTATTTTTATAGGCATTAAGAAAAGAATGATTTGATTTAAAATTCACAGCACAATGCCGACCTATATCTTCTAAAAAATCGTGTTGAAAACAAAAACACAAAAGTTGCACACACTATATATACACTATAAAAATAGATGGAACGTTAGTTTGAAAACTACTCTCCATGTTAAAGACAACTTCTTTAAAGAAATATTGCAGAACATCTTTTTTTTTCTACTAAGAATAAATATAGAAAGTTTTTAATAGGTTATCAGCGTTATACCATCATTAGACTAAACCTTTTTATCAAAGTGATTATTTTTTTAACGAAAAATACAGTCTTTTAATTTACATCACCTAGAAAATTGTGATAGTCGTGAGAATGTCATTACCTAATACCGAATGGATTGAACGGGTAAAGAAAAACCTCACAAGGATTACGTTCAATCGTTTCATGAATAATTTTGAAAACTGATTTTTAATGAAAGTCCGCTTTTCAGATAATCAAAAGGCAAATCAATTGCGGGAGGAATCATGAACCTAAGTTTGATGACTGAACTAAAAAGCTCGATTGAAGGATACATTCTGGCTAGAAATACTAGAACCCGTCAGTCATTATCGCGAAGGTCAGGGGTTTCACATAATACAATTAGCCGAATCCTAAAACTTCAGCAAAACCCAACTTATGAAACAGCCTACAATATTCTACAGGTCACAGAACCGAGTGGTTTTATTGGCATCCTAAAAAATCATTTTCCAGATATTGGGCATTACAACGACCTGGATGAATCAAGTACGAAAAAAACTTACCAAGGTAACGAGCTTAGTCGAGCGTTTACTGATAACACCTCTTTTTCCATATTCTGCCTCGCAGCACGTAAAAGTGGCATCACTAGATCTGCTATAAAGGAAAATTTCGGTCTACAGGGTCAACATATTGTCGACAAATTAATCAGCCATGGTATTCTTCTCGAGGAACACGATAAAATCATCTGTTCAAGGGACGTCATTCTGGACATAAACCTATTGACACGAGCCCTAGACAGAAGTCTGAAAATGTTCTCGGAGATCCCAAAACATGATAAGTTTGGGCTTGATTGGTATGCAGAAGGCGTCAATGACGAAGGATATCAGGCTCTTTGGGAACTGCAAAAAAATTATATTGAGCGCGCCAAACAAATCGTTTCGAGCTCACCAGGAAAGCGAACCGCTATATACGGCGGAATGATTTACGAATTAAAAGAATCACCCTACACGAATGAGGACTAGCATGAAAAAACTAACGTTAATTTTATGGGGGCTAATAATTGCAAGTCCTGCGTTTTCAGTAGGAGGTTCTGTTCGCATAAAAGCTCCTTCTGAAGGAAAAAAGCCAAGAAAAGATTCAAGAACAGAATCAAGTCTAGAATCAGAAGCTGATTCCAGATCGGGAACAGAAAGAAGCAAACGAAACCCGATCAATGAATTTTTTGGTGCACCTACACCAGAGTAAAATTAAACTACTTTAAAGCGACAGAGAATTATTTCTGTCGCTTTATTAAGTGGACATTCTTAAGCTGCAGCCCTACCCTCCTGTATATCATACACTAAATCATTTAAGACCTCATGACTATAACGAGATATCACAAATGACACACACTAGAGATAATCAAAACGATCCTTATCAATGGCTCGAAGAAATTCAATCCGAGAGATCTCTTGGCTGGGTAAAGAAAGAAAATAAAAAATCAGAATCGAAGCTAACTCAAAGCCAAACTTATACAACAATTTACGAATCCACTTTACAAAGGCTAGATTCGAACAAAAAAGTAACAGCCCCGCATTTCATCCACGAAGATAAGATTTATAATTTTTGGACAGACAAAGAAAATCGCCGAGGCATATTACGGCGGTGTAGTTACCAGCAAATGACTGCGAATCAATCAAATTGGGAAACTGTCATTGATATCGACCAGCTCGGTAAAAAAGAGGGTAAATCCTGGGTTTATAAAGGTATTGCCCGATCCAATCTATTGCCCGACCGTTTTTTAGTTTATCTCTCTGATGGNGGTAAAGANGCNTCCGAAATCCGCGANTTTGACCTTACAACNCTGNAATTTATANAGANCGGGTTTTATCTGCCAGAAAGTAAAAGCAATATAACCTGGATCAANCNAGATGAGGTGTGGGTNGGTACAGCCATTTCTCCTGCGGAGAGAACCGATTCNGGCTANCCNCGNATTATAAAAAGATTAAAAAGAAATAACTGCATTGAAGAAGCCACCACTATTTTCGAGGCTAACCAAACTGATATGTCAGTTAGCNCNCAAGTATTNGAGGATGNNGNNCATCAACATCTTATAATNAGTCAAACCCNCGATTTCTACACAGGAACTTGGTTACTCTATGAGAACAATAGGTTAATCAATCTAAACCTGCCNAAATCAGTTATTTTGCAAGGNATCTACCAAGGACANATCATTGTCAGACTGAGATCTAAGCTAGAAATAGATCAGCAAACTTTTAATCAAGGATCACTGGTCGGCTTTGAACTNAATCAACTAAAGAATAATAACTTAAAGCCAGTCCTGATTTTNGAACCATCCAACAGNGCTNCTATCGAACAAGTGGCTATTTGNAAGAATCAAATCGTCATTAACCTNACAGAAAATGTCCAAAGCCGTTTATTGAAGTTAAAACTAGATGGAAACAGCGACTGGGCAGNAAGCCAAATNAATAANACTCCTAANCTTGGTAATATCAATCTCTATGGTATTTGCAAATATCGTAATGATTTCTGGTACACCTATGAAAGTTTTCTGCAACCAACCANCCTATANTACGTTTCAGATGCAACTGATCATATTGCCATTCAATCAATGCCAGANGATTTTGATGCNAGCCANCTTACTGTTGAACAACTGTGGGCTGAATCACAAGACGGCACGAAAATACCATATTTCGTACTACGNTCAAAAAACATCGCNTACAACAGCCTCAACCCAACTATCATCTANGGTTACGGCGGNTTCGAAGTCTCGCTAACCCCNTCATATTCAGTCAGCAGAGGCAAATGGCTCGAACTAGGCGGNGTCTTCNTNATTGCAAACATTCGNGGAGGNGGAGAATTTGGCCCCGCATGGCACCAGGCNGCATTAAAACAAAATCGAACTAAAGCGTTCGAAGATTTCGCNGCAGTAGCCAAAGCGCTGATTGAAAATAANACTTCTTCTGNAGATCACATTGGGATTATGGGAGGAAGTAATGGCGGACTGTTGGTTGGTGCAAGCATGGTATTGTACCCAANTCTCTATAAAGCNATTGTTTGTCAAGTACCCCTGTTGGATATGAAACGCTATCATAAGCTTCTCGCNGGNGCCAGCTGGATGGCTGANTATGGCAACCCNGATAATNATGANGAGTGGGANTTTATTAGAAANTACTCACCTTATCAAAATGTAAAAAAGNCTACAGCTTATCCNNCAACNCTATTTACTACCTCAACNCTTGACGATAGAGTTCATCCTGGCCATGCAAGAAAAATGGCTGCTAAAATGCTCAGCTATGATCACGATGTCCTCTATTTTGAAAACTTTGAAGGAGGNCATGGGGCTGGNACTGAGTCTTCACAAATAGCTCATGTAACTGCNATGGAGTACTCATTTTTATTCGAAAAANTAGGAAACTAAATCTTCTTAAAAAAGATCATGTGCTGNCNNGGCAGCACATTTACNGTCTTCAAGTACTTTAANCCAAAGTCCCGTGAAGACATTTCTTTNCGCACNTGGACCTGAGTCATCTTATGTANTGGCTTAATTCTTAATTTTTTATCTTCTCCACGATACTCAACTAATACAACCANTCCACCCTTTGNCATAGAACGACTNAAGTTAAGCATCACTTCCATCGGCCAAGANAACTCATGATAGACNTCGACTANAATGGCTAGATCAACTTTGCCCTTTGGTAACTGTGTTTTTTTCTCCGTAGCNTTCACTGGAATGACATTTTTCAANCGCANTTTTTTTGCCTTNCCCTTAATCAGGGTAAGCATTTCCTGTTGAATATCGACNGCATAAACCTTGCCCTTTGGTCCCGTTAACTTTGCCATTGGCATAGTTAACCGCCCGCTACCNGCTCCNACATCNGCTATGATCATNCCCTTTTTTATCCCAAGGTTCTTGATCAGCAGACTNAGTTTCTCTTCCTGTTCGCGGCTNCTGCGATCTAACCAAGCTGCACCGGANAAACCCATGACATTGGCAATTTCTCTACCAAAATAAAATTTACCAATGCCATCTCGAGAAGCTTTTTTATATTGATAGACGCCGTCAGCCTGAAGATCACCTGCTCCGAGNAGTGCNANGAACAGATAAATANGAGCTAAAGTNCTCATANACAACCCTTAGTGNTGATGATGAATACTCACTGGCGATATCGCCTCTCCCATTTCACCATCAAAAAAGTGNAGNTGTTCCCANGAAACATGNAAATCAAGNTTCTGGTTTTCCATGAAAGAATCGCGCCAAGGAGTCTTCAGAGTCAGTTCCTGCCCCTGAAATTCAATTTCCAAGAGTACTTCNGTACCCAATGGCTCTTTGACAATAATTCTNCCCTGGCCNAGCAGNATACGGTCAGCAGCAGGCTCAAGATTAATATGTTCCGGTCGAATACCAAGNCTCAANGAGCTNGTCATTCCTTTNGCCAAAGCATCGGCTAAGGGANCAGCAATCTCAACGCCATTATCCCAAATCAATCGNCCTTCGGAGGTTTCATTGATATTGAGAAAATTCATCTTTGGCGANCCCATAAANCCCGCAACAAACTCATTAGCTGGTTGATTAAAGATTTCCATTGGAGTCCCCAATTGTTGAATCACCCCNGCATTCATCACAACAATGCGATCAGCTAAGGTCATCGCTTCTGTTTGATCNTGGGTTACATATATAGTCGTCGTTCCCAAGCTTTGATGCAACTTTTTTATTTCAGTCCTGACTTTTAGACGTAGCGAAGCATCCAGATTACTCAGAGGTTCATCAAACAAAAATGCTCTTGGCTTCCNCACAATCGCCCGCCCCATGGCAACTCTTTGCCGCTGCCCNCCAGACAATGCTCCTGGCTTACGATCCAACAACTGGCCTAGCCCAAGAATAGNGGCAACCCGGGATACCTCCTTCTCAATTTCTTTTGAGTTCANTTTTTTTATTTTTAGAGCCAACCCCATATTTTCAGCTACCGTCATATGAGGATATAAAGCATATGACTGAAAGACCATGGCAAGATTACGGTTCTTAGGCTCAATCCCCAATGCGCTCCGACCCTCGATCAGAATGTCGCCACCGCTCGGTTGTTCAAGGCCAGCTATTAACCGCAACAAAGTACTCTTGCCGCAACCAGACGGCCCAACCAGAACCAAAAACTCACCATTCTTTACAGTCAAATCTAGGGGCTCAAGAACTTTAGTTTTCCCGAAAGATTTCATCGTATTTTGCAGACATATTTCAGCCAAGACCATCACTCCTTAAAATCTAACAATACTTTTTTCAACCCTTAACACCACCAGCAGTCAAGCCATTTACCAGGTAATTTTGTAAGTGACGGCATAACAAAAACACCGGTACCAACACCAGCATAGACGATGCGGTCATTGCTCCCCACTCAATCTGATCAGAGGTCATATAGGCGTTGATTGCCAAAGGTGCTGTTCTGGTATCAGACCCAGCAAGGATGAGAGAATATAAAAAATCATTCCATGACATTAAAAAACAAAAAATACTGGCGACAACAATACCTGGAAGGGCTAAAGGCAGAAAAATTAACCGGAACGTTTGCCAAGCATTCAAACCGTCCATAACAGCTGCATCTTCAAAATCAGCCGGGAGGATCTCAAAAAAAGGAATCAACAGCCAGATGGCGAAAGGCAAATTAAAAGTAGTGTGAGCTAAAATTAACCCCCAGTAATGATCAACTGCGCCAAATGTTCTCAGTAGCAGGAAAGCCGGTAGCGCCAGAGCAACTGGAGGCACCATCCTGGAACACAAAATACCCAAAGCCAGAGGTTTTCTGCCCCTAAACCGATAGCGGGCCAGGGGGTATGCGGCTAGCCCACCCGCAAATACAGAAAGAAAAGTCGAAGCCATCGCAATAATTAAGGATGCTTCAACGTATTGCCAAAGACCATCTTCAAAAATCACCCGCTGATAGTTTCCCAAAAAAAGGCCATCCAGATTGAGCGCCCCGCCATCATCCAGCAAAGCTAATGGAGTTTTAAAACTCGTTAAACCTATGACCCAAATCGGAAATAGCTGCACCAGAAGCACCAGAAGAAAAGGAATCCAAAGCAGATAGCGATACCGCCAACGCCAATTGCCCAAAAAAGAGAATGTTCTGCTTTGTCCAGTTGTAAGATCATTGACCATAGAGTCAGCCTTATCATGAATCATAATTTATGCATCTCCAACAGTCTGCTGTTGGCGAGAAGAGTAAAAACCTAGCAACAAAGTCAATATAACTCCCGCTACAAGCAGCAGGGTACTGGCAGCTGAGCCATAACCGTACTGAGAAAAATCGGTAATCTGCTTAATGATATACATAGATAAAATAGTCGTTGATTCCCCTGGGCCGCCTCCAGTCATCACATAGATCTCGGTAAATGCCTTTAAAGATTCGATCACCTTTAACAGCACAGCAACCACGATCGTCCCTCTTAATCCAGGCAAAATCACGAATCGACAGGTCTGCCATAGATTAGCACCATCCATCTTTACCGCCTCTATTGTATCCCGCGGCAAGCTCTTTAGACCTGCAAAAACGATAATAAATAAGAAAGGCCACATCCGCCAGATATCCTGGAAAACAACGACAGCAAAAGCACCAATAGGATCTCCCAGCAAGTCAGGAGCCTCTAGGTCAAACCAATAAAACATGGTACCCAGAATGCCTCCGTCTGGGTCAAAGAGATATCGAAAGGTCAATCCAGAAACCACCGGTAAAACAAACATAGGCAAAATCAAAAAGGTGCGCATCCAGGCTGGAACCACCAATACTTGGTCCAAAAAAATCGCCAGAATTAGAGCGATCAAGAGCTCCACCACAGTAGTGATAACGATATAAACTAGAAGCAGCCAGATAGACTGGATAAAGGATTGATCCATCATGAGATCGGTATAATTCGCCAACCCCACAAACTGGCTGGTACCAGCAAACCAGCTGGCACCATCTGCTGCGTGCAGCGATAAAGAAAAGCTATATATAATGGGAAAAACCAAAATACCTAGCAGCAATAATCCTGCCGGCCCTAGAAAGGCCAGCACATGACGTTTCCTGTGAGAGGTACTCATAGGACTCCTATTAATGAGTTTGCTTCGCTCGAATCGCCTCAGTCAGAGAAGTCAGATCTTTATAGAGTTTATCGACTGCCTGAGCTGGAGTATCCCGACCCACAACGCAATTAGTAAAATGAACAGAAATACGATCAGATACCTTGCGGTATTCTGGAAAACGCGGGCGGACCACGGCTTGTTCAAAGTTGGCCATAATGCCTGCAAACCATGGATTGCCCTTCACCAGAGATGGATCTGTCAACAAATCTCGTCTCGCAGGATTCATACCTGCTGGAACAAGTGTTTTTCCAAAGGTATATGATCCCCACCATCGAGCAAAAGTAGCCGCCAGAGCTTTATTCTTAGATGATTTGGGTATAGATAAAGCCCAGGTACCAGCAACTGGCGCCGGTTGCCCTACTGCTGCTGCCGGCGGCACACCCCACTGACTAAGCCCCACCACTCGTGATTTTCTTGGATCTTCAAGCCCTTTTAAAAAGCCTGGCCAAGTCATAATCTGAACCAACTTACCCTTACGATAGGCGGCCATTCTCTCACTATGATGCCAAGACTTAGATCCTTTGGGAGCATAAGCCATCATATCAATATAAAATTGAAAAGCTTCAGTGGCCTTCTTTTTATCCATCACAACATTTAGATCGTCGTCAAACAACTTGACTCCAAAAGTACCAAGAGCCCATATAGCCTCCACTGTGGTGCCTTCTGATTTCTTAGTAAATGGGGCAAAACCATAAAGCTTCGGAGGACGGGTAAAGAAAGACGCTACATCCTTAAACTCTCTCACTGTTTTCGGGACATTTAACTCATAGCCATACTTCTTCTTGAAAGCCTTTTTCTCTTCAGGGTTTTCAAACAAGTCACGCCTATAGATATATAAATAGACATTAGAGTTAACCGGTAAGCCCCAATGCTTGCCCTGAAACTGGGTACCAGCCACCGCTGCTGGCAGATATTTATCCAGACCTAATTCCTTCGCTGCTACGAGCTTAGTCTTAGGCCATTTATCCAAGGGAACGAAAAACGGCGACAGCTGCGGAATAAAGGGCTCATCAACTGTATACAAATCATAACTACCACCAGCCATCTGATCTGTCATAGTTTTGGTAGCCACCGTATTGGAAGCAATCAAATCCAACTTCACTTTNGCACCGGTTAAGGCTTCAAACTCCTTAAGAGACTTTAAGACNGCATCCGAGTGATTATCCCGAAAGCTTAAAACCTTCAAAGTCTGACCCGTGAATTGCTTTGCCATAGCCATGCCACTAAAGGCAAGAAGACTGACTGCGAATANAACTCTTACAACCTCTTTAAAACCATACATTTTACGCCCCTCTTGTTANNACTTCTGGGTTTTTCAGATATAATTCATGGCACCTCATGCCCTGCTGCAGCCTGCCATATTTCAAACCATTCTTCGCGCGTTAACACGATTTCAGTCGACTTCGCCATGGAACAAATCCGCTCGATATTATTACTGCCAATAATCGGGATAATTCTGGCTGGATGATTCAGCAACCAAGCCAAAGCCATTTGTGCAATATCGGCATCATATTTGGCGCCAATTTCTTGAAGCACTTTTTGCACAGGANCAGCTAGCGGATCATTTTTTTGAAATAGTCGTCCTCCACCCAAAGGCGACCAAGCCATCGGAGCTCGCTTCAAGCGCATTGCCTGATCAAGAGTACCGTCATTCAATGCATTCATATTAAGGCAACTCAGTTCAATCTGATTAGTAACTAGCGGTTGATCCATTCGTGAATCCAACAGCTCAAACTGAGAAGGGGTGAAATTGGAAACACCGATAAACTTGGTTTTACCGGACTTGACCAGCTTATTTAGTGCAGCTGCAGTAGCATCCACATCCATAAAAGGATCAGGACGATGGATGAGGAAGAGATCCACTTGTTCTACATTCAATAGCTTAAGAGAACACTCGAGAGAACTTGTNANGTGTTCNGCCCCCGTATCATATGACTTGATTTTGTGATCCGGACGNTTGGCTGANATCAATTTNATGCCCGCTTTGGTCACCAGCTGCATGCTATCCCGCAAATGCGGCTGTTCNGCCAAAGCTTTGCCGAATAATGCNTCACAACTATAGTCACCATATATATCAGCATGNTCGAAGGTGGTAATGCCCATTTCCAAACAGGTTTCTATCTTCTTTAAGGCCGCAGCGACCTCAGCTTGTTTGGGATCATCAGTAAGACGCCATACACCATAACAAATCTGTGAAAAAGAAGGGCCTGAGCCCCCTAAAGATATTTTTTTCATTCTCATTCCTTAAAAACTTAGCCAATAAATAAAAAACTAACGACGCTCTCCAGCCCCAAGCGGAGTGGCTGGCATCTCAGTCGGAATTCGATTTTGAACCTGAGGAAACGAAACGGTTTTGAGTCGAGGCAAGACATACTTACCGAACATTTCACATTCTTGTTTATGGGGATAACCAGAAAAAATAAAAGAGCGNATACCCATTTCCTGATAACGCTCAATTTTAGCCACGATTTGATCTGGATTGCCAACCAAGGCAGCCCCGCAGCCAGACCTAGCCCGGCCNACACCAGTCCACAAATGTGGTTCAATAAACCCCTCAGTATCAGCCTCATCTCGATTAGCCGATTGCAATGCCACNCCTTTAGATTGAGCGTCCANAGCACGGTTACGGATTTCTTCACCGAACTGATCATCCAACTTTGAAACCATCCGGAAGGCCCATTGTCGAGCTTCTTCTTCAGTTTCCCTAACCACCATATGAACCCGCAAACCATAATCAATAGTGCGACCATAACCACTGGCCAGCTGAGAAAGTTCCTCCATATGGGCAGCCAGTTTATCTTCTGTTTCTGGCCACATCAAATAGACATCACAATGCTCAGCACATAGATCCTTGGCATGAGGAGAATAGCCACCAAAATATAACAAAGGGCCACCACTTTGATAGGGACGAACCGGGTCAGTATTGTTTACATCNATATTAAAATGCTCACCCTGAAAAGAAATATGATCCTTGGTCCAAGCCTGCTTAAGAATTTCGATCACTTCTCTGGAACGNTGATAACGTTCCGCTGAAGAGCGCTTTTCTCCTGGTAANTCCGAAGANATAATATTAATAGTCAATCTGCCGTGGAGAATATGGTCGAGCGTAGCTATCGCCCGAGCCAACATGGGTGGGTATACCTCACCACAACGAATAGCTGCCAANAGATTAATATTCTCAGTTTGTGGCGCTACAGCAGAAGCAAAAGTCANTGTATCCTGACCAACCTGCCACGATGAAGGACACAGGATATTGCGGAAACCAAGCTTGTCTGCCAGATACAGGATCTCACTCGTGTTTTCAAAATTACTTTTATAGCGGTTGTCAGGAACCCCCAGGAAATCATAATCATCGCTGCAAAGAGGAGCGAACCAGGAAACTTCAGCACCCGCCAACTTCTCGGATCTAATCTTCACGCCCATAATGTCCTTCCTGACATGATTATGTAGAATGCATATTCGTATTCCTTAATTGTATTGAAATAACTTATACCTTCGAACAACTCAGGTGTCAGCAATTTTCTCAATCATCTGTTTTTATTGTACAAAAGAACGCTGATGCCAGCGGCTAAAACACCCTTAACTAGGCAAGGCAGAACTGATAAAATGATGACCCAGAAGGTGATGCAACGAGAACACGTTTGCGCCAAAGGCTCATTCTATGGATACGTAGGATCTTTCACCTGAAGGTATGATTTATCGACCAATAACTGACTAGAACCAACTACCAAAGTACAGATTAATCCTATTGTATCTTTACTATACAATGGGTCTAAAAGGTCCTTCAAACTTAAAACCTCTGAGAGACCTTTAACCAAATTTCAGTGCCATCAACTGGATGCAGAGATGGATTACTAAATGATTCTCGCCGCTGGCTATTACCTTTGCCTGAATTATCTTTACCATAGATTTTATTAAAGAGATTAATTACACCCAAGGTAATGTATCCGTCGTAAAAAGTCTGGTAGGTCGCTGATGCGTGAACCGTAGTAACATCAGCAAAACTCTCCTGCTTATAAATAGGATTGCCACCTACATCATTACCATAATTTGTTTCATCATTTTTCTCAAACGGTCCAATCGTAGTAAAAGCAAGGTTATACTTCCAATCATCTACCATTGCCCCTAACTGATTTGACATTCTCCATTCCGGAGCACCTGCTTTTCCTACTTTGTTTTCCAATGGATCAGAAACAAAATCACGCACCCGGTAGTAAAAGGTTTTGTTATATTCCGAATGAAAGGAGAGACGAGTTGAGCCCCAATCGTAGAGAGTTCCTAACTTAAGATCAACTCCTGACACCTGCTTTTCACCTAAGTTTTGATAAGGGTTAATAATTTTGATAAGTCTCTGCTCACTATCCCGGAGCACTTGAATCCCCGAAGCACTCAAGTCAGTTATATTGCCCTGTCTCTCTTTCTCCAAAATATCATCGGTTCTAGTACGACCGATGACATCACTGATATGAACCCGGTAGTAGTCAGCCGAAAAATCAAAATCTGAAAAGTCAAAGATCATGCCGGCATTCCAAGATCTGGATGTCTCTGGAGCTAGATCTAGGTTACCCACCCTTTCAACCAGAAAATTTTCGGCAAAATTACATGAATCAGGATCAGGATCCGTCTTCTTATCAAACTCACACTTGATTGTATCTTCAGCACTTTCAAAACCTCCACCGCTTTTTTGAAAGATCAAATCTAAAGATGGCGCCTTGAAGCCAGTCGAGTTTGACGCCCTAAATTTGAAGAAACTTGCCGGTGTATAGGCAAACCCTATCTTAGGGTTCATCGCTGAACCAAAGTCAGAAAATGAATCATATCGACCCGCAAGGCCCAGTTCAAGCTGATTACTCATCAAAGAAGAAGACAGTTCACCAAAAAGAGAACCGACGCTTCTATTGCCTTCACCAATACCACCTGCCGAGTTAATCCGATAACCAGTCGTGATAATTTCCGTTGACTTAGCGTCCTTNTTAGAATCATACACTTGGCCACTAGCTGCAATACCAAAATTAAAATCAACAGAAGTGAAATCAGAATCAACTAGGTTACCTGAGAAATCAACGCTGGCATTTTGATAATCATTTACTTCCTTTAAAGTAGTCGTAGCAAATATATCAGTAATTTCTGATGTATCCCTATTGCCAAANGGAAAGAATTTGACGTCACCTCCGGTTGCATTACTAACTTTCTCTTGCCAAATCTTATTATCAAGAGCATTTTTAGTTTCCCCATCGCTAATTGCTNTGGCAGTAGTTAGAGCTAAATTCCAATCNTAGTCACCNAAAACCCCGGAAGCACCGGCAGTTAATCCTGTCGCAGTATCACTAATCAACATCGAGCGATGACCTAGATCATCCAAAATAAATTTGGCCGTGATCGATTCCCCNGCAGATCTACCCGGTAACGNAACACCAGACTGATCAATGACACTGCTACTAATCTCTGTATTTANCCCAAANGCTGTAGTGAACATTTTATAGTTCGCTTTCTTCTCACTAGCTCGCAGATTAACAAATAGGCTTAAATCATTGCCTAAATCATAATCCATGCGAGTCATAAAAGTAATCGATTCAACATCTGGCTTGATATANCTAATTCCATAGGAATACCCCTCTGGACGACCACAGTATTGATTACTACCTTGAGTAACGATCCTATCTGNTGGACAATCNGGGCTTGGTCGCCACACCCCGCCTACCTTATAGCTACCCCAAGGGCTATAGGTGGAAGATCCATTAAACAACTCACGATCCTCTTCCTTCATTTCTTCACTATGCCTAAGNGTAATGCCAGCAGTNAGGCTAAATTTATCACCGCTGGTTCCATACAAATAGTCCAGAATAGTTTTTTCTCCACCTTTATCACCCGTATAAGTTTGTTTTAACGAAACCTGGCTATCTTCAAACTTCTTACGAACNACAATATTCACCACCGCACTAATTGCATCTGCCCCATAAATAGCAGANGCACTATCTTTCAGAATTTCTATTCGTTCAATCATACCAACAGGAATATGATTTATNTCAGCAGCCCCCAGACTTGTTTCTGCNGGCAGACGCTCGCCATCAAGNAGCACTAAAGTATATTCAGCACCTAACCCATGAATATCCGCAGTGGCTGACCCNGCTCGGGTATTCCCACTCTGCTCTCTGAAGTTGCCAAACGAAGATGATGGNAATGAACTCAATAACTGCCCAACGGTTGCAGCACCNGANTGTTCAATNGCTTCTCTGTCAATCACCTCGATGGGNCTAGGCCCCTCAAGACTAAGCCTTTTTATTCTAGAGCCGGTAACAGTNATTTTCTCAGNNCCATTCNCTTTATCCTCCNCCTTGGCCAAATCAACTGCCAACACATTAGCTAGAATCAACAATATAATNTGNGAAAAAGATCGGAAATCACCGAAGAACTGTTTGTNGCTATCCATNGCTTCCTCCTGAGGCCAGNACACTCAAAANTCATGAGNACATTTTTTAGATCTANCCTACTAACACCAANGCCACTTAATGATGCATAACACCGNNNAAAAGCNTCTTGNATGAGGNTAGATNTTCTTATCTAATNTCTCTATTTCTGATGATGTCATCGGAGCCAATATTTCAGGAGCTTAGNGNAAAAATNGCCTAGCTCACCNAGGTGANGNTNGAGAGGACCAACAAATTNANCGAACATCNTCAGCCCTTANCAATAATCCGNNCCAACNAGCAAAAAAACTCAACCAACTGTNACTAATAAGTATCAGCNTCAAATCAGCGAAAATAACGGTGTTATATAAGNTCCTATTAATACTTTAAAAAGTAAATTAATTAATGCCACAGATAGATATAGCCGAAAAGGATTACTGAANNAATTCATACTTTTTANGGTTAATCCAGATTGNGGAGAACGCATGAGGTCAATTAGCTTNCATTTGACCCTGATATTAATCATGATGAATGTTTATTGCGTCCCCGGGGATAGGGATATATTAAGCCCCGAAGGAGCAGAAGCAGACAAATCAGCGAGCCTGGATGGGCAAGAAATATTGATTTCTCCTGAGAATATTTCCGGAATGTATCTTGTTTGNAATCACACGCCAGCTAAACAAGAGGGTATCACAAATGANATAACAGTTGGCTGNGCAATAAGNTCAGATAGATCCGAAGCCCAAAAAATAGATCTTCAAACAACCGGTATNGGNCACACNTGGAACNTCTCTTATGATCAAANTCAAGTCGTGAGCACTCAACTCGCAACCACACCTGATGACACTTGGCATGTGAATTATCAATTTAAGGCATTAGCGGGACAAGAGCATCAGCTATTTTCAGCCATTATGAATTCTAGTATAAGACTAACCTGGATCAATAAAAGTGGAGTTAAAGTTTCCACTCAAAATACTATTGGCAATAGCTTGATTTGGCAAAGCACAGCAAATAATAGGATACAATACTTTATAAGTAATCCAACATCTACCGCTCATACTTCTGTACCAGTCAAAATAAATGTGCCTGCTGAAGCTGGCAATCAATTCGTTCTTAAAAATCATGCGGGCGAAGATGTACCATTTCAAACTGAGCAAACTGATATAAATGGTAACCGGAATATTTGGGTATTTCCTGACAGAATACCAGGAAAAACCGGCTTATATTTAAACCTTTATTTCGGCCAACAAATCATCACATTCTCCAGCCCTGCTTCATGGGCACAGTATGAAGGCGTCTGGCATTTCGACCAAACCCCCGATAATTGGGGCGATTCCGCACGAAAGCACCAGACAACATTAATCGGTGATCCTTCAACGACCGCAGGGCCTGTAGGCACTGCCATGGACATTTCCGGAGGTAATAAAGCAATCGAAGTAGGGAGCCTGGAAAATATCATAGGACGATCTTTTACCCTATCTTTTTGGTTTAAAACGAATCAATCAGGAACAAGCTCCGTTTTTGACGCTCCCGGCATTACAGGTATCGAAGATTTTAGAGGCCGGGATGACATCTTTGTAGGTTGGCTCGATGAAAATGGCCTTATCGGTATCAGAGGTGGTGATGACGATGCCATTAAAAGCTCTGTACCCGTCAACGATAATAGCTGGGTCCATATTACATTTACCCGCGAAGAAGATTCGGGGAATATCAATATATATTTGAATGGTGAATTATCAGGATCAGGAACAAGTAAGGACGGTTTTCTAAGTACTCCCTTTAGCCAATTCGGAATGATTGATAATAATAATGCTGAAGGCATTTATTTCGACGGCCAAATCGATGAGATTCGAATGAAGGCCTTGGTAGACTCACAAGAAAAAGTAGAAGCTGAATACAAGTATCAGCTCGACGATGCCAGCTCAAGCACTAAGATATATCAACGGCAATGACCTGAAATTTTCCATCTATTATCAAGAAAAAAAAATGGCCAGACCAATAGGCCTGGACCAAACTGATTATATCTTATGATCAATTAGGACTCAGATGCATCACGATCGAAATGCATCCTTTCTAAAACCAACAACATGTCTTCTCTATTAATGAGAAGCTCATGGTTCATTCCTTTGACAAAGCGCTTCGCCAAGGCTTCCAAATATACGACCTGTCTGGAATTGACTCCAAATACTCGCCTACTATAATTCCAAAAGGCAGATACAGTATTCTTACCTTCAGATGCTAGCTGCACTTCGGCGCTAGCAGCAACCTGTTCATTTATCATATTAATTCCCGTTTTTTTTCGATTTGCTTCTATATGTATCGGCCTTCGGGCATCATTTCTTGATTAAGAACAATAAATACTTAAATTACAAATACTTAAGGTGCTCGATAGATAAAAGTAACGATTCAGCATGTTCAGCCGGCCTAATCAGGAGCCTAAACAAAGCTAAATTTGGTTCAATATAGTAAAAAAAAAGTGAGAACGAGTTCTCACTTTTTTTATTAACTTTAATATGGCTTTTTAAAGTTCTAGGTAAGTTCTATACAGCACTTCATAAGTCTTACGATCATTCATTCCATAGACTGACGGTCTCAGAAATAATCTTTTACCCTCACCCAGGGACTGTTCCAAATCTTTATAGGGTATAAAGAGTTGAAGAGGCCTTTGCTCTGTAAAGACTAGATCGGAAGGAGATCTAATCCAACGATAAAATTTATCCGCAACAAACTCGACTTTACCATTTTTATCCTGTTTTCTGATGGCTTGATAGTCGGGTTCAGCAGTATCACTATTCACCATAGTCTGAGCAAAAAGACTTACATAATAAAAGCTACCAATGGGAGCATCGTAGCGAAAAGTCATTTCTACCAAAACACCTTCTTCACCATCTTGAACATAATTCTTTGTCATTTTATATTGAGGCTCAAGCACCTTGGGCTTAACAACCATATTTTGCAAATCAAATTTGACGAAATAGGTTTTAGCGGTGAAATAACCACCTCGGTATGACCAAGTATTAAAAAAGTCAAAACTCATTGTTCCATAGCCTGATTTTCCCCAGCTCTCTCCCCATGAATTTTTAAATAGCAACTCCCTTTTATTCTGATCATAACCGACCAGCAATACGGTATGCCCTCCACACAGATCTTTCTTTAGCAGGCATTCTTCCTGCAAATCCTGATTATGTTCAGCCACACCTGTCTTAGCACT
Source organism: Pseudobdellovibrionaceae bacterium (assembly GCA_002725955.1). Lineage (GTDB taxonomy): Bacteria > Bdellovibrionota_B > Oligoflexia > Oligoflexales > Oligoflexaceae. The sequence continues at coordinate 27,738 of PBRN01000037.1, forward strand.
CCAACCATTTTGGTTTACGGGCACCGAAATAGTCACCGCCTGACCTGAAGCCAATTCTGCCATGACCGATTCCAGCGCCGGCTCAATCGGCTGCACCTCAATATCAAAGTCCTCTGGCTTAATAATTTTTGTTCTCTGCAGGTTATTCGGACCTAAATGAGAATAACAAGCATCGGGAGTACGTGGATTGTCTAAGATGTATGACTCACATGGTAGACCTCGAGAAAACCAAGAATGAGTATACGGCATATCTTCTTCCAGCATAAAGCCGCCACTTTGCCACGACCGTAGATTCAAACCTAAACGGGAACCGTCTCCACCAGCAGTGTAGCCATCAACTCCCTTATTGCGATAAATCAGATACTCCTCGGATACATTAATATCTCGGTCATCACCGTAATAATCCCTTAAAGAAAACTCCATGAGTGCAGAAGCCGTAAAATAGGCGCAACTTCCCCGATTACCCTGGTCCTTTACTGAAGTTTGTTTTTGCGTGAGATTAACTGTCTCCGGAAGGAAACTAAGAGTAGCACCTAATGATTCCGAGCGGTTGAAATTATCTGCCTGGAACGGTAGTAACTTCATCTTTTTGCCGTCAAACTCGTAAGACGCCTGAGCATAAAGGTTTAGAGAACTAAATAACCAAAGGGACGCGACAGCTAACTTATGCATTTCCACCTCTATATATGAGTAAATATGTCGGTAAATAGACACACTCTTTAGCACGACTACGCATTGACCACAAGTCTAGGCTATTAAGGGTTTTTTAATCGATGGTTTTCTATAATCTGTAATTCATGTATTATATGCAGTCAAATCGGCTTAGTTGTTATCCGGAGGACCTGTGAAGAAAAAACGACTCATTACATCCGCACTACCCTATGTCAATAACGCACCTCATCTAGGTAATATCATTGGCAGCGTTCTCTCTGCAGATGTTTACGCACGCTATTGCCGGCTCTCAGGATACGACACCCTTTATATTTGTGGCACAGATGGATACGGCACGGCCACCGAGACTAAGGCAAAACAAGAGAACATGACACCAGCCGAAATCTGTGAGCAATTCCATAAAATACACGAAGGCATTTACGAGGATTTCAATATTTCCTTTGATGCGTTCGGAAAAACTTTCGATCCACGGCATACCGATACAGTCCAAAGCATGTATCAAAACGTTGCTACTAACGATAACTTCATAGAGCAGCAAAGCGAACAAACATGGTGTGACCCCTGCGAAAAATTTCTTGCTGACCGCCTTGTCACAGGTGAGTGTCCTCACTGCCATTTCACTGATGCTAGAGGCGATCAATGCGACGGCTGCTCTAAGCTCTTAGCACCAACAGAATTAATTTCTCCTAAATGTTCTGTTTGCGAACAGGCACCCAGCCTAAAGTCCACCAAGCATTTATACCTTGACCTGCCAAAGCTCACTGAAAAATTAAAGCAGTGGCAAGAAGATACTATGACCACCGGTGAATGGACTCAAAACGCCAAAACCACAACCCACTCATGGATGGACAAAGGCCTCAACCCAAGGCCAATTACTAGAGACCTCAAATGGGGCGTACCTGTGCCCAAAGAAGGTTACGAAAGCAAGGTATTTTATGTATGGTTTGATGCACCCATCGGCTACATTTCGATCACACAAAAAGCATTCCCTGATACGTGGCAAGACTGGTGGCTCAACTCAGAAAATGTAAATTTATATCAATTCATGGGTAAAGATAATATTCCGTTCCACTCTGTGATTTTCCCGGCAACTCAGCTTGCTTCAGGACAGCCATGGACCATGGCCCATCAACTGAATGTTACAGAATATATAATTTATGAAGGTGAAAAATTCTCTAAGTCTAGGAATGTCGGCGTGTTTGGTACAGATGTCGCCGAAATTGGTCTTCCCATCGATTTCTGGCGGTTTTACCTGTTGAGTATCAGGCCAGAACGCCATGATTCTGGCTTCTTATGGTCTGACTTCTTCGATAAAATAAATAATGAGCTGATTGATAACGTTGGTAACTTGGTCAATAGAGTCATGGTCTACCACCAAAAGAATTTCCCGGGGAAATATAAGGCCCCTAGCTATAACGAAGCACACCTTACATTTATCGAAACCGTTAAAGACCTTCAAAAGACATACTTGGAGCATATGGAACTAGGAGAGCTTAAAGATGGGATAAAAACAGCAATGCTAGTTGGAAAAGCTGGCAATCGTTTTTTTCACGAGCAAGAGCCATGGAAGAAGATTAAAGAAGTTCCAGATGAAGTAGAAACGACTCTTCTAGTTCTGGTGCATCTTGTCCGAGACCTAGGATTAATGCTCTCACCATTTATCCCTGAAACAGCGACCAAGATTCTAACTATGATTGGTACAACAGAAACTGATATCAATGCGCTAGGAGACTTTAAAAACCTCACTGATAAACAATCGGGCAAAGTTGAAATTTTATTCAAAAAGTTAGATACCAAGCTCATCGATGTCTATAAAGAAAAGTACGGTGGCGATAAGCAAGTCTCATTTGAAGATATGGATATTCGCATCGGCGAAATCATTAGTTGCGAAAAACATCCTGATAGCGACAACCTTTTCGTAGAACAAATCAACATCGGAGAGGAGCAACTCATTCAAGTTGTTTCTGGACTACAAGGNCACTATACAACCGAAGAATTGATAGGACGCAAAGTGCTAACCTTNGTAAACCTAGCTCCTGCAAAGATNCGAGGGGTTAAATCNGCNGGTATGGTNTTAGTNGCNGCCACACGCAAAAAAATGGAAATTTTGGAAAATAACGAGCTNCCTGTAGGAAGCCGGGTTGCTCGCNAAGGATTTCCNATTGCTGAATCACCACTACCAGAAATAGACTTCGAAACNTTTGTCGGTATGAAGATGGTANTNGAGAATCATCAGNTNNTATATAAAGGTCAGCAAGTCGANTTNCAGGGAAAACCATTNACGACAAAGCAGATCAANCAGGGCAAGGTGAANTAACGGTAAGGTAAGNTAAAAACANTATTATTGAANACTAAAACCTAAANTCAGTGATGTTTTTCAAGCCACTGAANCTGACTCAAGTTGATCTGCAAGCCGGTATATGTCTTCTACTATTTTTTCGATATATACTGGCTTGGCATATAGNCGNGCAGCTCCCTTGGCTTGGAGATCTTCTTCGGTAAGATCTGCGTAACCAGTCATCATAATCACAAAAGGCACTNTGCAATCTAGGGCTCGGATCTTATCGAGTAGTTCCACACCATCACCGTCTGGCATTTTAATATCGCTAACCACNACATCAACTTTTTCAGATTGAATGATTTCATAAGCTTCACGACCACCATAAGCAGTCAACGTTCTCATCCCCATATCTTCGAATTCTTCAGCCAAGAGATCACATAAATTTTTNTCATCATCAACAACCAACACAGTGTAGTTACTTAAATCTCTATCAGCCATCTATCCCCCCTNAGCNNGNTCTGCCANTTNGNNCCTCGTTTGCTATCGGAAACTCTATGGAAAACTTCATTACCTTTGGGTCATTACCAATTCTTATNCGNCCTTCCTGATTNCGGATTAAGCCACTAATGATCGAAAGATTGAANTTATCTCCTTTGNCNACTCCTGATCGNTGAATAAATGGAGTTTCGATGGCATCTCGCACCTCNTGCTCTATTGTCTNNCTGCTGTCNGTTATGAGTAACTGCCAGTAATCACCAACCCGATTAATATCAATAGCTATCCATTTTTCACNAAGNTTACAAACAGATGAAGTNCAATGATTCAAAATATTNATCAANACAAGAANGAGATCTTCTGGGTAGCAATGAATACAAGCATCATCATTTTGAATACCAGTGATAAAACGNACNCCACGTGACTGAAACCATTTCTGAGAATAGTAAATCGAATCNCTGATAATACTCGCTAAAGANGNATNTATAGGCTCAGAATGAGTCTGACTGGAAAAGCGTTCAAGNCCTTTNGTTATAACAAATATACGATCAGCAGTGGCTTCAATCTTTTCCATAGANTCAATAACNTCATCACACTCTATNTTNCCTTTCTTCATNTGACGTTTGGTNCGACGAGCAAGNCCATGGATCACAGANAGTGGGCTATTTATNTCATGAGAAATACTTCCTGCTAATTCACCAATGGCCATAGCCTTATGAGTATGTTCCAGGTTTTNNTCTTCCTCCGCTAACTTAGCTTCCAAATCTCTTATCTGNTGCTGNTGATGATGATACCTCNCGGTAAGNTTTTGTATTGGATCNCCNTTATCAGCCNCATAATCATCNATCTCAGTACCAGNCACAGNTATACNCNGCTCATGACCTTCTCCTGATTGCCTAGCTGGNTTCAGCCATATCAATATATATTGACNAATGGTAACCAGAAAAGCNGCCAAAATGAAAATCAAACTGGAACACAGGAGATACACGGAACTCAGTTTGCCCCCNAGTATATATCCTNTATATAAGTCTTCCATAAAAGGCTCCTATTTCGCCCACCTTAACGCANTGTTTTCGGAAACTTAAAAATCTACTTAAAAGGCGTTTCCAATTGTGACTCTTTTATCAGATTCTGGACACTCAGGCNGAAATTTCTATATTGCCAAAGCAATCCAAAAAAAATTAAACTNCNNACTATGACATGGCTCTTTTTTGAACTCCCGAATCTAATAAAGATNAACCANCAGGAAGGTAACACATGATATTAATTAAGATAATTAGANNATTTTTCTACTTACCNCTCNTNNCCTTAGCCTTCTCATCNNCGAGTGGATATGGCCAAGAAACAGAACCCGTAGATAAAAATATCGCCGGTCCATTTATCCAAGGNTCATTCACCTTCGGCCAGGCTAATTCGATTGGTGGCAGCACAAGCGGCACAGGAAACAACTTAAGCATCATGCCTGGATATGTTGTTAAAAGAGATACCTGGAAGAGAATCGAGCTCGGACTGGAGGTAGGAAGCCAAACTGTAAGCATTGACAATAGTACTACAGAAATGACTTTCGTCATGCCAAGAGTTGGCTATGGCTATAGTCTGGGGGATCATAGCTTCATGGTATGGCAGGTTGGCTTTGGCCAAATCATGAGTGGCACGGTTTCAAGTTCCAGCGGGGGGGTCAGC
>PBRN01000038.1 GCA_002725955.1 Pseudobdellovibrionaceae bacterium
CTTTTGATAAGGATGGTGATGGCACGATTCTGGGAGAAGGCATCGGCAGTGTGATCCTGAAGAGGCTGGAAGATGCTGAGCGTGATGGTGATCGCATCTATGGTGTGATTCGAGGCGTAGGCACTTCGAGTGATGGCCGAGGTCAGGCTGTTTATGCACCATCTGCGAAGGGCCAAAAGAAGGCTTTGCTTAAGGCATACGAACTCAGTGGAGTTGAGCCGCGCAGTGTAGGCTTGGTGGAGGCTCATGGCACCGGAACCAAAGTGGGGGATGGGGTAGAACTGTCTGCTCTGAAGGAAATTTATCATGCTGGTAACCCCTCAGATCAAGGCTGGTGTGCTCTGGGTTCTGTTAAATCGCAAATTGGACATACCAAGGCGGCTGCAGGCATTGCCGGTTTCATTAAAGCGGTTTTGAGTTTGCATCATAAGGTTCTCCCGCCGACTATTAAGGTAAGAGCGCCATCTCCTGAGTTGAAAGCATCACCTTTCTATTTGAACTTTGCCAGTCGCCCATGGTTTAAGGGCAATCAACCAAGAAGAGCTGCAGTAAGTGCGTTTGGTTTTGGTGGTAGTAATTTCCATTGTGTCCTCGAGGAGTTTGAGGACGAAAAGAAGCAGGTGGACTGGACTGGGAAGCAGCAATTAATCCCTTTTACTGCCGATTCGTACCAGGGTTTACTCAATGAAATTCAGTCTTTTCGAGCCCTGTGGGATCAGTGGGAAGATCGATTGCATCCTAACCTGCTCATAAGGAGGCTGGCAGCCCAGGCTCGACTCCAGTACGTTGAAAGGCAGCCGCAGCGTGGCGTCGCTCATCGTCTCATCTTCGTTTTTACTGCTGATGGTGTTGGGGAGCGAGTTAAAGAAAAATTGAACAAGTTGTTGACCTCGATTCCGCAGGAAGAGCCAGCAGGTTTTTCTCAGGGGCCGGGTTTCTTCTATGGTTGTGGCAAAGCAACGGGCAAGCTGGCATTCATGTTTCCTGGTCAGGGAGCACAATATCAAAATATGATGAATGACTTGGCTTGTCAGTTTCCTCAAATGTTCGAAATGATTGAGCAGGGGCAAAAGTGTTTCCAGGCATTAGGTCAGTCCGAAACTAAATTAACCGATCTTATCTATGGCCTTGAAGGTGATGAGGCAGATCAGTTAACCCGAACAGAAAATGCCCAACCGGCGATAGCTGCAGTNTCGGCNGGTTCTTTAGCTTTATTACGTTACTTCGGTCTTGANCCTGATGTTGCCGGAGGCCACAGCTTTGGTGAATTGACTGCNTTATATTCTGCTGGCGTCTATAGTTTGGATGATTATATGGCTTTGGCTGGTAGNCGTGGCCAGCGTATGGCNGCGATTGGTTCCGGTTTGGGNACTATGATTGCGGCTATGGCTTCTAAGGAAACTATTNTAGCGGCGATTGGNGATGATTTTCCGGATGTNGTTTTAGCGAANCATAATGGTCCCTCGCAAGTTGTGATGGCTGGTAGTGANGCTGATATTGATANAATTAAGGAAAGATTTAAAGCGAAGCGGATTCGNGCGAAAAAACTTAAAGTNGGTGCTGCTTTTCATAGTCCATTGGTGGCTCCNGCTCAGATAGGTTTCGCCGAGGATATTAAGNTCCGTGAGTTTTCATCCCCTTCGATTACNGTCTANAGCAACGAAACTGCTGACCAATGGCCGAAAGAGCCTAACCAAATAAAGGNGCAATTGNCTCGTCAATTAGCTAAGCCAGTTGCTTTTGTCGATCAAATTAATCGAATGGTTNCAGACGGTGTTGAAACCTTTATNGAGGTAGGACCGTCAGGGATCTTAAAGGGCTTAATTCAAAGTATCAGGCCTGATGGTGTCCATGTTGTTTCTTTGGATGGNACTAANGGTAAGCAGCAAGGTGTTTTGGAATTNGCTAATTTACTGGCCTATGTCAGNGCCNTAGGTTATCCNATTNCACTGGAAAANTGGCAAACCANAGAAGAACCTATTACTGAGCAGCCTAAGAAAAGATTGATGATGCCGCTGACGGGNGCAAATCATTTTGTGCCTAAAGTTAAGGCTCCATCAANANCCACAGTTAAGCCCATGCCAGTANCACAGACAAAGAAACCGGCNGCTGTATCGNGTCGAGAAGTGCANCCGAGAGAAAAACTNCAGTTATCTATAGATATNCCGNGTGNTGCTCAAGTGTCCAAGAGNCCNTTGCAGCAATCAAATCCCCAGTTGAATAGCAGGCCCNCGTTAAGTGAAGGAAATCGATCTGATATGAGTANAAATTATGTNGNCCCAGAGANTNCTGCTAAAAGCAGGTCGATTAGTTCGGATGCTCTGCGTGTGACCCAGGAAAACTTGGTCGCATTACAAGAGCTTCAGCAGCAGCATGCNGATCTTCATCGGCAGTTCCTTCAAGGTCAACAACAATCNCAACAGATNTTTGCCAAATTACTGGATCGGCAGCAGCANTTAATGATGCAGGAACCNATTTCTCAGCCAGATCATATGATCCGTGATTCTAATCCTTCTCAAGGTTCTNTATCTACCGATATNAATATTGAGAGTCGGTCCGTGGATGCTCAGAAAGTGATGGTGCCGAAGCCGATGTCGGCAACGCAGAGCAATGTNGGTCTGAATCATGANCCTGNGGCTAAAANGGTTGCGCCCGTCATCAAGCAGCCAGCTTTAAATCATAGTCAATTCCCTNCCGCAGAGGAAAAGAATTCCTCNTTGGTAGAATCACTTTTTAAGGTGATCGCAGATAAAACTGGTTTTCCTGTGGACATGTTAGAACTGTCGATGACGTTGGAAGATGATTTGGGCATNGATTCGATTAAGCGNGTAGAGATCTTTTCAGAGCTTCAGTCGATAGTCCCATCTGTAAAAGAGGTNGATTCNAGTGTTGTTTCCTCTCTAAAAAGCTTGAATGATATGCANCAGTGGTTGATGNAGCAGGNTGANGNTCCNNGNNTANTGGANAANNNCTCTCCTGAGNTCTCTGTGCAATCGCCNATAAATGAAGANGCNGGNGCNATNGTCTTAAAAGTTATTTGTGAAAAGACAGGGTTTCCTGTTGATATGTTAAGCNCAGAGATGACCCTTGAAGATGATTTGGGCATTGATTCAATCAAGCGTGTGGAAATATTTTCTTCTCTTCAGGAAGAAATTTCCAGTATGAATGATTTGGCGATGGAAACATCAGCNAACTTAAATACCATCGGNGATATTATTGCTNTGGTNANNCCGGATGGTTCCNTTTCTGGTCTTGGTGATGTTACANATGTTNCGTCCTCACCAGNGNNTNCTCAAGATCACNATATTATTTTGGATGTTGTCGCNGAAAAAACNGGNTNTCCAGTNGATATGCTCACATGGGATATGTCNTTGGANGATGATTTAGGCATTGATTCGATCAAACGTGTGGAAATATTTTCGGCGTTNCAGGAAGNCTATACNNCNGGTCAAGTNGAGTCTGANCAGACNCAGTCTGTCGTGTCTTTGAATGACATACGCCGGCTTATGGCTGATGGTGATAGTTCTGCTCAGNCGGATNCATCTAATACTGNNATAGCCTCAGAGGTTTNGGACGAAGCTAACATAGGCGCAAAAATCTTGTCGATCATAGNCGAAAAAACAGGTTANCCNCAAGATATGCTTGATTGGTCGATGAGCCTTGAAGATGATTTGGGGATNGATTCGATTAAGCGAGTTGAAATTTTNTCNTCCCTTCAGGAAGCATGGCCTNATGTTGTGGTGGGNNCCGAAGTTTCTGGGCAGGTAGGCAANCTCGAAGAANTGAGGNCNTTTTTTGTCAACCAATCTAAACCNGNAACGGATCGNNCTGAANAGCTANCTAACANTATAGATCANTCCTTATCANTTGAAAGCGNTGCTAGTAGCTCAAATCAAATNGAGCGGATTTTTGTGCTTCCNGAATTATTGAGTGATGATGAACAACAGGACNATANNCCGCCGGCGGGAAGCTGGATTTGGGTGACNGANGACGGTAGTGATTTGTCNGCGAAGATCGTNCAGAATTTGCAAGAACGGGGCTATAAACCGAGATTGATATCGCTGCAGTATATGGAGCGGATGAAAGTTCCAGAACAGCTCGCTGGGGTTATCGTCGTTGGGGCCTCTGAACTAAGTGGTGCTGATGGCTCTCGTTTTCATTGGCGTTGCTTTAGGTTGCTGCAGATGGTTGTAGGTAAGCTTAAGGAACACGAGAAGCCTTTTCTCATAGGCGTGACGTCTCATGATGGTCACTTTGGATTGAATGGCCTTGCTGACGATACTTCATTAGTTGGTGGTGGGCTTAGTGGTTTGATCAAATCGGCCTCTCATGAATGGCCTGAAATCCATTGTAAGGTTATTGATGCTGGTACCTCAAATAGTGACTTGATTGTGGATCAGTGTTTTCTCCGCGGTTTTGCTGAGGTAGGACTCAGTGAACAGGGTCTTAGTATTCCAAAGTTACAGAAAAAGGATATCGATTCTGTTCACCAGCCCATAGGTTTGCAGAACGGTGACTTGGTTTTGGTTTCAGGCGGAGGCCGTGGAGTTACAGCTGAGGTTGCTATTGCTGTGGCTAAACAAAGTGAGCATGCGATTCATCTCGGTATTTTAGGGCGCAGTCCTTTACCGCAAGAAGAAGCTCACTGGCTATCGGGTTTGACTAACGAAAAGGAAATAAAGGCCGCTATTGCTCATCATAGTAAGGAGCGCATTTCTCCCAAAGAGTTAGGCCGATCTTATGATAAAGTCATGGCGGCAAGGGAAATTCACAGTAACTTGGAACGCATGCGCAAAGCGGGTGCTGAAGTATCCTACTGTTCCGTCGATATTCGAGAGGAAAAGGCGGTCAAGGATGTGTGCTCTGGATTGATCCGTGATTATGGAGCCGTAAAGGGCTTAATTCATGGTGCAGGGGTTTTACAGGATCGCTTGATTCTGGATAAGTCTGAGGATCAGTTTCGGCTGGTATATGATACTAAAATCAAGGGGCTGGAAAATCTAGAACTTGTCCTCGAAGATGAAGAACTGCGCTTTTTGGTCCTTTTCTCATCTTCAACTGGTCGATATGGTCGTAAGGGTCAATCTGATTATGCGATTGCCAATGAAATCCTGAATAAGAAAGCTCAATATTACCGCCATAAGCTCCCATCATGTCGGGTGTTAGCTATGAACTGGGGCCCATGGGATGGCGGTATGGTCAATGATGCATTGAAAAAGCTATTTTTGAGTGAAGGTGTGCATACGATTCCGTTGATGGCGGGGGCTGATTATCTGGTCGATGAATTGCAGCAGAATCCTGCAGATCCCTCTGAAATTGTGATTTTAGGTAGTGATCAACTAACCAAGTCATTAGATACAACGGCAGAATTGCGAGAGGTTTACACCCAAAGTTTATCGGTTCTCGAAGCTCCTTTCCTTGAGTCTCACGTGATCGGCGGTAAAGCTGTATTACCGGCTGCTATGATGATGGAGTGGCTCGCTCATTGTGCGCTTCATGTGAATCCTGGATTTGCTTTTCATGGGTTTGATCAATTTCAAGTGATGCATGGTTTGACGCTTCTAGCCGAGGAAACTAGGGAAATAAAATTTCGAGCCGGCTTTGCACAAAAACAGAGTGACTTGTGGTTGGTTAAAGTGGAAATGGGTAGTGAAGATGCAAGTGGTGTATTCAGGCTTCACGGCAAGGCTGATGTTTTGCTGGCTGAGATGTTACCAAGGGGGCCGAAGGCTGCATTACCCACCGCAACATCTGTTTGGGATCAATCCCCAAAGCAATTATATTCTGAGACCTTATTTCACGGTGAAAAAATGGAAGGTATTGCGAAGGTGCTTGGGTGTGCCCCAGATGCTATTTCCATCGATGCTCAAAAAGCTCCGCGACCAGATCAGTGGCTTAAAAATCCTTTGCGGGGCCACTGGCTAGCGGATCCGCTCATTATCGACTCTGTCTTTCAGATGATGATTGTATGGAGCTTTAAGCAAAAAGGTCAGGGGTGTTTGCCGGTATCTGTATCTGGTTATCGGCAATATCAGAATCAATTTCCTAAGGATGGCGTCCGTATTAACAGCCGGATTATCGAAGATAGTCTTCATAGGATAAGGGCAGAGTTTGAAATCTTGGATGCTTCAGGAATACTTTTAGCGCGTATTGATGGTTTTGAGGCGGTGGTAGATGATTCACTTGCAGCTTCTTTTAAGAAAAATCGTCTGCTAAAAGTTGATAACGCTGTCGTTCCTCACTGATGCAACGGAGGGACTGTCATGGGTGGACATGAACCTATCGCCATTGTAGGTATTGGGGCTGTTTTGCCCGGGCACAACGATCTTGACTCCTTTTGGTCCATGGTTGAAGCAGGAGGCTCGTCGGTCGGTTCTCCGCCTCAGGGTTGGGGCTTATCTCATTGCGATCGCGATAGCTTGGATAGGCTGCCTCATGACCAAGGTTTCTTTGTTGATACCAAGCCAGAATCTGGAAGCTCGGTTGAAGAGCAGCTTAAAGACCTGGATCCACTGTTTCAGTGGACTGTTTCAGCGGGGAAAAGTGCTTTCAATCATTCAGTCACGGATAAACTTGATCTAAAACGGGCTGGTGTGATTCTAGGTAATATAGCTTTGCCTACCAGGACAGGGGGTAAACTAATCCGTGAGCGCTATGGTATTCCTATGGAAAACTGTAGCCGTGAATCTTTGGGTTTGCCTCTGTTAAAGTCAGATAACTCGTGCACGGAGCCTGATAGTGACGATTTTGCTTTGGGTCTACCAGCGAAGTTGATGGGCAAAATTTTAGGCTTTGGCGGACTGCATTATACCCTTGATGCTGCTTGCGCTTCTTCATTATATGCGCTGAAATTAGCCTGTGATGAACTACGAGAAGGCCGTGCTGACTATATTTTAGCTGGAGGTGTTTCTTGCCCGGACCCTTTATACACTCAGACTGGTTTTGCCGCATTAGGAGCTTTATCGCCGACAGGGCAGTGTCGTCCCTTTGATGAGAACAGTGATGGTCTTCTGGTGGGGGAAGGGGCCGGTATTTTTGCGTTGAAACGCTTGGCAGACGCTGAAAAGGCTGGAGATAAAATTTGGGGTGTCATTAAAGGTGTTGGTCTTAGTAATGATTTGACTGGCGGGTTGATGGCTCCGTCCACTGACGGGCAGCTGCAAGCGATGCGGCAAGCTTATCAGGAAGCCAAATGGCAGCCCTGTGATGTGCAGTATATTGAATGTCATGGCACCGGCACGCCGTTGGGTGATCGGATAGAAGTTGCCAGCTTGAAAGAGCTTTGGGGTAACGAAGGCGGGGTGTGTACCTTAGGGTCAGTCAAATCTAATGTGGGTCATATGCTGACCGCTGCTGGGGCCTCTGGGTTGATTCGCTTGTTATTAGCGATGCAGGCGAAAACACTACCGCCGACTGCTCAGCACCAAAAGGCTCACCAGGCAATGAAGTTGGATCAGTCTCCCTTTCAGATTCTTCGGCAAAAGCAGAAGTGGGAGAGTCAGGTCGGTCAGCCCCGAAGAGCAGCGATATCAGGCTTTGGTTTCGGGGGTATTAATGCCCATCTCTTAATTGAAGAGTATCTGCCGGGTATAGCGATGGCGGATCACCCCATCGATAAAAGCCAATCGGCCTTGTTGAAAAAAGTAGCTGTCGTTGCCTACGCTTTTGAAACTCCCGAAGGTCCAGGTAGTTTTGATGAATTACTATGCAAGGAAAAATTTGTTGCCAGGTTAACTCATTCAGAGAATAAGAAGCATTTTTCTGAGTTAACTGTTGATCCAAAACGTTGGCGTATTCCCCCGCGTGAAATGGAGCAGATGAATCCTCAGCAGTTACTCATGTTAAAAGTAGCCTCTGATGCAACCGATTCTTTAAGTGGTAACTTAGCTCAGTCAGGGCGCGGGCGTCGGGGTGTTTTTATTGGGCAGGGCCTTGATGGTGCTGTTCAGAATTTTTCTTCTCGCTGGTCAGTTTCTAAGGAAATTAAAAATCTAAATGAAGGGGCGTGGTCGTCTTTGCGTGATAGCCTTTCTGTTCCTCTCAATGCTGATCGCACCATGGGCAATCTGGGCAGTATTATAGCGAGTCGCATCTCCCGTGAATTGCGCTGGGGCGGCAGCAGTTATACGGTTGCCGCTGAAGAAAACTCTGGGTTGGTAGCGTTGCATAGCGCCTTTCGAGCAATTGGTCGTGGTGAGTTGGATGTGGCTTTGGTCGGTGCGGTAGATCTGGCTGGTTCTGCCAACAATCGCTTCAGTTATTCCGGTTTTAGTTCTGAAACAGTGGCTGTTGATGGGGCAGTGGCATTAGTTTTAAAAGACTTAGACCAGGCCCAAAATGATGGAGATCGAATCCTTGGGGTGATTGATGATATGCATTGTCAGTTGCAGTCGGAAGGATCAATGTTAAGTGCTGCCACCTTGCCATTACCTGGCCTTCAGACTGGAGTGGTCGGCGGTTTATTAGGTTTTGCCCGTAGTTTGAGTCATCTCTTTCATTGTTGTGATCCAGTGACAGGTTCTTATTGGTGGCAGAATCGTGCAGATGGTCCCCGTACGCTTCAGTATGAGAGTGACAGTCGTGGCGGCTTAACCATGAAAGTGGCAGTGTCTCAAGGGGAAGCTTCGGCGAAGGTGCCTTTACAGTCATCTCAGTCATTGGCTGTAGGTTTATTTCTCTTTAGAGCTGACAGCCTCATGGCACTGTTAGAACAATGGCAATCTTTCTGTACTTGGGTTGACTCTCATGATCTAAGCCCGATTGCTGAGTTAGCTGCCGCCTGGCTTGCTGCGGGTACTCCTGAATCCAAGGTTAAAGCNGGGGGAACTTATAGGATGGCNTTGGTAGCTGACCAGTCTGGGTTTATACCTNCACTAAACAAGCTGAAGAGCCTTCTCAGCTCTACCAAGTCTTTCGANGCGGTTTCACAACTTTCNGAACATGGTTTATGGCTAGGNCCAATGAGTGCTGAGGTTCATGAACCTCGNGTTTTATCGATGTATCCTGCCTATGGAGCTGCTTATCCTACTTTAGGGCAAACNCTTTCCGCTGCCTTTCCCTGGATATTGGAGAGGCAAAATCAGAAATACGANCGACTTAAAGACCATTTTGGAGGAGGAAAATTTCTGCCGGAATTGGCTCTTCAAGTGGCTTTTGGTTGTTGTATGACCGATATCCTCAAGGATGCTGGCGTNCAGTTCCAGGGAACTATGGGTTATAGTCTTGGTGAATCAACCGGTCTTTTAGCTCATCAAGGTTGGCAGAACCGTGATGTTTTGTTTCAACGGTTGAATGAAGGCCAATTATTCCACCAACTATTAAATGATAAAGGCTTGTTACAGAGGGTATGGCCTGATGCCAACCTTCACATAGAGTGGGTCGGGGCCATTGTTCTGCTTCCTGAGAAAGAAGTGAGAGAGGTTCTGTCGGATTTTTCTAAGGTTTTTATTGCTGCGGTTCATACGGATCAAGAATGTTTGTTAGCTGGGGAGCGACAGCAAGTATTACAGTTGTTGCAGCTGCTAGACCAGCCCTTCCGGAAGTTNCCAGCNATTCCGACTCTGCACACCCCACTGGCCTCTCATATTGCTGACAATTATCGTCGTTTTCATGCTTTGCCAGTNGATACTAATAGNGTCTTAACTTGGTATAGCGGTGCCTGGGGGCGTTCTTTTCCTTTGAATGCAGATCATGTGTCTGATTCGCTTATGGCTCATGGTACTGATGGTATCCATTTGCCCCGAGTGATNCGTCAAGCATGGGCCGATGGTTTTCGGATCTTTGTTGATTGTGGTCCTGGTAAATCCATGAGCAGAATCGTACGTGAGGTTTTGGCTGATGAAGACCCGGTGGTGGTAGAGATGACCGGACCAAATGACGAATTATTGTCTTTCTGGCGAGGACTTGCTTATCTNTATACTGCTGGNTGCGATTTGCGTCCAGAATTCTTGCAAAAGGCTAGTGACAATAACATTGCTGACATTCCCCTTTNCAATATAGCGACTAAGTCTATTGTGATTCAGTTTGGTCAGAGGACTACTGCTGAAGCATTAAAAAATAAGATAGCAAGAAAAATTTCATCGGGTTTGTCTTTGCCGAAGGCTGTGAAAGTGATTCCGGATGCAGAGAATAATGCGGCCGAGATGAAAAGGTCTGGTGGCTGGAGGGCTGATAGCAAACAGCAGCTGGCTGCTGGCGCATTAGGTGACTCTGGNGAGGCCAATGAATGGCAAACTATGGTTCCTCCTCCTGTTGTAGAAGCCGTTGGGAACCTCGAAAGCAGCGTCAAACAAANAACNAAGGNCATNGGAGNTGCGNCGNNAAATNGACAAAAAGANGATTTGNCNCNTGGTGCTAGAACNTCAAGAATTGTNCNCAACACNTTGCCCAACANNTTGCNCAACACNTTGCCCAACAAGAGTATAAATATGGATTCTTTGATCAATCAGGTGGTAAAAACTCAAAAAAGTGTATCAGCGGCCCATGAAGCCCATNTGCAGCTGAGTCAGAGNCTTTTAGCNAATATTGAGCGCAGCATAGAACATCAAATGNATNTGTTAGACTCAGCCGATGGATTTTATGATCAGTTGACGCCTNNNGTTCCGGATAGAGCCCNATCNTTGACNGNNCANANTTTNNAGCAACCAGAGTCTGACCTCGGNCTCGANAAAAATAGACCTAATAANGATCAGGTCCCTTCAGATACTGTGNCATCAGCCGNCAATAGTGCTGAAANNCCTATNTTAGATTGGCAGGCTTGCAAAGAATTTNCTGCGGGTAAAATAGGTCANGTTTTTGGTCCCCAGTTCAGTGAGGNGGATTCATATCCTGTTCGCGTNAGATTACCTGATGGNCCTCTTTTGCTATGCCACCGGGTNTTGTCCATGACTGGCGAGCCTGGAACTTTGGGGGCCGGAGCTTTGGTCACTGAGCATGATATTACCGAAGACTCGTGGTACTTAGACGGTAATCGCATACCTACTTGTATTGCTGTTGAGGCNGGGCAGGCTGATTTATTGCTATCAGCGTGGTTNGGAGCTGATTTTCATACGAAGGGACAGGCGGTNTATCGCTTGTTAGACGCAGAAGTTGAATTTCATGANCAACTGCCAGCGGTTGGTCAAGTGATTCGCTATCAAATTAAGATTCAGGAATTTTTCAGACAGGGTGATACNCTGTTGTTTCGGTTTGGTTTTGATGCTGCAGCTTNNNTGGNCNTCCTCTCATTACGATGCGCTCTGGAGTGGCAGGTTTTTTCAGTCCTGATGAATTAGCTTCCGGTAAGGGGTTGGTGGATCATTCTTTACGGGCGAGTCCTAAAGGTGGGAAAGTTCGGGGAAATTGGCGACGTCCTTCTTCATTGTCGCAGGCGTTACTACCTGATTCAGTTTCTGGTGATGGCATCAGAGCTCTGCAGCAGGGACGTTATGCCGATGCATTCGGTGAAGCCTTTTCTGGATTGCAGATTACAGATCCGATTTCACTCCCTGATGGGATGTTATCCCTTGTTCATAGGGTGCTGGAGCTTGAACCTGATGGTGGGCATTATGATCTTGGTAAAATAGTCGGTGAAGCTGATATTCACGAAGATGATTGGTTCCTCACGTGCCACTTCATAGATGATCAGGTGATGCCAGGTACTCTGATGTATGAGTGCTGTCTTCATACTCTTCGGGTGTATTTAATGTCCCAAGGGTGGGTGGGTGAGGCCGATGAATGGTGCGGGGATCCTATCGTTGGTGTTCGCAGTCGTTTGCGATGCCGGGGGCAGGTTCTAGCGACTACAAAAACAGTGCAGTATGAAATTCATATCAGAGAAATCGGTTGTGATCCTCATCCGATGGTTATTGCTGATGCCATTATGTACGCCGATCATCATCCTATTGTTGAAATACGTGATATGTCTTTTCAGTTTCGGCGGGCGAGTAAAGCAGGGATCGAACAGCTGTTTCTGCAGAAGTCAGCGATGTCGGCCCCCGCAAACCAGGATTCAGAGGTGGTAACGATAGGGGACATCAAACCCCCTGTGGATGGATTTAATCAAGATAGAATTCGGGCTTATGCAGAAGGAAAGCTGTCTGAGGCTTTTGGACCTGCTTATAAGATTTTTGATGAAGGACGGGTGTTGGCTAGGTTACCTAGAGATCCATACTTGTTTGTCGATCGGGTGACTGAAATCCGACATACTCCATGGGAAATGAAACAGGGTGGTTTCATTGAAACACAGTATGATGTGCCTGCTGATGCCTGGTATTTTGCTGCTGATACGACTGGGCGCATGCCTTATGCTATTTTATTGGAAATAGCTTTGCAGCCTTGTGGCTGGTTTGCCGCATATATGGGGTCCGCTTTAACGAGCAAAGTCGATTTGCGTTTCCGTAACCTTGGCGGTGATGGTGTACAACTCATTCCTGTGACTCCTGAAATTGGAACTTTAACGGTTAAAGTTCATTGCACGAGGGTTGCTGCTTCGGGTGGTATGATTATTCAGAATTATTCCATGGAAGTCTTGGCCAATTGCGGTCTGGTTTATAAGGCAAAAACAGAGTTTGGTTTCTTTTCAGCCAGGGCTTTGGATAGTCAGGTGGGTTTGCGAGAGGTGGATCGATGGCAACGTGAGTTGCCGGCCTCGAAGGTGAACGAACCATATCCTGAAGGAAAAGGTTTGCCGATAGCTCCCATAACCATGGTGGATACAGTTCAGTGCTTTCAGGCTGATGGTGGGCGTAATGGCTTAGGCTTTATTCGCGGGGTGTCAAGAGTTGACTCTAGTGCATGGTTTTTTAAGGCGCACTTTTATCAGGATCCGGTGATGCCAGGTTCTCTAGGGGTCGAAGCTGCTTTACAATTGCTGAAAGTGGTTGCTTGTAAACGCTGGCCCGAAGTAGAACCTGACATTATAGAGACTGTGGCGATTGGTGAAGATCATCGATGGACCTACCGGGGCCAGGTAGTTGCCAAAGTTGAGCAGGTTACAGTGGAGCTCGAGGTTACAGCTGTAGATGAAGAGAGCATGACTCTCTGGGCAAAAGGTTACCTTATGGCTGATCAGCTGGTAATCTATGAGTTGGAAAACTTTTCCTTAAGGATGGTGCGGCCATAGTGGCAGCTCTCGAGTCTGTTTATAAATTTTAGCCGATCAGTGGGAGCTGGGAAATAAGTTATGGGTTTATCTGAAGCTGAAATTTTACAGATGTTTTCGGAGTATGCTTATTCTCCAGCATGGTTATATGGTCTTATTATTTCCTTCATGGTTGCTTCTAGTTTTGGTTTGCCAATTCCCGAGGAAGTCACTTTAGTTTCTGCAGGACTGGTTTGTTATATGGGGAGTCGGCCAGATATATATCCACCACCTTATGAGGGTGCTATTGCGGTCAATGTATACTGGACTGCCTTGGTGTGTTTCCTCGCAGTGCTGTGTTCCGACTTTTTGGTCTATTCTCTCGGTAGGAACTTAGGTTCCAGGATCTTGGAAAAAAAGTTTTTTAAGAAGTATGAGCAAAGTATGGATAAGGTCACCGGCTGGACCAAAAAATATGGTGCTTGGGCAGCAGGGGTTTTTCGTTTCACTCCTGGGCTGCGTTTTCCGGGGCATTTTGCTTGCGGTAGTCTTGGGTTAAGCCCTGCTAAATTTCTAGCCGTAGATGGGACTGCTGCTTTATTGAGTGTGCCGACCCAGGTATTTCTGGTTGCTTTCTTTGGCCAGGCAATTCTGGAAAATATAAAGCAGTTCAAAATCGTTTTATTTGTCATTCTGGCGATTCTCGCCATCATTTGGTTGGGAAAACGCTGGTATAAAAAGCGGGCTATCGTTTAAGCTATACAGATACCAATGATCATACCCGGAGGCCAAGATGGTTAAGTTTGTGGTGATGGTGTCATTTGTCTTTGCTATTGGTATGGGCTGCAGTGGTACCAATAGTGAGTTTAATAAAAGCGATCGCTGGCGTTGTTACTCCCCTCTCTATACCGGTATTCCATGTGTTGTTCCTGAGCACGCTCGTAAAACTTGGAAAGAACAGACTTTCTATCGGGATCAGGAAAAGCGGTTTGGGCTCTACCATGAACCGCCTGGCGAAGATGATGAAGGCTGGTTCTGGGAATAAACCAGCCTGTGGAATCATGTTGATCTATAATTGATGTCAAGTGGTGGCATCTGCTCCTAATTGCTAGAAGTTAGCTTCTTCCACCCAGCCTTTTAGATTTTCTGCTGTTGTTTGGTAGGGGATAGTGATGTGATTGGCTTCGTCATTGTATTCCATACAGACATTGATGGAGTTTTCATTGCGGGCCCAGGCTCTTCGAGCTACTCCTCCCATTACATCCCAGGGCATGGCGGAAGCCAATATTTCGTCCACTCTGGCAGATCCGTCCAAAACCATACCAAAACCACCGTTAATGGCTTTGCCAATGCCGACACCTCCACCATTATGGAGTGCAATGAGGCTCATACCTCGTGCGGCATTGCCGGCGAAGATGTGGGTAGCCATATCTGCCATAATATTAGAGCCATCTTTAATGTTAGCTGTCTCTCTGAATGGGGAGTCGGTGCCGCCAGTGTCATGATGGTCCCTGCCCAGCATGATGGGGCCAATAATCCCATCGCGAACCATCTGATTAAATCGAAGGGCGATCGCACAGCGACCTTTAGCATCCTGATACAAGATCCTGGCCTGTGTACCGACGACTAATTTATTTTTATTGGCATTGAGTACCCAGTGATAATTGTCTTCATCTTGGTAGCGTAGCTCCGGTCTTAGATTTTTGATGACTTCTGCTGCTGCTGCATCTGTAGCTGCCAGATCATCCTCTTTACCAGATAGACACACCCAGCGGAAAGGGCCATAACCATAGTCAAATAATTCGGGGCCCAGCAGGCCTTCCACATAGCTGGGCCAAATGAATCCGTCTTTATCGTCGCGGCCGTTGGCTGAAATTTCTTTAATCCCGCTATCAAAAACCGCTTTGAGAAAGGCATTGCCATAATCAAAAAAGAAGGTACCTGCTGCGGTGAGCTCTTTAATAGCTTCATAGTGTTTATGCAGTGTTTCTTGAATGAGCTTGCAGAAAAGTTGTTTGTCTTCTGCCAGCAGACGGCAACGTTCATCAAAGCTGATCCCCTGCGGGCAGTAGCCCCCGTCCATAACGGCATGGCAGCTGGTTTGATCTGTTAAAAGATCGATCTTAATTTTCTCTTCTACAGCATATTCCAGAAGATCCACCACATTACCCAAGAATGCAATGGCTTTGCCTACACCTTCATTCTGGGCTCTCTGAGCCATTTGGAATGCTTCTTGAGGACTTTTGGCTACCGCTGATACCCAGCCCTGGGTCAGCCTTGTATTGACCCTCGAGGGGTCCACCTCTGCGATGATGCCTGCACAACCTGCTATTTCTGTTGCTTTGCCTTGAGCACCGCTCATGCCTCCTAGCCCTGAAGAGACAAACAGCTTTCCGGCTAAGTTACCATCGAGTGGTATACCCAATTTTTTCCGGCCAGCAATAGTTAGAGTATTATAGGTTCCATGGACGATACCCTGGGGGCCTATATACATCCAGCCGCCAGCGGTCATTTGACCGTAATTGGCTACACCCAGCGCTGCAGCCCGGTGCCAGTTTTCTTGGTCGTCAAACGTGCCAACCATGAGTCCATTGGTGGTGATAACTCTGGGTGCCGATTTTGGGGATTGAAATAATCCGAGAGGATGCCCAGAATGCAGGACCAGTGTTTGCTGGTCAGTCAGAGATTCCAGATACTTCATTGTCAGCTGATATTGCATCCAATTTTGGAAGACTTGCCCGGTTTCACCGTAGGTCACTAGTTCATAGGGGTATAAGGCAATATCAAAGTCCAGGTTGTTTTGGATCATAACCTGGAAGGCTTTACCTTCGATACATTGACCTTGATATGTTTCTATGGGTCGTCCTTTTAGCGCACCTTGCGGGCGAAAGCGATAGCCATAGATTCGTCCATGTTCTTTGAGTTCCTGGAGAAATTCAGGGGCTAGTACTGAGTGCCAACGCGGATGGATGTAACGCAGGGCATTGGCCAACGCTAGTTCGATTTCACTTTTATTCAGCGTCAGGTCACGCTTTGGCGCCCTGCGGTATTGTTGGTCGAATTGAACTGGGGGAGGTAACTCATTCCAGTCTAGTTGAATGGTCATCGCTGCTTCTATTTTGTTGTGATCTATGCCCATAACTGCTTCCTCTTTAAACTCAGTATCTGTTTGGTTTCAAAATTTAGTGAAGATCACGCGAAGGGTAAACCCGAAAGATTTTTTCACAGAGTGTTTTTTTCTTACAAATTTTAATGGGGGGATTTTTTTACGCTTATTTGTGAAAAATTTGTCTAATATTCGTCCATTTTGGTTCGATTTTAGTCACAATTGGTCAATTGGCCAGTATTGTTATTTGACCATATTTCTTAATTGACTCAAAGTTAGTTAAATATGATGCTTAGTTGACGGGGGCCGGCTGGGAATTTAGGCCAGATAAATATTTGTTTAAAAAAACTTTAACTTAGATTGGAGATGCTTGTATTTTTACTACCAGTGATAACCTTTCGATTTTGAACTAAAAGGTTAGGTAGTTGTCCATTTTTGATGATTGGAAAACCACAGTTTTTTCGTTTTTTTGGATGAGAGGAGAAATGAGATAATTTCTGTAGCTTTTAAAAATCTAAAAAATAGATTACAAAAATTAAGTGCATTGGACAAACTGAGGATTAGTTCCCAATTTATAAAGAAGTTTTCCAGGAGTGCTAAAATGTCAAGTGTAGAAGAACGAATAGCCGATCTTGCCTTAGATAAAGTAGGGATTGCTTCTGCCGAAGCCCTGTTTCACAACCTTTCATACGAAGAACTATTTCAGCACGAAACCGAATATACCGCCGACGATTATGGTAAGGGGACAGTGACATCATCCGGAGCAGTAGCCGTTGATACAGGCCGCTTCACTGGTCGTTCTCCAAAAGATAAGTATATTGTGCGGCACCCCGATTCAGAGCAAAACGTTTGGTGGTCAGGTACTGGTTCAGATAATTACCCAATGACTGCAGAAGCATTTGCTGCTCTGAATGCAACCGCTCTGGAGCAGTTAAATGGCAAACGATTGTATGTCATGGATGTTTTCTGCGGCGCAAACCCTGCGACACGGCTGAGGATCCGATTGATAACGGAAATTGCATGGATGGCTCATTTTGCAAAAAATATGTTTATCCGNCCAGNTCCTGANGAACTNAATGNCTTTGAGCCTGACTGGACGATTTTGAATGCCTGTANAACATCTTTTCAGGACTTTCAAGATTATGGAATGAACTCTGAGGTCTTTGCNGCCTTTAANATCGAGGANAGAAAGACNGTTATTGGAGGCACCTGGTACGGTGGTGAAATCAAAAAAGGGATTTTCACCATGATGAATTATTTCTTGCCTCTTAAAAATATAGGTTCGTTTCACTGTAGTGCTAATGTTGGGGAAAAAGGTGATACGGCATTGTTTTTTGGCCTGTCAGGGACGGGAAAAACAACTTTGTCNGCAGACCCGAAAAGGGCGCTTATCGGAGATGATGAGCATGGNTGGGATGATGATGGCGTCTTTAACTTTGAGGGAGGNTGTTATGCTAAATGTATCGATTTATCCCCTCAAACNGAGCCTGACATTTTCCACGCCATTAANAAGGATGCCTTGTTGGAGAANGTCTGCTTGGTAGACGGTGTGGTTGATTTTTCAGATACCACTAAAACCGAAAATACAAGNGTTTCCTATCCGATTCATCATATTGATAATATCGTNAANCCTGTNTCTAAAGGTGGTCATCCCAGAAATATTATTTTTCTTACNTGTGATGCCTTTGGGGTCTTGCCTCCGGTATCCAAGTTGAATTCGGATCAAGCTGCCTATCAATATTTGAGCGGNTATACCGCCAAAGTTGCAGGNACTGAGCTTGGGATCAAAGAGCCGACAGCGACTTTCTCTCCTTGTTTCGGTGGACCGTTTCTGTTGTTGCACCCNACCAAATATGGGGAAATTTTATCNGAAAAGATGGATGAACATGGTTCTCAAGCNTGGCTGGTAAANACNGGATGGAGTGGTGGATCATATGGCGTAGGTCAGCGNATGAAGCTAGNCATTACCCGGAAGATTATCGATTCTATTTTCGATGGCAGTCTTGCTGCNGCNAAGTTTGANAAGTTTCCTATCTTTGGNATTGAAGTNCCCGTCGCTCTTNNNGGAGTGGANAGTGATATTCTCAACCCGAGAAATACCTGGGAAGATGAAGAAGCATTTAACCAGACNCTNCGTCAGCTTGCNGGTATGTTNGTCGATAATTTCAGTAAGTATACNGATTTACCAGCTGGAAAGGCCTTNGAGAAGTTTGGNCCTATTCTNCCATAAATAGAAAACGTCATCCTGTTGATTGACCTGAGCCGGTAAATGGTGGAAAACCATTTGCCGGCTTNTTTGTNTTTGCCGGNTTCATGTGGTTGAAAAGGGGATACTTTGATGGTTTCTGATATTTTTGAGCCAGACTTATGGCAAAAGGTGGATGGTTTTGATTTTCAGGATATTACTTATCACCGGGCTCGNCATCAGGGCACCGTCAGAATAGCGTTCAACAGACCNGAAGTACGTAATGCTTTTCGTCCNCAAACGGTGGATGAGTTATANCAGGCCTTAGATCATGCCNGGATGTGGAGTGATGTTGGTTCGGTATTGATNACNGGCAATGGACCNTCTCCAAAAGATGGCGGCTGGGCATTTTGCTCAGGNGGNGATCAACGCATACGNGGCAAGGATGGTTATAAGTATCAGGATGAGAGTGGACAGAGCGATCTTGCTAAACTNGGTAGGCTTCATATCCTTGAAGTNCAGCGGATGATTCGCTTTATGCCTAAAGTCGTGATTGCGGTTGTGCCCGGATGGGCTGTNGGTGGNGGGCATAGCCTGCATGTAGTGTGTGATTTGACCTTGGCTAGCCAAGANCATGCTATTTTCAAGCAAACGGATACTGATGTAGCTAGTTTTGATGGTGGNTATGGTTCNGCTTATTTGGCTAGGCAGGTAGGACAAAAAAGAGCCCGGGAAATTTTCTTCCTTGGGGATGATTATACCGCTGAAGAAGCTTTTGCTATGGGTATGGTTAACAAAGTTGTGCCTCATGCAGATTTGGAAACAGAGGCTTTAGCATGGGGACAAAAAATTAATGAAAAGAGTCCTACTGCNCAGAGAATGAGTAAGTTTGCATTTAACTTGTTAGATGATGGTTTGGTTGGTCAGCAGTTATTTGCNGGNGAGGCTACCCGNTTAGCCTATGGNACGCCTGAAGCTGAAGAAGGACGTGATGCTTTTGTNCAAAAACGNGATAAAAACTTNTCAGAATTCCCNTGGCATTTTTGANAANTNTGGCATTAGGCGACNGTAGGCTGNGGNATCGTTTCTTCTGATTTCTTGGATAAATTCTCGTTAATATATTTAACGAGAGCTNTTANATCTGTCGGNTTTGAAAAAAANTGGTCAGCNCCATAGTCCATCAAATCTGATGGATAATATGAAGAAAAGCTCGACATACATAGGATCATAATATTTTCATTGGTGGCGCGGATCTTTTCGATCAGCTCNAANCCATTGCCATGAGCCATACGCACATCAGATAGAATCACGTCAAATTTTTGTTCGTCTATAATTTGGATAGCGTCATTACCGTTATCNGCTGTTTCAGTNTTAAAACCTTCTTTGGTGAGCANAGAACTTAATGTCTCAGAGTAATCTTTTTCATCATCTACGATGAGTATCTTGTGATTTTTTTCGCTCATATGCCTCTCCCGTAAAGAGCCGGTAAGTATTATTGGTATCGGCTATTTGAGGNAAAATTCAAANNGGAATANTTATTCTTACCTTCATTTCAGATAGTCTANTTNGTGTGGGNATANCANGTATCTNCCAGAAATACTTNCANTAACTTGCTGCTTGCTGGTATTTGAGTCTTCTTTGAGCAAAAAAAAAGGTCCAGCGAAAAATCGTCGGACCCTTGACCAAGAGGAGAAAACTTTGTCTAGTGATTTGTACACCATACAAAATACATCTATATAGTTGCCAGTATCGTACCAGCCGCTCTTAAAAAATATTATCAATAAAATCAGTATATTGTGTTTATTTTGAGGTTGCCGGTGATGGCCGCTGTTTTGACACCTGATAGCTGATCTTTTAGCTGTGATGATCGTTTTCTATTGTTTAATGCATCGACACAGACAGTTTATGGTGTTCGATTTGAGTGAAATGAGACCAGCATTTATACGAATAGGATCCAACTTAGACTGCAAAATTATTTATCCAGAATCTTTTAAGCTTTAGTCCACTTTTGCTGCTTTTTTTGCTCGGCAGGGGGAACGAACTGACCCAACTGTGATTGGTTTAGGTCAGTTTTAGTGAGTCTAAGGCTTATAAGTTTGTGCTTTTTGTCCAGCCTTGTTCCAGCCCATAATGCCTTCAGGCAGATGGGTTACATTCGTATAACCAGCTTTAATGGCCTTTTCTGCTGCTTTAGGTGCTGCAGAACAGTAGGTATTTGCACAATAAAATACTAACTTTTGTTTCTTGTCTGCTGGTAATTCTTTTGCAGCATTGTAGGAACTGTAGTTTGTTAGCAGAACAGCGCCTGGGATAATGCCATGCTTTTTGCGAGTACCACTGCCATTAGCATCTACCACTGTGACTTTAGCTTTTGACTTAAGCATGCCAGCTAATTCTTTAACGGTGACGCTACCTACTTTGCCCGCTAAGATAGGTGATGTTATCCAGCCAGCTACAATGAGGATGATGCCAGCATTCATTAAGTTCTTTGTTGATCTTTTCATTAAGTTCATAATCTATGCTCCTCTGTGATATTAATATATGTTAATCAGCTAATAACCCCAGTGATAAAGCATACATTTAATTCATCAGATTTGCGACTAGCCAACAAAACCTAGGATCTTCTTTTGATTTAATGGGTGCTTCATAGTGGCTTGCCTCTGGTTTGGCATTACGGTTAATGATAGAGCTCTCGGTAATTGCATCTCTGGTCCTTGATTGTTAATTTATTTTTACAAATCGATCATAGGGGGTATCGAATGAAGACCTTGAATCAATGGCTTGATGAATATGGTGTGTCACATCAGAACCGGACTAATAAGATAATTCATTGGATTTGTGTGCCCTTTATCATGTTTACGGTTATAGGGCTTTTGTGGGCTATCCCTACTAATCCCGAGTGGGGTCTTGCTGGTAACCCTGGTATATGGGCTATGGTGCTTGCCAATCTATATTACTTGATCCTGTCTCCGTTAGTTTTTCTACTTATGGTTGTGCAAAGCCTCATTATGGTTTTTATTTTACAGTCTATGACCGCTGCTGGGTTACCGGTGGCTATGATCTGTGCTATCGGATTTGTACTAGCCTGGATCTTGCAGTTTATTGGTCATAATATTGAGGGAAAGAAACCTTCATTTATCAAGGATGTTCAATTTCTATTGATTGGCCCAGCATGGGTTTCGGTGGCATTACTTAAGAAACTGAAGTTGGCTCCGTCTTCTTTGCGCTAGAATCACGATTTGACGATCGCCGATGGTTTAAAGTTTATTTTTAGTTAACTCTTAGGACTGTGAGTTATACCGACTTAATGATCAAGTCTTTCAAATGATTGACTTTGACATATTTTGACATATTTTGACATATCAGCATGGTATTGCTATCTAGCCCATGGGGCAGCACTTGTATCCTGTTTTGTAGGGATGCACTGGGATATAAAGCCCTAGGAGCCCAATGAAAGGTATTACTATGAACACTGTCATATATGATCCGGCTTCCCGTATTAATTTGTTGGAATATGGCATTGAGGTGCCTTTACTAGATAGCAGGACCGGCCAGCTGCTCAATCAGATTAGAAAATCATTACATCAACTTGAATTGGTGGAGATTGATTTTCCCAGTTTTACCCCAGAGGAACTTTTGTTAGTCCATGATCATGCTTGGGTGGACTGGTTGTGCAATCATCCGGATAAAGCAGCTTGGTTAACTTGGGAGCTTCGTGCCGCAGATGGGTCTTGGCATCGCTATGATCCGGAAAAAGCGGCCCGACCACTGTCTGATTTGATTGAAACTACGATTCGGATGGCCTCAGGCACATGGGTGGGAGCGCAGACCGCTCTGGAAAAAGGTTTTTCATATGTCTTGGGAGGAGGCTTTCATCATGCTATGGCTCATGGGGGAGCAGGCTTTTGTCTGGTGAATGATATAGCGCTGACCATAGCCAAGTTGCGTCAAGACAAGCCTCAAGCCCGGTGTTGGGTTATTGATGTTGATGTGCATAAAGGAGATGGCACTGCTCAGATTACTCAGCATGATCCAATGACAGGTACCTTGAGTATTCATATGGCAGATGGATGGCCTTTGGACTTACCTGAGGATGATCCTACAAGGCTTAGTTCCAGAGTTCCTTCGACGGTAGATATTCCGTTAAAAGCAGGGGATGAAGATATTTATCAGGAAAAGTTGCAAGAGGGTTTGATAAAATTGAAATCAGCCCTGCCAAATCCTGACCTGGTGATTGTTGTGGCAGGAAGTGACCCCTATGAGAAAGATGCGTTGCCAAGCGCTAATGGTATCAACATGTCTAGAGAGCAATTGTTAGAGCGAGACCTGTGGTTGTACGATACTTTTGCGAAGTGGGAGTTACCTCAAACCTGGGTTATGGCTGGGGGGTACGGAGAATTTGCTTGGGAAATCCACAGTGCATTTCTGGAAGCTCTAAATAAAAGAGGGTTGTAGATCAAATCAAAATTGGTCAGGCTGATGCGCCCATTCATGGATGGCAGATCCCCTTATCTCAGGGGATCGCAGACAGTACTTTATTCTCAACTCATTTCTAACTTGGCTTTAACCCCTTCGTGAGTCACTTCACCATTTTGACAAACCATAGAAGAGGTGTTGATTTCATCTTCCGGATCAATGTTCAGCTTACCGTCGTCGTCACAGATGTTGGTGACAAATTCTAATATATTTCGAGAATACATTTGACTGGCATGGTACGGGACTGTAGCCGGCAAGTTAACTGTGCCGACCACACTCACGCCAGAAATTTCGGTGACTTCGTTAGGCACAACGCCTTCAGTATTGCCGCCGGTTTCAACTGCTAGATCAATGATCACTGAACCAGGTGCCATGCTTTCGATCATGGGTTTGGTGATCAGTGTTGGAGCCTTCCGTCCAAAAATTTGCGCAGTAGTAATGACGATATCTGATTTTTTCACATGCTCATGAATCAGCTTTGCTTGTCTCTCCAAATATTCTGGAGTCATCTGGCGAGCGTAGCCCCCAGAATCTTCTGCTTCTTTTTGCTCGGCTTCAGTCAGAGGTACTTCGACAAATTTACCACCGAGACTTTGAACTTGCTCCCGCACCACTGGGCGGGTATCAAAGGCTTCCACAATAGCTCCCAGCCTTTTGGCGGTGGCGATAGCTTGAAGTCCAGCGACTCCAGCTCCAAGGATAAGAACTTTAGAAGGCTTAATAGTTCCTGCCGCAGTCATCAGCATAGGCATGAGTTTTTTCAAGTTTTCGGCCGCTAAGATCACCGCCTTATAACCAGCCAGGTTTGCCATAGATGAAAGAACATCCATTTTCTGAGCTCTGGTTATTCTGGGTACGAGCTCCATTGCCATGACTGTCGCTCCAGTCTTGGCGAGTTTTGCAACCTCTTCAGGATGATAAAGAGCTTGGATTTGTGAAACCAAAACAGTGTCTTTATTAAGTAGGCTGACGGTGTCGTCGGCGGGGCGATTCACCTGCGCAATGACATCGCTCTTATTATAAATATCAGATAGGTTTGTTTCGACCTTGGCCCCAGCCTGAACATAGGCTTCATCGATATAGCTGCTTAATTCTCCGGCACCGGCTTCAATGATGACGTCTATGCCTTTCTTTTTGAGCTTTTTGATATCGTCCGGTATGATTGCAACCCTAGTTTCTTTGGCTTGTCGTTCTTTGCCTACGCCTAAAATCATTCTGGATCCTCTATATCTTGATAGAATTAAGAACTCATTATTGAATTACTCATAAGATAACCCAATCTCTATTCAGATGCTTGTTCAAATTGCATGAAAAGTCATTTCTAAACAATCAATACAACTGATGCATAATCAAGAATGCCCGCTTTTACTGTCTTTTGAGCTGGAGGGCATTATTTAAGCTCTCGTGTTGTCTTTAGACACAAGACTATCTGACTTAGAAAAATGAGCAATAGTTGTTATTCTGAGCGAGGTATAGCAGGTTTCAATTTTTCTATGGGTGGGGCTGACGAAGCAGGGTCAGAACTATCGGTATCGCCATCCCCATTCTCACTTGGTTGAGCCTCCGTTGTGTCCCATTCTGTTTCCTCTGTGTTGGGAGTCACAGGTGTAACATCTAATACTGTGCTTGGAGGAGAGTCTTGATAGGAGTTATCTGAAGGCGAAGTATTGTCTTCAGCACTGCCGCTCTCAGATTCTTCGTTGTCGAGGAAAGGCCATGAGTCATTGGTTTCGCTCTCAGTTTCGGACTGGTCGATTTCTTCAATGAATTCTGTTTCATCATCGATGGTATCCGGTTCATAGAATGGTTCATCATCGTATTCATTTTCAAATGCTTCCATTTCTTCTGTTTCTTTTAATGAGATGAACTCATCCAATGAAAATTCATTTATTTTTTCATCATTCTGATCAGTTGGTTTATCCTGATCTTCCTCGGTGGGTTGCTGCTTTCGCTTTTGGTCTTGTTGCTTTTGCTGAAAACGGTTCCATGCTGCAAGATGTTTGGTGATACGTTTTTTTCGAGCGAGAAAGGCTTTAGTGCGGCGCTTTGGGTTATGATTTTTGGGTGAAGGTAGGGTTGCAGCCAGCTCTGCGGCTTCGTTCTGAGTCAGGCTATGGGCAGGGATGCCAAAGTAATATTGACTAGCAGCCTCAATCCCAAAGAGTCCTCGACCCAGTTCCACTATATTAAGGTAAATAGTTAATATTCTTGTTTTTTTAAGTTGCTGCTCCATGGATAAGGTTAGAACAATCTCATGCCACTTACGCAGCGGTGTCCTGGAAAAGCTGAGAAATAAATTTTTGGTGGTTTGTTGGGATATCGTGCTGCCACCAGCAGTGAAACGGCCTTTGAGCCAGCGGTATTTCATGACGGTTACTAAAGCAGCAACATCGATGCCTGAATGGCTATAAAAGCGACTGTCTTCAGCTAAAATGAAAACCTTTTGGATATTTTGGGGGATGGTTAAGCGGCTTTGTGGCTTCCATCTGAGGGGAGCCTGTTTTGAGGTGTTTCTTGGTTTTTTGCTATATTCTTCAATGTAGCGGGATTTACGGACTACCCCTGATTTAAACTTCTCCCAGTCCGGCCAAACTACAAATAGATACAGGGCATCTAATACTATGCAGGCTAAGACACTCAGGCCGAATATTTTGAGCTTGTTTTTTGATATATAGGTTATCATGTGAGGGTCATCGGTTTACGCAGGAATTTCATAAACCTTTTATTGATGGTTTTTCTTCTTTTAATCTTCTATAGGTTGGTTAATTAAGCCGTCTTTTTTTGTAGTAATTCGGGAATATTTTCTTTATCAAGCAGATGATCATTAGCGTCTCGCTCGATATGGGCTACGGCTAACATCCATTCCATTTGTCCCATTTCTTGAAACTCGATGAATTGGACTCCAAAGTATTGATTGTGGGTATCATTAGGGCGTTCTGATTCCCGTTTTCGCACGACTTTGGCCAGACAGCGGATCTCGTTAGAGACAAATTTTTCGTCCGTTTTTATTGTGATTTCTAGCAGTGTATTCACTCTAAATGGCATAAATACAGCCGATGTGGGAGCAAATAGTAACCCAGACCTTGATACATTGAGCGTTGTGCAATGAAACGCTGGAGTTGGTCCGAATGTGTTTACACTGATCCTTAATCCATTGTTAGTGGAAAACCTACCGAATTCTATATGAGTATCATTTTTTTGAGCTAACATTTTTCTATTAAATCCTAACTTATGCATATATTTTTCCAAATCAAAACGAAGATTTTCTGAGTTCAACACATAACGAAGATATCCCCTGGGAACTTCATGAGCACTATAGCTATCAATTCTAAATGGGATGTCTCCCACTGCAGATTTTAGTGATATCCGCAAACCGGCACCTAGGTTTCCTCGGGCAATGATACCAAGGCTATACTTACTTATTTCGAAGACGCGATAATCAATGTCAGATTTTTTTTCAGCTTCTACAAGTCTTCCTAAGCCCATGTTATCATAGGATATTTCAAAACCTATGCTGTCGTCTTCAATCATGGTAAACCCCATTGTCTTTCGAAAACGTTTCATGGTTGAGTCCGGCATGCCGGCAAACCATATTTATGGTATCGGTAAATATTGGGGCAGAAATAAAGAAATGGGTAACAATCTTACAAAAAAGTTTAAATAGCCTAAAGTCTGGATGGCAGTGGCAGATCACTTGTAGGTGGGTTGCCAAAGGTCAAAGTTCAAAAGTTGTAAAATCCGTTGTTATTACGTGTAGAGTTCTGTTTTTTTTGGTTTTTATACATTTTGAGCCAGTATTAATCCTTAACTTCATGCATGCTTTACCGATGGCTATGGCATCACAATTGTATCCCAAGGAGGGGAGCTATGAGGAAAAGGATTTCCACTATATTATTAGTGATTTGTATGTTTGCATGTGACAATAAGTTTCATGGATTCAAAGCGGTAAATCGTCCCGAGGTTGTTCGTGAAGGCTTTTTGCTTAGTCAAAGCGTTTGCGAAAGTCAGTACACCACCCCGCGTTATATTCCGATTGAAGGTGCCAGGACGGATGGCACTAATATTTCGATTTCAGGACCATTATGTGAAATGCTGCCAGAGGTAGCTCAGGTGCAGCCGCCTCATATCAGTTTTCTCGTTGACTATTCGGGTTCGATGGAAACGGTAGATCCATGGGGGAACAATGGTTGTGCGCGTTTTCAGGCGGCCAGATCTTTTTATGACAGGATGAAAGTGCGCTTTGGACATCACATGAATAAGGTAACATTTTCTTTAGTTAGCTTTGGTGATGGCGCAGACGATATAGGCAAACGTATTTTTCAAGATTCAGGTCAGGTATCAGATCTACCTGCTGGAATTATTTCCTCAAAATTTTTTGAAGAAAACCTTTTGAAAGAAAACCTTTTCTGTCAGTTTGCTGATGAAGCGACTAACTATGAAGCCGGACTTTTAGCTGTAGAAGACATTGTTAGTGAATTGGAAGCAGACAGAAAAAATAGCTTGTTTATGGTAACTGACGGCATACCTACTTTAGACCAAAAAGGACATGTATGTGATCCGGTTTTTTACGATCCGGTTTGTGAAAAATCCGCTGCTACAGCCGCAAAGTTTTTACGCAGTCAGTCCAGTATGGTTAATGTACTATTTCTGCTTTCAGGTGAAGACGCTATTGATGAGCATACCCATGATTGGTTAAAGCGGGAAATTGCTGGCGATGATGGTTTGGTTAGGTTTGCTCGAGATGCTGGAGATGCAGTTAATCATGTGGAAGATTTCCAGCAGCAGCCTGCACCCATCGATGCGAGTATATCAGGGACGGGATCGGTAGAAGGCAATGGCTGGTATCAAGAAGCCAAGGTCTCTTTTGAGCGAACCCCAGAAAACGGCTGGCAATTTAATGCTGAGTTCTTTATGCCGGCAGATATTGGTGTCTATGAACTTGAAGTTAAACCAACGGTGACAGATGATGATGATTTAGCACCGACTATCGTTGAAATAGTCGTGACTGAATGAATATTCTTAAAGTAAGTTTAAAGCCATTTCTGATCTCTATTTTTAGTGAGCCCCCTGCAACGCTATAGGGGGCAAGCAGCACTCCTCTGAACTATGCCAACTAACATAAATGACTTATAACTTCTGACTTCTCATATAAAATTATGAATAAGATAGCTTGCTACCCATTTACATCATGAATTATACTGTGAAAAATACTTAAATTAAGTCAGATATGATGTAAATGGGGAGTTTTCTAAATGCTTTCACATAAATGTTTGAGCTTATTCATAGTACTGACAACATTAGTAACCACCGAGGTTTTCGCTTTGAAGCGAGGCTATGGTAGAGGTGGTTGCGGAATAGGTTCGATTCTCCACGGCCGCGACGGTGAACAATCTTCGGCAGCATCCACTAACCATTCTGTGTTTCAGCATCAGATTTCTGCTATTTGGCTGGGAACGTCCAACTGCCAAACGGATGAAGAACTAGTGGCGATGATCAGGCAGGAAGATTACCTGATCAATAACTATGCGACCATCGCTAAAGAAATTGCGATGGGAAAAGGACCGCTGCTGGCAGGTTTAACCCGGGCGCTAGGATGCAGCGAACAAATCCAGAGTCAAGTAGCCTCATGGTTGCAGTCTCATTATCAGCAAATATTTGCCAAACCAGGAGCAATCGCTGTTTTAGAGGCGATTAGTGAAGGTCTTTCTGCTCAACCGGAAATCAATCATGAGTGCAAGTATCTCACATAAATATATCAACCTGGAGACTATTATGAAGTTATGGATCACTGCTCTCTCAGTTTTATTCTGTACTTTGGCAACAGCCAGAACTGATTATTATCGATCACCTTATGGTATGGCAGGTTGCGGTTTGGGCTCTCTATTGATGAACGATAACACCAAAGTAGATCAAACTCTGGCAGTAACGATCAACTCCTCTGCCTCGCAGATTTTTAATATTAGTTCCACAGAGAGTTCTTCCAATTGTCAGGTTGATGATGCTATGGGTATGGCTCGCTTGGAATCCAAGGTTTACCTTGAAATTAACTTCGCCCATATTGTGAAAGATGCTGCACAGGGTGGAGGCGCTTATCTTAGGGCATTTGGGGAAATATTGGGTTGCAATGAATTGGCAAAGTCACACCTAAGTCGCCTTAGTCGGCTGTCTTTCGATGCTATTTTTGATCATAGTACCCCCGATACGGTGTGGCAGTTACTCAATAAAGAAATGATTTCTGACCAGACTATGATTGGTCATTGCAGTCGTTTATCCTGATTTTCTTATCCCATCTTTGCTACCCAAGAGCAGTTGATTTTTTGACTCGTTGAGTTTTTGTGACTCCCTGCTATCTTATGATTAAATGATTTCAGCAAAGTGACAAAAATGAAATTTATCTATTGTTTAGGTATGACATTATTGTTGGCCCTTCCCATCTCTGGCTTGGGTGGTAGCGTATCTATCGCTCAAAAGTATCAGCAAGATGCTGAGCGCAGTGGTTTAGGTAGCAGTCCATACTGGAAGCGTCTGTTGTACTATCAATATCTAGGTACGCCCTTTGAGAGTAGTATCATTGATACTGATGAATTCTTTCTTGCCGATGGGGGGAGGCATGATCCTGATGCTGAAATGGCCGCCTCCATAGCTGCTTTTTTCCGTAAAGATGCTCCTGCTGGTCCTGGTTTGAGTCATGCTCAGTGTAAGTTTCCTCTGAGGATGCGCTTTATCATGAAGAGTCTTAATCTAAAGAAAAAAGAGCTTCCTTCTGTTAGCTGCCCTTTATTGAAAAAATATCTTGTTCATAATCGTTACGAAGGGGTTTCTCTGGTTTTCTCTTCCTATTTTCTTAATAGCCCCAGTTCGATGTTTGGTCATACTTTATTCCGATTTAGGAAGGGGAAGAAGCCAGAGGCGTGGGGAGCAGGTTATTCTGATGTGGCCCTTAACTACGCAGCCTTTATGGATCAGGAAGAAAACCAGTTTTCTTATGTCGTGAAAGGCTTGTTTGGTGGTTTCCAGGCTCGCTACCAAATGCTACCGTATTACGCTAAAATCCAGGAATATAATAATCATGATCGCAGAGACCTGTGGGAATATCATTTAAAGATGAGTGCCCAGGAATTAGAAACTATGCTGCTAAGCGTATGGGAGTTCGGGGCTAACGCCAGCAACTACTATTTTTTAACAGAAAATTGTTCCTATGTGTTGTTGTTTCTCTTGGAAATTGCCAAGCCTGATTTAAACCTAGTGGCCCAAACTAAATATGCGGTGATTCCTACTGACATTATCTCCATCATCAATCAGATGCCCGGTTTGGTGACCGGATTTTCTTATATACCATCTAGCTATAGCAGGTATCGTGAACGCTATGCACGGTTGCAAACTGATGATAAGGTCAGGCTTGCTGCCCTAGTTGATCCTGTGTTATCCCCGCCGGTAAAACCACTGATTGCTAGTCTGCCTCTCACAAATCAGGCAGAGGTGTTAGATGCTGCTCTGGAATGGATCGATTTTTCCGATAAAATTGCCAGTCGCCATGAAGGAGGGGTTTATCAACATTCACGGCGGAAGATTCTAAGGGCTCGGGCTAGGATTCCACTCCCAGCAGTTAGTCTCACCAAGATACCCATGGATGAAAAACCGGACTTGGCAAATGGCACCAACCGTGTGGGTCTGGGTTTAGCTTATGATCATTCCACGCTATCAGAACAAATTTTCTGGCGTCCTGCTATGTTCGATTTGGTTGCTAACGATACAGGTTTGCCCAAAGGGGCTGCTATTTCAATTTTAGACACCGTGATTCGGGTTGACCGCATGGAGCGAAAATTTGCGATCGAGCGTAGTGATTTTATCAACGTCGTTAGCCTTCAATCTTTTCGACCCCGATTAAAAAACTTCTCGTATCGATGGCGTTTTGGTCTGCATGAACGCCGCTGGAACGGACAACCTGAAACCTATGGAGAAATTGCAGTTGGGTTAGGGGTAGCCCATTGGTTTCAGACGACGAAAATAAGGATATGGAATTTATGGGGGATGCAGGGCGATTTAAGTATAGAAGATGGTAATGCCCCCGAACTTTTTGGCACTGCAGAGCTGGGTTTGCTATATCGGCCTGTCAACAGTTTGCGGATTCTGTTAACAGGAGAATTTGCTGGATCCGTCAGCTCAGATAAGACGATAGATACTGGACAGCTGCTTTTTGCATTTGATCTAATGGCAAATACGGAACTTAGAGCAGGGTTATTGGCTGATACAGTTACGAAAGCTGAAGTTTCTTTGTTTCGTTATTTCTAGCGTTATATTCTGCTCGCCTCAAATCTTCCGAACACAAATTTCTTCTAGTCTGTTCTCTGATTGTTTTTATAACATATCATTCAGAAGGAGCCCCATTTAAGGGCCAAGAGAAGGCTAATACCTATCCGTTCTTCATCAGAAAGGACCCGATCAAAAACTAGGATTTCAGCGATCTGCCCAGAGCTATGATCGCGATTCATGTCGCGGGCTCCTACCCACGCCGGCGGGTTTTCTGATAACGCAAGAGGGTTACCAGTCGCATCATCCTCCCCAGGAGTGACAGGTTGTCCTTGCTCCCATGCGTGCCGGCTGCTGGTATCGCCTGAGCCACCATCATAATCGAAGGCCTGAATTTTATAAGTGCCATCGTCTGTCGAAGTGTAAGTATGATCATTGTGCCAGAAGCCATGCTTGATAATACTGCCGGCTATTCTGCTAATATGCAGGGAACCGTTTTCTCCGCCGTTACCGATTCGAAGGAGATACTGATCGGCGGTGCTCCCTGATTCCAAGGCATTTACGATAAATATAGTATGGGCTTGAGCTCCTGTCAGACCCGGTAGAATGCCCGTATAAAAATGATTGCCGCCAAAGTTGAGTGCTCCAAAGCCATTCTTAGCATCGGGGAGCCAAGTGGCAGCTTGATTTTCACCGGCTTCCATGTGATTGGTGCGGCCGGATTTATCCATCCAGCAACGCACTTCATCCCCTTCATTGGCTACCACATCTTCACTAACGCCGCAGTTGCTAGTTTTTAAAGTCTTAGGGTCAGATGCATC
>PBRN01000039.1 GCA_002725955.1 Pseudobdellovibrionaceae bacterium
AATAAAACCTACCTAGATTACCTCACATATTTTGATGTTATGGGAGAACTCAACATCGATGCAGCTCGACTCAATCAGATCCTATTAGAACCACCGCTAAATACTGAATGGGCTAGCTTAAAATCCAGTAAGAAAATTCTAAGATCCGTGTTTAATGATTTTTTCGAGGATGCCATTCGTCTATCAAGTAATGGCGCTACCCAGGCTGGTGCACCTACAGTAGGCGATCATTTGTTAATCCCTGCCTGTGTTGCGGCTCCAGGAACCTCGCTGGATCCCTGTACTAAGATTGACATACCTGTGCAACCTATTGATCAGGGAGCGCAATAAAAATGGAAGGACATCGCTTCGAAGTGACTCAAATCGTGACACCATGCACCCATTAGTCACCAAAAAATAACATTCAAAACACTTATATATTTATTTTTATTGTGTTTTTTATATCTAGAACAAGAGGCTTAGATTTTGCATCCTTGAGAAAGTCCCTTAAAGGAAATACCTATACGCCGACTAAACCTAACGGTTAGCTTGCAAGAAAAATGAAAATGCATATGCTAACGAAATGATTTTAGGATATTTATTTTCAGTTGTGCTGCGGGTAAGTGTTTTGGGGAAACGCTCATTGATTGTAGAAAGTCTGTCGTAACGATGATCAACAAACTAACCTTATTGATAGGTGCCGATACCCATCAAAAAAGGGCTATACCTATATCTATTTTCAGTATTCTATTTGTGCTTGCTGGTTACCTCCCACAAACCGCCTGCAAGCCTATTGCATCACATCAAAACTCCAGCTTGTATGCAATAGAAATAAATCAACAATTAATTTCTGCAGTAGAAAGATTGGGTAATGGCCTGGTTAATGATGATGAAGATCTATCTAAACCACTAAAAGACGTGATCGAAGAGGTGAATAAGATAAACAGTTCATCAAGTGTCTTCGGAACAACGGCACAGCCAGCGCTATTGAATTTAACTGGGGATCAAAGAGCTACCATGAAGGTCCTGTGGGAGCGCTTTGGCAGAGCTGGCGGGATTTATGCTGAAAATATTGAAATGCTGGCGGGTACAAGTCCAGACCTAGTCAGTTACCCTAACCTCAGAAATGTGATCGCAGCCGCCATGGTGCAGCTCATCGGACCCAATGGATCTCACACTCCCGGAAACATAGGACACCTAGAAGCAGTATTTCTCGATGCTGTCATTAATGATATTAAATCAGGCAACGGGAGCAATAACATCAGAGTTATGCAATCAGCATTTAATACTTTTATAACCGATATGGCCGGTAAAAGTTTTGCCGCAGATAAATCTGATGCGACAGATATTCTGGCTCCTATCCAGATGGGAAAAGCTGAAAAGCAGAATATACTGCCTACCAATGGTAAACGCTGTCAGGTGATATATATCGACTGTTATCTAGAAGTAGACAATAATATTTATTACATGCGACCAACCACGATTACCAATTATAAAGAAGCNNGCTNGGTGNNNTNCTGGAAAACAAAAGTGCTCTTAAATCTATCTACCCAAATGATCTCATGGGTAATGTACTGTTCCATGGNGATTTAAAGGCACAGTATCTATGGGATGTGGCTAAAATTGCTGGGCTACCAAATTCTATGGCTCTAGAGGGTATAGCGGCTCACTATACCCATCACATAAATTACTTTATCAATAATGGTAAAGCCTATCGCGGTATTTATAATAACTATGTCCAGATTTACAAGAATTCCATCATAGAAGAAAATGGTATAAAAAGAAGCTTATTTGACCTNGAAACCGAGCGACTAGGTCAGCCCCTGAGCNGATTATTTCCCGGNGACTCCAAAGANGTCGCTCTTGATAAATATTTATTAGCNCTCAATCTTCTTGAAGAAAAAATGTCGGCTACCAGCACCACTTTTTATGATTCACGCAAATTTTCGATGACGGCAAACTTTGCTACCAATGATGCAGGCCTCTTATGGCAGAACATGGNG
Organism: Pseudobdellovibrionaceae bacterium; assembly: GCA_002725955.1. Classification (GTDB taxonomy): domain Bacteria; phylum Bdellovibrionota_B; class Oligoflexia; order Oligoflexales; family Oligoflexaceae. The sequence continues at coordinate 1,983 of PBRN01000039.1, forward strand.
TCACTGCGAGAATCAGAACAAGCAAAAATGTACCGGCGNGTTAAATTAATTATCAGGGAAATCGACCCTTTTGTTCATAATCAAACAGAGGCTGACGATGTTGCTCAGCTAGCTAGAGGTGGCTTAACAAAATGGTCTGCAATCCAAAGAAATCCAAAAACAATTGCCAACACCCACCCTCTTTCCTTAAGTGGACCGGGCAAGAACTATCTGGTGTCAACATTTGCTTTGCAGGAAACAGATGATTTCCTNGCTATGCTTGCCAATAACAGTATTACNGCAAAGGCTCTGGGAAGGCGTATCAAAAGCGATTTGACCACAGACTGGGGCGACCTNGAAACACTGCAAGCTTACTATAAAAGAATTCAAACGATTCCAGCAGTCAATGAATTAACCGAACTATCGGTCTTTCGCAGCACAGTACCTACCACACCTGAAAAAATGATTGCTAATATTGCAATATTTGAAAACTTATCAAGCCTCGAATGGAATACGATTGAACCTTATCTTTTTCAAGNTGCTANTGGACAAATATCTAAGCAAAATCTAGAAGACAACCTGTTATCNCTCCGCCCTTTTTTGGAAGATATGAAAACAAACTACCGATCCTTGCCNGATATGTGGCAANGANCGTTAAGCCAATCACCNGATAACATGNGCNTTGAAGANATTAAGAAAATTCGNNATGACCTCAACGCTATTAATAATTCTGTAACNTGCCGTTANATGGAANCCTGCATCCATCTNTGGCTATCTCGATACATTNTTTATTTTTTAGAAAAACAGANTTGTTAATCNAGAATAATCTATCTGCTGAATATCAGCTTATTGAAATATTNCAATCCAGNATCCCAGCCAAAATGAAANCAANCGAAACNGAATTCTTACCATTCANNCNAATTCATTAANTNCAATATATGCAAAATTGAANNGGAANCGAAAGAAATGCTCCAACCACAACCATTGATCNTNGAATAGTCTTTAAAAAACAANTAATTANATGTTTTTATGCTGTTACCNGATCATTCTAGGTATNACCAATCAAATNTCAGGCTACAGCCAACTGATTTNATGTATTTTTTTATGANANAGAAAAAAACAATGATCAAACTGTCNAGAATCTGTACATATTGTCANCGANTTTTTTCTGCACTACGCTTCAGCAAAGTTACAATCATATCACGGTATTTGATCCATACCTTCNTGGTATTTATCNTGGCATTAACTTGGAATCATTGTTGCAATNATCTAAGTACAACCATAGCAAAATNNAGAGGCAACATTGATTTATTCAAGATTACTTCAAATAGATTCCGATAGACNTCTAGTCTNATTATTAAGCCAAGAGGCGAAAAGANCNGCNATTGGAAACTTGGTAATGGACAAAGAACATAAGCAAAATAGGACTTTANTAAGACCAACTATTTTAGCTTGTNGNGCCTCATTCACNNNAAAAAAAGTTTCCTTCAAACANCGAATATTATATACAATATTCAGCTTTCTTCATTTACATCTCAATAGTGACGATAAACTCNCTGAGGGNTANTATACTAAGGGNGAAGTACCATTGAATAAATGGACGCCANTTCAAATTCTACTGTTGCTCGTTGCTAATATGTTAATAATCAGCTGTAAAGCNAAAAAATTGCCAGCATCNCAGTCATCAATCAATATTTCTTCTGANNCNTCNAATAATCCAAGCAANAGTGTTCCTGATAAGTTAGTNCCTCAACCCCNCAATATTTCAGGTTCATANCTCATNGCGGAAACCTACGAGACCCAAACGGAGATTGTAATTTCGGTAACACGAACTGACACAGAATCGNGTCGACCATATTACCTTTATGCAGGTGAATCCATTGATTGGTCTTGGAACGGCGAACAGGATCCNGNTAANAATCGTATAAACTATGACTCCAACCTAATGTTGTGGTTTCAAAAAAATGGNAGTGAGTCACGCAATAANGNACTTAATACTAAAGTTAGTTATTCTTATACCAATACCGAGGGTGAGATAGTNNCAGAAGATCAACGNATTATAGATATCATTGCCAACACCAAAAATCGCCCTCCTCTGGTCGTCGTTTTTCCCAGAAACTCGGGATTTGTTACCGAGTCGACTCCCACAATTGTNTGGTCTAATCTNGTCGATGCCGTAGGTTTCAATATGGGCATTTATAGTAACAGTGNCTGCTCTGATNANATTCAATCCTACAAGAACTTAAAATCCTTNAGCCAACAAATTGAGCCCCTTGATGATGGTGTTTANTATATTTGTGTNACTAGCCAACATACTGGAGGGGTGGAAATCATCGGNCAGGGAGCTAACTTGCTTATCGATACTGCTGCACCTGCCAACTTTACCGTAAGAGGACCAGGGACAACGTCAAACCCNAACCCTTCCNTAATTTGGACTGCAGCCGCTGATGCTAATCAAGTCCAATATCAGGTANACNTTCATGATAGTGCCGGCTGCGAATCGNCCATNATGCAGTCGTTGCCAAAGCAATCAGAGCTAAGCATTGAGCTAAGTATTGATGATGGCCCACTAGCGGATGGTGATTATATTGCCTGCGTCACTGCTGTGGATACCGCTGGTAACGAAACTCAAAGCAATGTAGCGTTTTCGATAGATAGTAACGCTGGNGATGGGTCTTTAATCNTAGCGCCCCTTGACGGCGAGACGATTAATAGCTCCTTCGTCAATATTAGATGGCAAAACACCGNAAATGGCCGTAACAATCAAATTAANTTATCNACTAGTGCAGGATGTCCNGCTGGTGACGATANAAAANCAGCTTCCAGTTCCAATCCAGAAACAACCTGGGAAATCGAAGATAATGGTACTTACTATTTATGCCTGTTCAGCAGGCAGANCCAAGCAGCAGAAGAAGANCTGATCCATAGCATCAGCTTCGAAGTTACGGACCTTATCTGTGCTGGCAACCNAGTGGATAATTTCTGTTGGTATCTTGGAAATCAAGGCCAAAGCTGCAATGCAGTCTGTAACGGTCGTGGTGGATATAACNTCGCCACCAGAGATTTCNCCGGCAGTGCAGGTACTGATGCTAACTGTGCAGCNGTNATGGACGCACTCGGAGCTCCCGCAGCCAATATCATGCCATCTGAAGCCGACATGGGCTACGGATGCTACTTAAGCAATAACACAAATAGAAGGTGGGTGACCAGCCTAGCGACAATACCTGGCGCCGCTAAGAATAATATAGCCAGAGCCTGTGCTTGTAATCAATAATACAATGGAGAGATATTTTGGAAGGCATAATCAACAAACAAATAACCAAAAAATCATACGAGTGGCGAATAAAGAAGATTCAAGAGCTCAAACAGGAGACCGCCGCAACACTTAAGTCCATTGAAGCAACGACTGGAATGAAGGGAAGGTTGAGTTTCATCTGTGATAAAATACGCCTACTCAGTGAAAGTAGTGATAGCGAAGAACAGCTACATTGCTTTATTTATATCATGTTTGCTCTTGTTCATCATGAGCAACATAGAGGTTTACCTGCTGCAAGAGTGGGTTCTTTACTAAAAATGGGATACGCTCTATTAAAAGTTAATGGTATCAAACCAAGCACATCTAAACTTTCTTATTTATACGGAGAACTACATCTGATTAAAAGCCAGATTCTAATCAACGAAGGTGATGTCTGGCTAGCAGCATGGGAACTACAAATTTCAAAAAATATATCCGGAGAGAACAAAATCGGTAGCGATGGTTTTCACTATCTATCATTGGGTATCCGTAATCTTGCTGCGGGAAATGGTTCGATGGCCATGGATTTTTTCGAAAGAGCTGAAAAATACTCTCCCGTCCATTCCTCGATTTTTCAGAAAGCCCGTGTATACCGCTGTAAATCACAAAGACTCTCAAGTCAGCTAGACTCTGCCAATGAGCTGACTGAGGCGAGCTTAAGCATAGTCGATGCAGACACCCCAGTTCATGAAGAATTAACCTGGGAACGCACCTGTACCAATATTGCCGAGAGCAACAGTCTTCATGAAATGATTAGTATGGTTAGATTGGGTAAACCCCACTATCATAGCACATACGTTCTTGAAGCTTTCCTATGGTCACGAGCGGTGAATTCTTATCAATGGTTTAAATCATTACCCAAACTAACCACTATCTTGCGGAAATTTGAGCAGCCTAAGGCCGACCCTTTCTGCCGCTCGGTCAGAGCACTAGACGAGGCTTATGACACTAATATTCCCATGATCAACCGCCTCAACAAGTTAGGCCAAACACTTAACGATAATAATAAAATTAAAGACATCAATAAAAGATTACTCATCTATCTCGCCGCAACTAGGTGGTTAATTCGGAGTAATCAATATAACCTTGCCCGACTGACCTTTTCAGAATACGAATCTCTCAGTCTACGCGTTAGTAATGGTATCAACCGTGACGGTCTTGGTATTGCCAACGACCTAGTCACCCGAATATGGAAGGCTCGTCATGCATCTTAATTTGAATCCGGCTCAGGTAAGGCTTATATTTGCCAGTATACTAACAATTTCTTATCTTCTTTTGGGATCAGGCTGTCAACAAGATGGTCAATTTTTGCAATCCTCGGAGAGCTTGCTAAACAAGAAAGATGAAAGGCCCACAGATAGTAACGAGGGGGTTCCCGGGTATTCTTTAACATGCGATGTTCTTAATGAAAATGACGAAAAAGCTGACGAGGGCGATAGACTCGGCTGCTTGCTAGTAGATAAAGATAAAAAACCAAAGAACCCACAAAATATCGAGCGTAGTTACCGTTGGCATGTGGCATCAAACATTGAAAATCTAAATGTCGACACCCAACAGTTTACTGAAGGGCCATTCCATGTGGTGTTTAAATTTCTCGAATATGAGACTATTGATAATAAAGCAGCATTTATTTCAAGCCTAAAGCCAATCTTGACGATTGACGGGGACCCTCATAATCGCTGGCAGNTCACTCCATCTGGAGCTGTAAATGACGACGACCCTGCTTGGCACGAAGAACGATAATAAAAATCAAAGAGAGNTTCTAATGAGAAGCTCTCTTTGGCAATCCTATCAACCNAACCCCACACAAGATCTAACTATCTTGGTCTTTTTCAAATGACAATGGGTACCTNCAAGATACCCGGNAAACGACTACTTGGTAGTCTGNGATAAAGTAGTCCCTCTGNTCTTCGTTCTATGCGCCTGATCTCTTTGCAACCAAAGATCACCGCTAACAACACCATCCACCAGAATGACATGAGCCAGGGGATCTTTGCTCTGNGGGGAGACGATTAGGTTCCANACGGNCTGATGTGGAATTGGCAGTTGTTCGATTTTCAANACGGGCNCAATGCTGTCATGACCATCAATCAACAAATCGCNGGCCTGCAAATTCTGTGCAGTCTTGATGCCTTTGGTAGTAACAAAAGGGTGATTTTGAGTGACTTCAGTNCTGCCATTAGNGGTATGCACCCGCAATAAATTTTCCTTTTCTGGCCCCTTGACAACCTGTGTCACNACCATAAGTTTCCTGCTCACCGGGTTATAAACCTTATCACCAGGCCTGATCGTCTCGATCGGTCGATACTTTCCTTCAGCAACGGCGACCTGAGAACCCTGTTTAAAGCAACCTTCTTTACCCCTCTTACCAACAGGTCCATCGCTGCGTTTGCAATTATTTGCTGGGTCAAAGGCAAATAACAGCCCCCCTTTGGGAAAGAAGGGGCTGATGGTTCTTTCCAACGTAGTTTGATCCAGACAAACAAGCTGGCCTGGAGCATGGTTAGCCCAGCCATACCATTTTCTCCCTGGAGCTGAATACATATGCGCCATGCCCGTATACTTATTCCATGCTTCTGGACATTTATANAGGCAGTCTCTTGGTGATGGCGGCGGTGCCGGCGGTTCATCTTCTNCGACACCATCTGCCGGCGGCTCCGGCGGCTCCGGCGGCGGGGGTGGCGGTGGCGGTGGTTCCGGCGGAGGNGGTGGTGGTGCAATTTCGAATTCATAAATATCGCAATTATAGGGAGTACAGCCCTCNCTAATTTTTTGCTGGATAACCCGAGGATAGGCTGAATCACTCAGGCNATTTTCAGGGTCTTGCATAGCATANTACGGATCATCGTTGTCGGACGGCGGCGGCAGAACTCCTCGCCAGGTAAACATCAAACGATACTGACCGTCTTGGGTAATGGTTACNTTTCGCTGATTCACATTAACCAAGCGACTGTCCAAATTACCCTGGACAGATCGGTCNGCCAGGTCTTGGTTCACCAACGGTTGATTGACCCGATTACTCAAAGTCTTNTCTTTATCAGGGATATCGAAANGTGTAGTCCAATCCTCNCCTGAATTTAANTCGATCACCTTAAAATCATAAGCTATGTTCGCACACTTCAGATCAAAACTCATGGTAGTGGNCTGGTTAATATTATTCANCTGCCCATCAGGATAGATAAAGCACACCGGCGGGGGTGGTGGAGATATTTTGAGTTTGGCCCTAGTCTTAATTCTAAAACCCTTACCTGTTTTAGGGTTTTTCTGCACTGTCTCGGCCTCAACCTTAAGCCACCTGATATGATAAGGATTGCTGCTTCCACTTGCTTGATCATCCATACCAATTATTTTCACATTAGTGCTGACTACATTTTTAAAGTTTNTATTNTTAGCCATCTTTAAAGTATTGTCGGTAAATTTCCATAAAGGAGATATAGCAGCTGTTCGCAGGGTACGGGTATTGCCNGGTGCAATGTATGGATCTGGATAGATACCAGCATGATGAAGTTGTTGATTTAATATAGTGAGACCTGATTTATTNAGTTCCCTGGCAATATCCCGTTGTATTTGCCGCGCTGATACCTGAATCGTCTGGCTGGTTCTTTGAAAGTTGTTATACATAAGNACCGCACCAATAAATCCAAAAATCATCACAAAAAGTAGACTGCTAAATCCTTCCGTTGATTTTAAGCAAGGCCTTTGCTGAGANGATAAAAACATCTTTTGATGATTACGATTTTTACACGGGAACACTTTGGCNAATCTCCTTTAACTCCAACCTCTTAACGAGGCTATGGTAATAGTTCAATGTCGGCGTCATTCGTCTTTGATAACAAAGNAGATTTACTTACAAAACCGAGGCTGCCATCTNGACGAAGAAAAGTAGCATAGGTATAGACCGCTAAGCGCTTCTCATCTTTATCCTCTTTGATGCAGAGCCCTCCGGGAAGATTACGATGAGTGAAGTATTTTATTTTCTTTGATCCATCTGAAACATTGGTGGCTAATCGGTAAATCGCAGCAGTCCGATTATTGGAGCACTCTGGAACTTGATTACACATTTCTTTGAACTCTTTAAGCTTTTGGTCAAGTATTTTCAGATTACTTGAGCTTAAACCTTCGCCCTGGTTCTTACGACAGCGTGTGCCAAAAGAAATTTCAAGAAGGTCCGAATCTGTTGCCGATATAGGCCTTTCCATCACTGTCTTAGAACAAATTTCAGATTTTTCACAATACCCCTGATCTCGAGCACTACTTACTTCCAAATCGTACTTAAGTTTCTTCAGGGAAAGTTCCATCCCTTTTTTAGCCTGGTTATAGGCTTCCTCCTGCTGAGAGGCCGCAGCAAATTTCTGCTGAAAATGCATGGCGGCCGCAACCACCATCATCATGATGCCCGCACCAATGATAAGTTCGACTAAAGAGAAACCATGATTCCCCAGCGCATCGAACTGGCGGCACAATTTTTTAAACACAACTTTTTTAAACACCACATTGTTTAGCTGCATAAAACTGCCCCTTTTTTGTTTTAATGGTGGAGCGCTTAGCATCGTGGCGATGCAACCAATGGATGATATAACTAATTTGTAAACCTGGTTGCATTCCTGGATTGGGCTGGTAGCGATTACAGTGAGATGTTCCCGGCGTGGGACCATTCGTCGCAAACAGCCTACAATTAATATCTGCGTTATTCGTAAGGTTTTTTAGTTTGACGTTTACCCACGTAAAGTTCTCATTTGTTTTTAACATAGAATCACCTTTTAGCAGGCTGTCACTAGCAGCAGGCTGCATGTATGTGCAGAACTGATACTCCCCATCCTTGATAATTGGTCGACATTTTTTATTCGCAAGCTTCATCAATGGATGGGTTGCACTCAACTTTGGTTTGCCTAATACGACGGAGGCTCCAATTTTTGATTTCTTGGCGAAAATAAGTTTAAGATCAGGGCAGCTTTGTTCCGCAGCACTTAGTTCTTTGGTAAAACGTTTAACGACGGTATCGGTGAAACCATCATATAGATCACCGTACAACGTAGATGATTTCGCCCCCAGCTGCACGCGGCCATTGCGGACAAAGTTTTTCCACATCGTTGCGGAAATGAAGACAATCAACAACAAAGCGATCAGTACCGAAATAATGGATGCGCCGGATTCATCATTGATTCTAATAACTTGCTTCATAACCTTTCCGTAATGAAAGAAATCCCCTTCTATACAGCTAAGATACTGTAGTTGTTATACCATCGGCACTATCTACGTGGAAGTTTAGGCCTAACTAACTAGGCATAAAAATTGCTCCAGAACAAATAATTACCCCATTGCAGCCTATAACAAAAAAGCGGCAAAAAGCCTCGATCTATAGGGATCAATTATCAGGCATTTCCAATGACATCAGCCTTGAAAGAGAAGCTTGGTCCTGTCGGTTTTTGTACTATTAGCTCACGATTTTCACACAGCCCGCATCAAGCCAACCAGCTAAGTAACACTGACCACAAACCGTTAACCAACTGTAATAAAAGGGCTATAACGCATTGTTTTTTTGGCATGATGTCTGCACTAGTGACATCACCAACCAAAATTTATGGAGAAAACAATGAATTCAATTCTGAACATAAGACAACTAGTTTCATTCCTGGCACTAACAGTTTATCTAACTGGCTGCGGCCCCAAACCAGAGGAATCATCAATACAAAGCTTTACTTCAGCAGAAACTAAAAGATGCGGTGACTTTGACAAGGACCAATATAACCACATTTTGAGCGACAAAGAAGTATGGCAATTCAGCTTCTTCTTTAACGATTTTGAAACAACAAACCAGAAAAGCCGTGACTGTGAAGTAGGTTTTGAGACCGAAATCACCGCCGGCCACCGGTATCGAATTGGAACAGGAGAGGCCTACGGCGCCTATAGCTTGGATGATGATTCGGCAGCAGTTACTTTTCAATATGATCAACAAAAAGCTACCAAAGAAATTACAAGAGTGGGTGACCTTTCCATCTTTACCGATAAAGCGGAATACTCATCCTGTCTCAGTGAAACAAAATCTATTTCATCCAGCTCCTTATTCGCCATTAACCAAACAGGGGACGAAGATGTCGATTACTTTATGCTCGATGAAATCATACTTAATGTAGAAGTTGAGGCTTGTAGCGAAGAAAACTAATATTAGGTTATCAAGGGGAGAAGATATCTCTGGTCAGTGCCTAAGCAACAAGAATATTAATCAATTCCTTAATATATAAAATGAGCAGCAAATAACCCTTGACGATATGGAATTTCATTACACAGTCGCATTGGGTATTTTAAGCACAGAAAAATTTATTCTAACTGCTGCCAATTATATATTAAGGCCTTTATTTTCTCATCAACCAATTTGAATTGAGAAAATATCCTCAATATTGGCTTTAGTAAAATACAACCAATAGAAATCAAACTCTGAGCTAGAAATTAAAGAACCATAATAGGATGGAATAGTTTCGACTTTAGCCCCCTGAGAAACTATATAACTAGAAGCTTTTCGAGGATTGATATGCGCCCCAAAGTCGCCCCATTCGTTCTCATT
>PBRN01000012.1 GCA_002725955.1 Pseudobdellovibrionaceae bacterium
CTAGTTACCAGTTTTATGATGGCAGCCAAGGGGATCAACTGGATCATCACTCATCAGCCACTGCTTGTATGGTCACTATTCTTTGGCTTAATTGCTGCTTCATCATTTCTACTCGGCAAGCAAGTAAAAGTCTGGGGTAAAGGTGAGATCTGCTCACTATTGATAGGATTGAACTTAGGCTACATGGCCACCATTGCTTCACCATCGCAAATCCCATTCCATGGAACAAGCGATTACTGGATGCTGATACCCGCCGGGGCAGTTTCCTTATGCGCCATGATTTTACCCGGGATCTCAGGTTCTTTTTTACTTTTACTCATGGGAATGTACCAACCCCTACTCACGGCTCTGATCGAAAAAAATCATGCTTTCCTCCTTACTTTCACGGCCGGTGGGGTTCTGGGCCTACTAGTATTTTCTCGCTATCTGAGATGGCTACTGAAAAACCATTATGAAATAACTCTAACCTTTCTAACAGGGATTATGTTAGGAGCTCTTAATAAGGTGTGGCCATGGAAAATAACGGCAGCTCTGTTCGTCGACAGCAAAGGCAATGAAAGGCCATTAATACAAAATAGTGTTCTCCCCGCAAAATACCAAGAAATCATCGGGAATGAACCACAGATTGGCCTATGCATACTCATGATGATCATTGGAACTCTGCTAGCCGCTGTGCCAGTCATCATCAGAAACTCAATATCTCAGCCGGGCTCTGGCCGCTAACGGCAAAACTACCTACGGCCTTTCGACCTACTCTTGGATGAACTCTGATAATAATAGTCATATTTTTCAAGCAAACCCTGAGTGAACTCCCAAGCCTCCTGATGAGAAACTTTGTTCCCATCAGGAAAAACAATACGCAAATAGAGCTTATTGGGATATTGCTGTTTTAATCTGGATAACTTCAAATGCAGATTTTTTTCAGTAACAAACCTGCTTTGATCTCGATCGGAGGTCTTAATCGCCAATCTTCTCTGACTTCCTACTCGACGGTAAACTATTTCTATAACCCGCTTGCCTGTTGGAGAGCGGGCTGGACGCAATAATTTATCATACTTGACTTTTAAACTGCCAAATTTATTTTGCCAACTGCTTGTTGCATCCTCGGCACGTGAAAGGCTCTGGCCTAAAGCCTGGATTTCATTCTGACTAGACGTCAACTCTGCTATCAATCTATTTAGCTTGTCTTGGGAAAGCTTCAACTCTTCGTCACTTTTATTCTTCTGTTCATTCAAAGCATCATAGCTTTTTTGCTTATCAGCTAACTGAGCTAATATAGCTTCATTGGTCATCCATGAATTTTTTAGCTGATCTTCTAGATCCTTTTGCTGTTCACGCATAATCAACAGCCTTTGTTTAAGCCATTTTTGACGGGCCGATGCTGCACTTAGCTCACTCTTAGTCTTATCATTTTCAGAAGACAGAAGACTGATACGATTCGTTAACCCATCATTTGAGATCACCAACACCATAGTGCCCAACATAAAAATCATAAGAATGACCATCATGATATCAACCAGTGTCGGCCAAATATGATTACCTGAATCGTCTGTATCATCATCCGGGGTTAAAACTGGAAAGTTACTCATGACATTTCCTTGTTTTATCATTCAACATGCATACTTCTTCAATATAGCAGAGAAGGTGGACGTAACTTCTGGATCCATTCATTCCGTCACATTATCCGGGGTTGGTAGATTCAAGCGAAATCCTTGCTTTAGAGTATTATTGATAGCGTCAACACCCACTGTAAAACGACGAATATCCTCAGAATTACGGGAAATAACCTGCCCTACTTCATCCTGGAGAGTGGTTGCAGACTGAAAATTATACCGCAACTCCTCTACCAAGGTAGTTAAGTTGGCAACTAGATTAGTCAAATCACGATTCAATCCAGCAGCCGATACTTCATAAACAGGCAAAATATAGACCAAAGTAACTCTCTCTACCTCCTGCAAAACCCAACTCTGAAGATCGCAAAGTTTTTGAAAGATATAACTATGAATTCCATAAACCACAATAGCGGCCATAGTCGTTCCCAAAGCAGAAGCCATGCCTCCCATCATGTCCATCAATCCTGTACCATCGCCAGCCATCGAAAATAAATTCGATGCTCCGGAAAGACTAAAAGCAAGAGAAATAATAGTCCCCAAAACACCCGTCAAGATCAGGATACTCTGAATAAAGCGAGGAAAAGTTAGTTTTGCTTTTTGTTGAGCAACAGTAATAGAAGCCAATGCACCCTGATTCAATTCTCCTTTACGGGCAGCAAGATCGGTTATAGTATCGTATCGTCGTCTAATCAAAGAGTCGAACTTCACTGCTTCGTAGGTATTCTCCTGATCAGATTTGCTCAAGTTCACAAACCTTTGCAAAGATATTGCTTCGTTATAATATCCATAAAATAGCCAAGATAAGCGTATGCTGCTGAAAGAAAATAAGAGAAAGATGATAATCATCATAGCAAGACCAATCTTAGAGACTGTTTGCTCCTGATCCAGCAGAAAGGATCCAGCAGCCCAGCCCCCAAAACCGAGACCAATCAAAATAACAGGGAGCATTAAAGCATAAAGCAACCCTACTGGCTTAGCTGTATTTCCCATACCAATTCCTTCCCAGAATCATATCAACGGCTTTTAAAGACTTTGTAGTTTATTGACATAAAAGTATTTAAACAATACTTTTCAATCCTTAAGATTATAGTAATTAAGAAGTAAAGTTATTGACATCAGAAATATAAGGGCCCAGAGCCGAAGCCCCGGGCATCAAGATAAGAATAGAGAATGAGAGATGAATATCGCAAAGGTAGCAGGACTAGTTAGCAATCTAATCCAGCCCTACAACATCAACGGTAAATCATAATATTATCAATAGCGCCAGACCCCAATAGACAGATTGACATGTAATCAGCCTTAGGCGGTTCGGCAAAGCGTAGGTGCTGCACTGAATTATCGTTATTAGCTGGAATCGCATAATCAGCGACCAACTGATTTTCGTACCAAAAGCTAACGCGACTACCTTCTTCTTCGATATCTATCACATCAAGCAACCCCACCCAGGTTGGTCGATCAAACCACATGAGCAAACAACCACCCGCACTATTATCATCAGGATCGTCCACATAGCCATCATGATTTTGATCCAATATATTTTCAGCCATGATCCATAAATTATTATAGGAGACATCATTACCCCAACCGTACCCAGGAGTTTGTAGATCTAAATCCTGCCCGGTGGGTTGAGAACTATCGAAAGAAATAGACCATTGCGGCTGATTTTCCAAATCCACAGCTCCCAGGCGAATGCCCCAAGCTTGATATTGTTGATCTAGCTTTTCTCCTGGCCAAATGGGATTGTTCTCAGCATCATAATCAAAATCAATAGTCCATTCTTGCGGACAACAGCAATCTTCACCCGGATCTATGACTATAATGTCTTCAGCAGGATCACCTACTTCAATGAGATCATCCATATCTTCGATAGAAATATCTGGATCATTACTAGCATCGATATCTATGTCATCGTTACCACTATGATCACCAGTACTGTCTGAAATAGGCTCTATATCGAGGCCTATCAATTCGGGAACTAAAACAACTGCTTCGAAATCTCCAATAATATCATCAGAGGCATACACCTGGTCAGGCGCAGAATCTTCATCAATCAGTTGAATATCGGGGTTGGTCTGATTTAAAACAGCTGCCTTTTGCCGTTCCTGACCGGAACATCCCAACAAACTAAACATGATCATCATTAATTGTAATTCTATCTTTATGAACCACACTTGTCTCATCAATTAGCCCTTCTCAGTTGGTTAAACACCAATAAATACCAGCAGCAATGCTAGCTCCACAAATGCCTCGGCTTCGGCCATTGGTTTCATGATTTTTTTTTGGTTTTTCTCTTAAATATCTAGAAATACTATTATATTTGGATTCCAAAACCAGCTTATTTTAAACCTTGATGGTTTCTAGGTTATCAAACCGATTAATTACTAACCTAAACGACCTAGCCTCCAGCAACGATGATGATAGGCAGCTAGATTAGAGAAAAATTGATATAAAGGAAGAAAGATTAACAAGCAGCATGAATTAGCATAGAATATCTACTGAGAAAAACAGAGGAAATGCGCCTTTTATGGACAAAAGCCTGCTACAACCATCAATAGCTCCAGACTTTAAAGTGCCGAAAGGCTACTCAAGCACTGCTTTATTTATGGTAGCCTTCTTTGGGGGGCCCTTCTCCATTTTTATGTTTTCAATGCTTCACAGCAATCTATTAGGCAGCATCAAAAAAGACTGGCTTGTGCCCATACCTTTTTTGGCAGGGCTGATCCTAGTTACTTGGTCTCTAGAAAACCCGGCTCAAGTAAGTGCTAGCTTTGCTGAATGGTCCAGTGCCTATAAAAGTTTGTTGCCTTATATAATTAAGTTTTATGGACTGCTATACTATAGCTGCTATTGGTTTTTCCATCGGCATATATTCAAAGCAATGACTTCATATCAAGATCCATGGGCTGCTGGCCTTACCTGTTTCATGATTGGCTCATTCTTTCAGGTAATGCTACATTACTTATTTCGGGATCAGCCCTTATGATAGAAGCTAAAGCCGCCTCAATAAGAATCAAACATTTGCTTCATATACACAGGTATGAGCTAGCTGCAGAGCAGCTCAAAGAAGCGTTACTCCTATTTCCTGATGATCCTGATTTATTGATATGCCAAGCTCTATACTTTGACCAAAAAGGCTATAAGGAACTGGCGCTCGAGGCCATAGAAATATGCCTCAGCAAAAACTACTTCAAATTAGAAGCTGCCCTGCTTCGCATTGAGCTATTGCGCAACCTCAAGCGATACCATGAGGCCGAAGCTGATATTCTGGAACTGATAAAATTGTTTCCAGAGTCATCTGACTTATACACGGTCTATGGCTGGATTCTGTTAGATGTCTTCCAGTTCGAAAAATCAAGTAAGATTATTGAAGAAGCACTGCGCCTAGACCCCAATAATCCATATGCTCTTCGCTGCATGGTTTACTCTGAAATACTGGTAGATGGCAAGAAGAATACTGAAGAAATCGTAGCAAAGCTCATTGAGCATGATCCAGAAAGCACTAGTAACCTATATACTCTTTGTGCTCGGCTACTCTCTGAACATAAATATAAACAAGCTAGTGAAGTAGCGCAGATATTGATCCGCAGATCACCGAATGATCAAGACCTAATAAACTTGGCCATAGAAGCCAAAGTCGCAGGGCACTTGCTAAACAAACCATTCATGATATTAAATAAATTTGGATGGGCTGGCTCAGCCGGTCTATGGATCGGATTTATCATCATCTACCAAATAACCAAACATAATGAAAACTCCAACCTAGCATCAAGCATCTTAATTGTTTATGTAAGCTATTGCCTGCTTAGCTGGGTCATCAGCCCTATACTAAAGAATTGGTACACAAAGAGGGGAATATGAAAACAATTTCTGAATTAAAAAAAGATATCAGCAAGAACCCTATGGATCATAACTCCAGAATGGCACTCGCAACGGCGTTAATTAAGCAAACCTCCTATCAAGAAGCTCTACAGCATTTCATTTTGTTACTTAAACTACCGCAATCTGAAAATCAGACTGATATCATACTGGGAGCACAAAATTGCCTGCTATTTATGGGAAAGCCAGACGAAGCACAAAAATTGGCACAAGACCCTCAAAATTTTCTGCGCCATTTCCAGGGCATCGATCATGATGATAATGAAAAAGTGGACGATCTTACCAAGAACGATACCAGTGACGAGAAACAGGAAAGTTACAAAAATGAAAAAGTAAGACACTTGAGAGCACTACCTAATGCTGGTGCTCCAATAGAAAAAGACAACCTAGTTCCTCTATCTACCGTGAATAAAAAAGTTCACTTTGAGGATATTGTAGGTATGGATGATGTCAAAAAAACTGTGAGACTAAAGATCATCGAGCCTTTCGTAAATCCTAAATTATTTGCTCGCTTTCAAAAAACATCAGGAGGAGGAATTCTGCTATACGGACCTCCCGGATGTGGGAAAACTATGTTTGCGAAAGCTATCGCTTCCGAATGCCAATCCGAATTTATTTCCGTTGATATTAGCGACGTGCTCAGCATGTGGGTGGGTCAAAGTGAAGGAAATCTGGCTGCCATTTTCGATAAAGCGCGGGCGAATACTCCTTGCGTCCTCTTTTTCGATGAGATGGACGCCCTAGCACATGCTCGATCAAAATCCAATTCGGATCACTCCAGAACCTTGGTCAATGAGCTACTCAATCAAATGGACGGCCTAGGTAAAGACAATCGACAAATTCTCATCTTGGGAGCAACCAATATGCCATGGGATGTCGATTCAGCAGCCAAAAGGCCCGGACGATTTTCAAGGCAGATTTTTATTCCTCCTTTAGACGAACCGGCAAGAGCTGAATTATTCCGCAAAAAACTGGAAGCACTACCCTGTGAGGATCTTGATTTCGATGCCTTGGCTGCTCAAACAGCTTTTTGCTCGGGAGCAGACCTCGATGGTATTATCGATGAAGCTAAAGAAGCTGTTTTGTATCATATCATTGAACACCAAAATGAGCGAAAACTCGAAACTACCGATATTATGAACGTGATTGACAACTATTCACCGACCTGTGTCGACTGGCTAAAAACTGCCAAAAACCTGGTAAAGTTTGGCGGAGGGGATCGATCATACCGTGAAGTGGAGAAGTATCTAAAAAAGACTAATTTTAAATAATGCTAATTTAAAATTTTAGTTTAGAAAGCATTCGACTACACACCGACCTGCAATAGGGAGCGCTCCCTCCCTTTCTCTATGACTAACTTGCGCTGTTGAATTTCCCACCCCTGCTCGCTCAGCCAGTCCAATAACTTAGCTTCCCCTCGATGAGGACCCAACAGCAATCGCTGTTCAAGTGGACGATCGCAATAAATACCCTCCAAGATGTCAACAATGGTTTGCCCCCCGACGCCTGCAATGACAATCGTTGCAGGCCCACTCACCGGCTGTAAATCAGAACCATTCATGCACATAATCATACGCCGAGAATCAGGCTCCAGATAAATCTGACACCGCTCCTTCAGGGTAGCAATGACACTAGGTGAACGATCAATCAAGGAAACAGCAGGAACAAGTCCTCGATCAAGAGCCGCAAGACCAAGCAAACCATGATCACAACATAAATCATACAAAGGCTGCCCTGGCAGGATCATGGTTAATAACTGTTCAAATCGCTTCGATAGGTAATTAATTTTATTCATAACAATCTGAGGTATAAGTTTCACAAACATTTAAAATAAGAATCAAAGACAATGTTTAAAAGAAGAAAAAATCAAGTGCAAGGACTGGTGAGATAAAGCTTCATTTAATCCATTAACGCAGCCAAAAGAACATGCCTGATATGGCCTTCAGAGATCACCACGGATCGGGTTCAGTAATCCATTCATCTAGTGGAATACCAAGAATTTCCTGAGCCTGATCATTAAATGAAATGAGGTCATCTGTTTTTTCAAAGAGATAATCTATGGTTTCATCCGGCCCAAACCACTCCAAGGCCAATACTTCCAGGTTAGCCACTAACTTATTCAGCCTCAGGGATAGCTCTCTCTTTTGATCTCTTGAAATAGACTGCGCCTGAAGAATTTCAAGAGAAACATGATAACCTGGAGATATGATAAAGTCGATCAGCCTGGAGCGAGGCTCAATTAACGGATCATCTGAAGTCCAAGGCAAATCGGACATTCGGCTTAAAAGCTCAAAATGAATCGGAAGATAGCTATCTATTAACTTATATTTCAATAACTCTAATTGTTCTGATGACATCGGTATATCAACACCCTGACCACACAAAACTTCCTCAGGACTGATTTCCTCATCAAGTAACTGACGATCCCATAGATCTTTCACTAATTGCTGAGTCCTTGAGACAAGCTTATCTTTCTTATACCAAACTCCATCGATACCAGGATTATTTAAATAACGATAAATATCACCGCATGCGTCAAGCACATCCTCTTTTCTAAAGACAGGCATTTCAGAAATATCTCGCACCAAAGGATCGGGATCATCTGGCAGTGACCAATTGGTTTGGTCCATATAATGGCTACCATAGCGATATACTGACTTATATTCACCCTTCGGGTTAACTGCATTAATCCATAATTTCTCAGTCAGAGGCCCTGCACTTAGACTAGGGTCAAGAATAATTTTTTGATTGATTCCAAGTCCATCAATCACAATCATAGGTGCAACATGACCACGCCATGAAACTCCTTGTTGGGGCTTCAATTCACCTTGAATATACTGAGAACTCGATGGGATGCCCTGAGCAGCTAATTCCATCGCCATATAAATAGAACGACCATAACAACCATCCGTCTTATATTGAAAAGGAAGGTAATCAATTCGCTCGATAATATCAAAAGCATTTTGGGCTTGTTTTTCGGTTACGACAGCATTTAGCTCGGATTCGTAAGTTTGACCACAACCGTTTAGGGAAAGAAAAAGGATAAGTGCGCAGCAACTAATAAGAACCTGGAGATTGAAGTCTATTCTTTTTTTCAAGTTATCTATCATAGCTCTTTACTCTATTTCTCTAGGCTATAACTGACTTCATCACGATACGAGAAAAGACCGGGTTACCCCGGTCTTAATCAAAAAACACTAAATACTAGTAGCATCTTTTCCACTGAAGTTGGTACACAATAGCAGCACTTGCATCGATGGTATCAACTTGGATGTAAGCGTCACCATGGTTGCTATCCTTAGCACGGATGCTAGTGTTAGCTCTAAGAATTACAGACTCACCGCAACGTGATCGGATCAATGTTCCACCGTAGAAGCTGTTGCTTAAGTTGATTTCTTGCTCAACACTTCTGTTTCTCTTTCCCCATTTCTTGCGGAAAGAATCACCAGCTCGTCGTCCAGCGAAGAAGTAATCAGCAGTAAGGTTAGCGCTACCGCCCTTTGGAACTTCAACAAAACCACGATAATCTAACTTAAGTAGTGCAACGGTAAATCCTTGAGGAACATGAACAGAAACACCGATGTTACAGCTCTTACGAACTCTTCCTGAACGGCTATCAGCTGTGTCAGCTAAATACTCATCAAAGAAAATACTAAGCTTTTGCTTATCAGTACTCAGTAAAGTACCAACTGTTCCTTGTGGACAACCATTACCACCATGAGCAACATCCTCAATATAAGCTCCATCAGGAAATGCAAAAGCTGATGTAGCTAAAACCATCGGGACCAACGCCTTCATAGCGAACTTTAATACTGTCATGATAACCTCCTAGTCAGTTAGTTGCGTTCGAAATCAAAACAACTCGAACACTCGCAAGTTTATTTCCGTGTTTCATATTGCGAATACCGTGCCATCCAATTATTAATTTTTTATCGGCAAAAATAGGTCAAATTGGCCTGAATTTGCCGTAAGTTTAAAAATGGCTGAGATAGGATCCAACATGGAACCAGGGGAAAACCAGGGCTCATCTTAGTGAATCTCAGTATGAAAGATTCACTAAGCTGACCCAGGACATGACCCAGATATATCCTTAATAATTCTTCTCTTTTATCTTATGAAAATACGAATAAAAGAACAGAAGGCGCGTCAATATTGCTGGCAAGCTTTGTTATTAGCACCTAACTTGTTTATGGGTGGCTGCCAAGCTATGATGGAGTTACCCAGTCGCATGATATACAAGGCTATCTTCCATACTCATAGAATGATTGACGCATAAATAGTTAAAAACAAACTCATTTCCGAAAGAATTTTTTGAATCAACAAAACCTAAAAACATTACCGCACAGCCTACCTTTTTATTATGGCTGGGTTATTGTCCTTCTGGGAACAGTGGTGATGATTATGAGCATTCCCGGACAAACAATGGGAGTCTCACCCCTTACAAATAAACTCATTGAGTTGCTTAATATCAAAAGAACCCATCTGACTTTTGCATATCTAATAGGTACGCTGATATCCAGTTTGTTTCTGCCTTGGGTTGGGCGCGTCCTTGACCGCAAGGGCCCGCAGTTTATGATCGCAGTCTCGACGATCGGATTAGCTTCATCGCTCATGCTAATCGTTGCCACCACTAAACTTGTCACTTATTACAACCTACCTTCCTGGGTTTCTTTAATCATGGCAACTGTCTTCTTTCTAGGTATACGCCAATTTGGCCAAGGTCAAATGACCATGATCGGGCGCACTATTATCGGTAAGTGGTTTGAAACCCGCAGAGGGCTAGCTTTTGGCATCAATGGCATCTTCGTTGCTTTAGGGTTTGGCATCGCCCCTCAAATGTTACACCTGCTACTAAGCAAACAGGGGTTTAACTCATCCCTCATGACCATTTCTGCTTCAGTCATTCTTACTGGTATCATCAGTTATATTTTTTTCCGTGACACCCCTGAATCATGCGGGCTGGCCATGGAACAACGATCTAAAGTAAATCAACAGATAAACTGTGAAGATACCAGACAGGAAATCTCAGAAGTATCATGGACCGCTACTGAAGCCAAAAAAACAGCCGCATTCTGGGCCTTTAATTTAGGAAATGTAGCTCAGGCTATGTTAATAACAGCTGTGACTTTTCATATAGCTGCTATTGCAGAAGAGCAGGGGGTTGGCGTAGATAAAGCTTTCAGTCTATTCCTGCCAACAGCAATTATAAGCACTGTTGGCAGTGCAATTGGTAGTTGGCTGAGCGATAGAACATCCATAAGATGGCACCTTACCATTATGTGTGTTCATCTAACGGTAGCTTTAGTGCTAATAAACTACCTAAATACTGTGTGGGGTTTTTATGGAACGGCTTTTTGCTTGGGTATATCAGGTGGTCTCTTTGCCTGTCTCACAGCCATAGCCTGGCCAAAACTATATGGTCGTAAACACCTTGGAGCTATCAACGGTTTTGCAACCAGCAGTATGGTTTTCGGAAGCGCGCTAGGGCCGTATATCTACAGCATTTTCCGATCCGATTCAGCAGGTTTTTCTAATATCTTACTAGGCTCTGCTTGCTTTCCTCTTATCCTAACAATCTTTAGCTTGATTGTCCCTATGCCAGATAAAGATCATCACCGTAGATAAATATTCAGTGTTTTTCCTTAGCCCAGAAATTCATGATCAAAGCGGCCCGTAAAGTATGGTAGGCAGTCTTACCCTGCTCACCCAACAAATACTTATACTCACCCACCGGATCTCCAGTATTATCCACTTCCCAATAGAGTTCACCAAGCCTNGATCGNTGGCGNCGCTCTACCCAAGTCAGAGTTTTTTCTAACTTCATCATATANGTTTCATCCGCACTTATATGGTAGAGCCACCAAAGACCTGCCATGGCCTCCATCTGCACCCACCATATTTTACGAGGACTAGTCACCTTACCATCTGGAGTTCCTTGTTCGAAATAACCACCATGAGATAGATCGAAACCCTCGTTTGCAGCGCGTCGACCAATATGCAAAGCTGCACTCCTCAGCATGCGATCATCAAATCTACCGACNACACGAGCTGCGGTCATAATCAGCCAGCAAGTTTGAAAATCATCNCCATATGAAACCTTCGGATTACCCACTGGTTGCCAGTTGTGCGTAAACTCAACATGACCATAATTTCTNGTCTGCCGCATCTTATCTGCNACNACATTGACCAGCTCCTTTAATCTAGCAAGCACCTTCTTATCCANGGTCACTTCAAAAAGAAGGGTAAATGCTTCCATCAAATGAAGNTGGGTTTTGCTGCCTTTTGCTGCCCCCTTCATCAGCCAACCAGGGTCATTAGTCTGGTCATAGCCTCCATATATCTCATCATGAAATGNTTCGAGCGAATTAAAAACAGACATAGCCATCACCTTGGCTTCTTCAACTTTATAAGCCTGATAGTANTGCGCTAAACCATAAATAGCTGAGGCTTGAGCATATATTTGTTTTTTACGATTAATCAANCTTTTGCCCGTGCGATCTACAGAAAAATAAAAATTNCCTTGAGATTTATCATACAAACGATCTTTCAAAAATCTATACACCTGATCAGCCTCTTTTTTGACCTTACTATCTGAACCACGATAGTAACTCCAAGCGGCAAGGGCCCATAAGTGCTGAGACTGTTGTACTACTGTTTTATGATCAGGAAGAATCGGTTGTCCATCTATATCCAGTACTCCATGAAAACCCCCATACTTNTGGTCGGGACCATAAGTCATCCAGAATTTAAAAAAACCATCGCTCAAGCGATCTAGACGCCGAAAGACATGAGTTTCTCCAACCAANGAATCAGTAGCTACAATACCACCAACTTTCATCGCCCGACTAGGATGCTTACAACTTAGCAAAGTCAGGATAACGATGGGTAAAACATTCAAGTTTGTCCAAAGGCTCAAAATGATCTCCTTGTTCCACAATCATCCTCATCACTATTTTATCATGCTTATTAGTTATCAGCTCATATGCTTCGATGAAAGAATAGCGCAACAATAACTTTACAATAGTTCACAATGTATNGATTTACTGCCCCAGAAACTGTAAGAAAATTAGCAGACTATTAACTTCCCTAGAATTTTTAACAATCCATGATCCCTCNCTCCTTAGATGGAGGGATTTGTTGCATAAAAACAACACCTTAAATGANGCNNACNAGGGNTAAAANATGATAANTANAGAGAAANCGATAAGGTTCAANACATTGATATTAAAGATAAAATCTATNCTANTTCTTTTTCACTAATNTGNNCCTTATGAAANCCCGATNNNNCATNAAAGAGNANNGANGATGTGAATTAATNTNTAAATAAGAATTAACNAAAGTTAAAAAATNCTAACAGCANNCANATTTTAGAACTTAAAGTCACACCTGGAGAAAANNATTTTTAATCTAAGTCTAAAATCCAGNAANAAAAAACCTGCTNGGTTNTTATTTTTTGATAGTCANGCCGGGATCTCTTTAATTGAAGTNTTAATGTCTACNGGTATTTTGACAGCNACNGTNATGATTATTTCAACNTCTATTNCTAATGTTTACAAACTGTCGGCGATGGANAAAAATTTACCTTTTATTATCGATACCGAACCAATGATTCGCNATGAGATCAAAAGCACNCTNGATAATTTNCAACGCCTGATCNTNTCTATGGGNAATACAACTGNCACAAATGCTCAGCAATGCACTAACGTGACCCAGCANTTAACAGATAGCCAAAATCAATATACTTTGATGAGNCNCATCGCNTTTGGCGATATGAATGAAATCAGGACAAATATTAACAAATATTTAATGCCAAATGATATTGCTGCCAAAATACCTTTAGATAGTATCGATAATGCNATCGAAACTTTCTCCAANTTGAAAGAGAGAAANAANGTCAGCTCTGANGAACAATCACTAAAGGAGGCGTTCAACCGCTGCCNACGNGAACAAACGACCAAACCCGGNAATGATAATATACGCAGCANGAANTCATTCTATATTTGTGGCTATGCCGAAAACCTATTNGTTGAANTGACCGGAGTCTGGTGGGACTTTAATAGAGATAGACCACTCAATTGTNATCAAATGAATGAGCAAACCGGACGCGGCATTCGNGTTCAATTTAAAGGCTATNCATANAATGAGNAGAACAANGGNGGATTCGAAGTCCTCGCCAAAACAGGAAACATGATGTTCCGAAAAGAAGTAAAAAAGGAATCTGAAGCAGATGGCGAACTACAATAAANAAAATAGCTAGACATNANAAAGATGGCATATAAAACGCTAAAGCCATCNGNCCNGGAGAAATNAAATGGAAAANAATAAAATCAAATGGCAAAGTCAAGTGGGNGCATCACCGCTGGCTTTATCNATGATCNTTAGTGGGGTTGCAGTGGTCGGCACATTGACTATGCAAAAANCNCAGCTTAATGCCTCAAAAACCTCAAGAAAAGCNTTNACGAGTAATTTTTTAAAAACAGCNAATCAAGATGCTATTGATCAAACAGCTCAACTTCTTGGTAACTCNATGATCATNCCCCANGGTTCGGTNCCAATAAAATTTAAATTAAACGACCTAGTGAAANAATCAAACAAAGGAAAAGGNGCTCACTCAACCTGGAAGCTAAGTCAGAATNAATATGAAGTCACATTCTCTAGTTGTATGACCGGAGAATTAAGTAAAAAGCAAGCANAAAAAGCTTTCGGNAAAAAGNCCAACACAAGTTTTATCAATAGAAATTTNTGCGATAATCTAATCATAACTAAAGTTACTGGCCTCGAAAATGTGGATTTAACGACGCAAACAGGNACAGATAAATACTTATTAGTCGAAGCNAAATCCTATGAAAAACAAAATACTGGTAATAAGTTAACCAAGCGAGCNCGNCTNAAAGTAGGCCAAGCTACTAGTCAATGCNACATGAGTATTGAAGGTGATTGNAGTGTCGATCANTGCCGTTTTATGAAACCGCTNCGCGATAGTCAAAATGCNATTATTTACTATGATTCGGGCTCCAGAAAAGGTCTCCCTAAATTACAACCGAATCCNGATTACACAGAAACATTGGTCNATGTCATGCTACCAAAGCCTCATGAAAAACTAAATGTAAGCAAAAATTTTGGTGGTGAGCTAGATTCAGACCTCAACAAACCA
The DNA here is from genome assembly GCA_002725955.1 of Pseudobdellovibrionaceae bacterium. Classification (GTDB taxonomy): domain Bacteria; phylum Bdellovibrionota_B; class Oligoflexia; order Oligoflexales; family Oligoflexaceae. Next base: position 14,644 of record PBRN01000012.1, read on the forward strand.
GGATATAGAAGGTTTCTTGAAGAAATCTATGCAAAAGGAAATCCCAGAATAAATGGAGATCCATTTGATTATAACGGACAAGGAGTCCAAGGCAAACTAACNACTGGAGCAGCCNGGATAAAGATGAAGCCCAATGGAAAATTCGACCTCAGAGCTGGTGTCAATGGGGTTACTAGTGATGGCATTCTAATCAATCCTAGTNNNANNGGTTCTAAGCTTACNAAACAAGGCCAAAACCTCGATCTGGAAAAAACAAGCAATTCAATGCAACGTGCATGCCAAAGAACTTTGGGAACATCAGCCGACTTTTGTCAGCGTGTTCGNGTGCCTTACGAATCAAAACAGTTCACCTATGGAGCTCAATTTAGAGCACAATATAANGGAAATCCACCAAGAGANTATATGAGCCNATNCGAAAGATCATCCTATCTTGAACGGCATAAATCGTTTCAGCCTTCTGGNCAGCCGGTTGTAACATTACTAGAACTAACTTATGATAAACTTAAAAGCTACAANGCAGGANTCGAAAAAAAAATCGGAAGTCNCTGGTGGGAAGATNAACGCCAGCCNTGGAAAAACCCNAACAAATACTGGCATATTAATCGCGAAGGTTATTCAGTGCAATCCGAATTTCTGCATCATGATGCTCCTGTAGGTGAGTTAGTCCGATACAAAATNACCAAGAAAATTCCAATGGGTTTAGAACAGTTTTCATGCGATAAGGAAATTATTGTTGAAGAAGAAAATGAAGATGGAGATATCGTCGAGGTCAAGCAAACGGAANCTTCTACTTGCAGCCGCGAAAAATTTGGCGTCCAAGTCGAGCGCAGAGCCTATAAGTTTTGGGTAGAAGAGGACTATAAGTCATTTGAAAATATGANTCTTTATCAANANCGTGAATACCAATCTTCCTACGATCTNGACTTCTGTATNTACGTTGAATATCGGGATATTTATAATCGCCTTAACTGTAAGAGAGAAGCATCCCGAAGGCTCTGTCGTAATAATAATGGTTGTTTTCTNACAGGAACACCAATTCTAATGAGTAATGGNAAACGCAAGAATATCGAAAATATTAAAGAAGGAGATTATGTATATAATCCTTCTACCGGTCAAGCAAGTAAAGTTCAATCTGTGATTGTCGGTGAACAGAAGAAGCCTATGTACAATATTTTCTACCAAGAGAAAAATCTTAAAGCTACCTGGAATCACCCCTTTGTCACTCAACGAGGCTTACTNCAGTCTGCTGACTTAAAGNCCGGTGATAAATTTATCGATATCGATCATCANTGGATCACTATCGATAAAATNGAAAAANTAGCTTTAANTCAAGATAATGTAGTATGGAANCTACTNCTTGAGTCGAATGGAGGCCACAGCACTAAAGACCATCTATTTGTAGCTAACGGTATTATGACTGGAGATTATTTCTTACAAAACGATACCAAAGATCGACTGAAAGCTAGNTTTATTGAATTCAGTAAGTTTCTTGATCAGAATAAGAGTAAATAATAACTAATCTGATGATGGGTGATGAGACATGATGCCTCTAAAGTACAGAAAGATGATAGTCTTTCAAAGCCAAGTTGGCTTTANCTTAATGGAAGTATTAGTAGCGATGGGNATNATGAGCATAGTTNCTTTAGGTCTATCACAAATGTATAGCAACTTGTCCCAATCTTCAACTTACCATGCCGCCAAGAAAAATGCTGANNGTGAGGCCAATCTAATGCTGCAAACAATGNGAGTCAATTTGTATCAAGTCNTAGAGTCAGTNGATACCACTCAAGGAGGCCCACCTAAATTNCATACCTATANTGTTGAAAATCCGAGANTTTANAGCGGATGCTGAAGAAGATGANAATAGAATCGCCTTNTATAATGTAGGATGGAGGTTCCAGACNAATAACAATAGTGTAAACCAAGATATTTTATTTATNAGNAATGTNTGTGCGCAGNNCCAGGAAAGTATAAGTAGGTATTTNCCNGAAATGACNAATGAGTACCTCTATAGTGTGATGAACCAAAAACGNTCNAAACGTTCAGCTCGAGAAAAACATGAGTTATTCANTAATNAAAATCCAGANCCNAATTTACAATCATGTGCGTTGCANATGGAACTGCTAGANTGNCCTAANAATACNACAATCTCAGTAACACTAAACTCAACNCTTGGCGTAAGTGGCTTTAATTATCAAATACCACGCTACCTCTCTCGCAAAANCAATATATATGAACACCCAGTTGCAGCAATGACNTGTTTATACAACTATGGTGATTCTGATTATCGAGTGGCNTACCTTTGGACNGCTATATTGAAAAGCAAAGGCCTTTCANCAAAGAATAANGAAAAAAACCTAAGGTGGTTTTCTCGAAGAATGACAATCGTNCCAGCTACAACNAGTAACTCAAGTTATATGCGTCGCCAGAAATAATTCTGGCGAGCAATAATTAGAGACNANNAGACTAGAAACCAAGTAGACGCCCCATAAAAATACAATCCCAACCCATGGAATCCTTCCANGCTTCNCTGCTGTCAGCNCGCTCCCATGACCATTGAAATANTCTGCCCGGCGGCCTTTGAGGTGTGGGACAAANNTCTAAGACCCTACGCTTAACNTCATCCGTTGGGCCTTCATGCAACCACAAAAAAAATGGATTAAGAGGCTGGCGGTTATGAAGAATCTCAGAAACTTCACGAGCNGTGCCCAGATCCTTATTCAAGATTTTTCTCAATAGCATTGATACTCCNGACAGATGCATGGGATANCCCGTTTCTTGATTTCTTGCNGATATCTTGGCAGCATCAATATCAAGNCCTTTATACCTTTCCATGACAGGCTCTGGCGGTAAACCCATNTGTTGCCATANCCGGTAAATCATAGCCCAACCAGCNGGAGTGATGTCACAGCTTTGNTTATTGCTATCNCGGCAGTGCCGCCAGATNCCCCATAGGATNCANCCCCCATTTACCGGNTGTCTAATACTACATGGNCGATTATCCTTNAGCCATCTATACCAGNTTTGAGCGGCCACCTTATCTTTGGTTACNGCTAAATAAAGAAAAACCCCACTGGCCATATCTCTGGAAAAAGTCTTATCTTGGCCGAGGTTATCACCCACACGACGCGGAGAACGCCACCATCGGCCATCAGTTCCCTGTGCTGCA
>PBRN01000040.1 GCA_002725955.1 Pseudobdellovibrionaceae bacterium
TTATTATCGCCAAAATTAAGTGTACAGGTAGCACTGCCGCGGATACCCATTTTATGTTCGATATTGGAGCAAATCACGTCATTGAAGCGACCGATGTTGCCATCTGAGTTGGTGATGAATTTAGGGACTAAAAAAATAGAAATACCTTTGGTTCCTTCCTGGTCTCCTTCAACTCTCGCTAATACTGTGTGGATGATATTACTAAATAGATTATTATCGCCTGCAGAGATAAAAATTTTACTGCCCTTAATGAGGTAAGATCCATTATCTTGGGGGATCGCTTTAGTAGTGAGAGCGCCAACGTCGGAACCGGCAGCCGGTTCGGTTAGGCACATGGTTCCTCCGTAAGAACCATCGATCATTTTATCGAGATAAAGCTCTCGTTGTTTTTTGTTGGCATGATAGCCTACTAAACGAGTAGCCCCAAGGGTCAGTGTACCGTACATGATTAAGGAAAGACATCCAGCTCCTAAGTATTCGAGTGCCCCTTTCCATACTACTTCAGGCATACCGGAACCACCCCATTCTTCTTTCATAATAAGTCCAGGAAACCCGGCTTCAATATATGCTTGAAAAGCTTTAGGGTATGCTGATGGTACTTTAACTTTTTTAGTTTCGGGGTCATACGTTGCTCCCCCCTGTTTTTCTCCTTCGAGGTTTGCCGGATAGAAATGGTTGATAGCAATTTTCTCTCCTAAATCAACGATAGATTCTATAGTAGATCTATCAAGGTCTTTCCAAGCTTCAAAAGATTGTAGGTCTTGAATATTTAGCATTTCAAAAAGCACAAACTTGAGATCTCGAGAATCAACCAGTTGATTTAATGCCATGGTCAGCCTCATTGTAATGGTTTGCAGCATATATTTTAGTACTGTTTTAGCTGTTTTACCAAACAAAAGATTGCTATAAGTTGTCAAAAAAATTTATAAAATTAGAATCATTAAAGAAAATCCATAAAAAACCGATAAAAAAGAAAGGTTTAGAGAATATGACAATATAGGATATATGATGCGCACTTATACGTGGATGGATCAAGAAAGTGGTAAATTGGTAACCGTTAATCGGAAAATCGAAGATTACAGAAATCCTCCAACTTATTGTGAGGTTGGTATCAATCCTTGTGATAGTAGGAAATTCGATTGGATTAAGTTAGTTGATGCTGCAATGATCACGGGAAAATTGCAGAAAGGAAAATACGGGCGCTAGTTTGAACTATACGCAGTGCTATACCGAGATACCAGCCTCATCGCTATGCTCTGTATTTTCACCATTTTTTTTCCTAGCATCAAACCTCCAGTATTTTTTTATAACCCGAAAATTTTTCTCATCATGAACTAATTTTACAGTACTTTCTTTAGTTTTCTATAAGTGGAATTATATTGTCTTTTTTCTGCTTTTTTTATGAATTTTTGTTTATGTCGATAGATAGTATGGTGAACCACTTATAGAGGGTTGGTAAACCTAGGCTATAATAGATATGCAAGCGAGAACCTTAGCCTTCATTCTTTGAATCTTTTGGTTAGAAACCGAGAATAATAATTTTTGTCATAAAAAAAGGAGTCGGTTATGAATTTTCTGTCAATGTTTAACGTTTTGACTATGATCATGACGGGATGTTCTTTTCAGAGTTCGGATCGCGCTGCTACAGCTGGCGCTTCAGGAACTTCTGGCACCACTTCCGCACTAACTATGAATGCTATCGGGAACCAGGTTGCCATCGTTAATGACTCTGTTTCTTTTACTATTAGTGCTACGGATTCGAGTGGTGCCGCGATCACATATAGCTGCTCAGGGTGTTCAGATATTGGTATGGCATTGGATTCTAGTACGGGATCAGTTTCATGGACTGCACCCGCCACAGCGAATATTTATAATGATATTATTTTTACCGCTACTGCAGGTACAGCTACAGTCAGTGAATCTGTTGCTATTTATTTAGCGGACACTTTTATTAACTATTGTAATAATGCTAATGGAGCGAATCCTGACTCGGATTTAGTCGTGATGGTTTCAGCCCTGAAAACAGTGACGGGACAAACATCTTGTGGCGATATTGATAATGCATTAAAGGCCTTAAAGTCTCTTGTTATTCAGAATAAAAATTTGATTAATCTAGCTCCTCTAACAAGTTATAGCAATTTGACCACTTTAGATCTATCAGGTAATCGGATTACTAGGGTTGCTTGGCTTGGTAAAATGACTTCTCTGGCATCATTAAATTTGAAGGATAACCAAGTTCGGGAAGCGCAATCTATCAATCAGTTGACTGCACTTGAGTCGATAGATTTAGGAGGTAATAGTATTACCTCGATTACATCATATGCAGCTTTGATAAAATTGAAGAATTTGAATGTTAGTCAAAACCTTATTAAGAGCCTAGACTTTACGAAAGGGTTAGGTTCCCTTACTGACTTGAATATAAATAATAATCCAGTGAGTGATTTTGGTGGATTGAGGTATCTCGATGATCTTACCCGGCTTGAAGCGTCTGGCACAAATTTGAGTGACTTGAAATATTTAAAGGACATGAATGATCTTCAGACCTTACTATTGTCTGGAAATAAATTGACATCTCTTAGTGGCATTAGTGGCTTAAATAAGCTGGAGTCTCTGGATCTTAAATATAATCAAATTAATGATTTATCTTCGATTTCATCCTTGTCAAGGTTANAGAAAGTGTATTTAGATGGGAACCCACTGGGGTCGATCACTGTTCTCGATAGTTTGAATTCACTTATATATGTATCACTACGAGAGACAGGGATCGATTGTTCTGGAGTATCTATTACTTGTGATGAATAGATAAAACTATTGATCTATAAAGATACTTTTACATTTATGGTACCTGTATCAGCAATCAATATTGTTAACGTTTGGNCATNCAGTNGATATATTTTTGATTCTTTCCCATTCACATATACCATAANANNTTTTTTGGTAAACTGCGTCGGAAGATATATCTCNAGTGGTAATAGNGNGGAAGCCTCACTTGCTTCATAAGTCAGCGAGAGCAATCCCTTGCTACGGTCATCACGGTGCTGGATTAACCTTCCCGGAATAAATTGAGGGTAAGGACGTGAAAGAGTTTCTATGGCTCTGGGTCGTATAACCCATTTTTGGTTTTCTTCGTTAAAGTCGAAGAAACCCCAAGCACCTTGGCTGTCTTCCTTCCATAGCCAGTAAGCATGGCTNAAGTTTCTTTCATTGAACATTTCTTCTACCGCAATACCATAATTGGTTACTGCAGGNTCATCTGCTTTAAATCCCCATTCACCTATAACTAGTGCCGCATTCATTACTTCAGCTTCGGTAATCATGCGGTCAATNGATTGNTGGTGCTTGTCTTTNAACTCTTTAACCGTNTTATTTCTTAGNCCATTTTCTANCGGGTAAAAATGCGGTGTATAGACTATTTGCTCAAAATCAATAATGTAACGTTCGGGAGATATNGTNCTACCGATGAAATTGCGGGAAGCATCAGGATCAATCCATAGAGGTTTTTGAACNCCNAGAGCCTTCATTTCATCGGCAGCTTGTTGATAAAANCTTTGAAGGTATGAGAGGCCGTCCCTAAAATGGATAGCAACAGGTTCATTCATNGGTTCAAAACCAATCACTCCTTCATAGGCGCNAAATTCCTGTACTATTTTTCTCCANGCTGGCCAGAATTTATCGAGCACTCCCTCNTCATTNCGGAAAAATGACTTNTACCAAGGTAGTGATANTGCGCGAAGCTTTAACAGTTCTTTTGGTTTGAGAGGATCTTTGTTAATACGCCACTCTGCTGGCTGAGGCACTAGTGCCCAAGCTGGAGCNCCATCTTCNCCTATTTCTTTTGAAAATGCATCTTGGTGAAAGTCGATAACAACCCAAAGGCCGGCTGCTGTGCANTCTTGAACAACCTCATGAAGTCGCTTGATATAATTCTCGGCAAATACAACCCCATGAATTTTNGGGTCTAGGGGTTGNAGTCCGCTCCAGTTAATTGGAATGCGAATAAAATTATATCCGAGATCCACCATTAATTGAGCATCTTTTATATCGAATGCTGGCACTGGTTCTAGGTCAGGTCTTCCGTCATCGAAAGAGACGTCGAATAGGCCTTCAATGCGGGCATTAACCCCCCTTAACTTAACTTCCCTTCCCTTGTTATCGACCATGGTTCGGTCTTTCACAAATAGAGGAGAACTGATAGGAGCACTGTAACTTATGCTAGATGACATAAGAAGTGTGCTTCCTAATATGAGTATCATTTGCTTACAAACATGATTTATGAGTCTTTTCATAATGGTTTCCCTCAAAATCAATTTCTCGATTAATGTAACTCAATTGTCGATCATACGGATTTTATGGCACTGCCATCAAGTAGAGAAAATGAATCAATGGATAGATTTTTCCACCATGGAAAGAGTAGATGGCTGTGTGTCTAGAAATGATAGGATTCTGGTGTTTTACACTTCTTTTATGTGTTTAATTGTCTGCGCCATTTTGGGGTTTATTTTTCTTGTTCCTTAGAAAGCTTGTTGAAAAAAGTAGCGAAAAATGGGCGTCTGCTTGATTTTGAGGCAGATGTATTGGTCAAGAATAAGGTGTCAAGAAAACAGTGATCAAAAGCACCACCTTGGTAACAAGGTGGCATTGTCATTCACCTGAAGTTTATCTAATGAATGGGGGGCGGGGTGATTTCTTCTCGTAGTTCTCTTCTCAGGATCTTGCCGACATTGGACTTTGGCAGCTCCTCTCTAAATTCGATATTTTTGGGTACTTTATATGTGGTAAGGCTTTTTCGACACCATTTCATGACATCTTCAGTGGTCAGCTTTTTATTCTTAGGCACGACGAACATTTTAATGGTTTCCCCTGATTTTTTGTCGGGGATACCAACTGCAGCACATTCTAGTACATCGGGGTGTGCTGACAGGGTGTCTTCTAATTCGTTTGGATAAATATTGAATCCTGATACTAGAATCATGTCTTTCTTACGATCGACGATAGTGATAAAACCTTGTTTATCGATCTTTGCAATATCACCGGTTTTGAGCCAGCCGTCAGCTGTCATGCATTTCTCTGTTTCATCAGGATTTTGCCAATAGCCAGCCATCACTTGAGGTCCTTTAACACATAATTCTCCGGCTGTATTTTGGTCCCCGATGGGAAGGTCTTTTCCTTCATCATCAATTATTTTGACTAAAGTTCCGGGTAATGGTTTACCAATAGAACCAGCTTTTTTTACTTCCTTAGTGTTCATTGTAACCACAGGTGAGCTCTCGGTGAGTCCATATCCTTCTAAAATGGGACATCCTGTTATNTCTTCCCACTTCTTNGCTGCGTCTGAGGTGAGAGCCATGCCACCNGCTATGGAAAGATGTAGTTGCGAAAAATCTAGTTTGTGAAAGTNCTTATGTTCGCATAANGAAACGAATAGNGTGTTNACTGCGGTGATCGCAGAGAACTTATATTTCTTCATCATTTTCACGAAGGTATTTACATTCCGNGGNTTAGTTATCAGAACACTTTGGTTGCCAGAATATATCACNCCGACTAAATTGCATGTAAATGAAAAGATATGGTAAAGAGGNAGGGGGGTGATAATAATCTCTGGTNTATCCTGCCGTTGATATGGTTTTAAAATCTGATAATTCTGCAGGAGGTTCGCTATTATATTTGCGTGAGTCAGGATAGCTCCTTTTGAAACACCTGTNGTTCCTCCTGTATACTGNAGCGCAGCGATATCCTCTTTATTGATNTCTGGTCTGGTCCACTCTANAGCCCANCCTTTTTTTAGNGCNGCATTGAAAGAGNTGCTTTTAGGAAGTTTAAAAGCAGGGACCATTTTTTGNACTTTATCTACAATAAAATTAATGGCTAATTTTTTTGGCCACACAAATAAGTCAGCAACCTCAGTTACAATGACTTTTTTAATGGANGTTTGCGATAAGATNGCNTCAGCTTTGTGCGCCATATTTGNTAGTATTATTAACACCTTAGATTCGGAGTCTTGGAACTGATGAAGCATTTCTTTTTCAGTATACAGAGGGTTAGTGTTTACAATGATCATGCCTGCTTTCAGTATGCCGAGACTAGCAATTGGATATTGCAGTACATTGGGTAACTGGATGGCCACCCGGTCCCCTTTCTTTAAGTAGGGGAGGCTTTGNANGTATGCNGCAAAGTTTTCACTAAGCTGATCNAGTTCANGNTAGGTTAAGTCCGATCCCATGTTNGAGAAGGCTATGTTCTTTTGGTACTTAAGGCATGATTCATCAAAAACATCCANGAGAGATTGAAATTCGTTTTGCTCAAGTTCATNTGGAGTTCCCAGGCCGTTGTNATCCCAAAACTGCTTCATTATACNACCCTCTGTGTTCATTAATTCACAGCAAACTAGCATAAGAAAGTTGGTTTGCAAATGGGATCATCAGCTAGGTAAATTTGTCAATTNNTGGCAGNNNCAGTAGCGTCATAACCTGCAGATCGGCACTCTGAACCATAACTTTGNTAAAGGTNTNNTGNTCCATGNTTAGTCAAAACAANTTGGATCATNTTTTNGNTTAAAATGACTAAGTTTTTCTGACCATTGCTGGCATATCAATTCGTTCCTTGAAATCGATACCCATGGCATGGGTGACGGCACTATAAATATGTTTTTCTTTCATCACGGTATTGGTGTCTGGANCNCCGGTAGTTGGGTTNAAGCCATAGGTCAAACCGGTTTGGGTATTAACCCCACCGTATATTNTATTTCCATTTAGNAGAGGAGAAATCATGANATTACCATTNTTTAAATGATGGCCACTGCCNCCAGTTGCAATTTTATCTCGGCCAAACTCGGTAGCAATATAGATCATAGATTGATCCCACATTTTACCTTTAGTTGGGTCGCCATCAATATCAGTCGCTTTCAGNAGATCGATCAAAGCATCAACATTTTTNAGCATGTAACTCCACATCGCATTTTGGGCTCCNCGATGATCTACATGTGACCAGTCAAATGCTAAGGGAGAATTAGGTGATCCTTCNGCTGTNACCAGAGGGCTTCCGCTNGGNGCGATACTAAATGCATTAGAAACACCATTTTTTGCTGCTAAGAANGCTAGTGCTGTTTTTTGTTCAAATGGATCTGTCGCCATGCCNGGGAATTTTTCTAGTAACATGGCCATATCAGGNGACGCTTGTAAACCNAGAGCAGCATTGCCACTACCTATNAGCATTTTAGATACGTAGTCACCTTTTTCTATCGACTCAACCAAGGTNTCGCGATTTTTCTTATAGTTNACCATCAGGCTATGATTTGAGTACTGCTTTCCGAAGCGGGAAACACNTTCGAGTTGGCCTCTCAATTTGCGGGCAGCATTTATTTCCGAACTGGAAGGGGCTCCAGCNATNCCGCGGAAGCCGTGAGTAGAAAATGCAAACATGAGAGGGTCGGCAATGACCTCTGGTGCAGCCGTCTGTGGAACAGATTCGTCTTCGCCAGGCATACCATAGCCGCCNCCTGCCATATCGAGATTAGGGATAACACAATCCTTNCCATATTGCATNGCGACAGCTTCCTGTAGGGTTCTGCCTCCACTAATATTNTCTCCNGTAACTGCTCTGCGCGCTGCAATAACATGATTTACACTNCTGACTTCACTGGTGATGACTNCAGTGTCTGCGGTATGTTTACTTAAGAAGGTTTGCTGAGAAAAGCCGTTGCCTAAATTGATGGCGCCAACGATCGAATTGTCAAGTGGTAGTACCCCGGNGAAAGCCGAGCCATTTACTTGAGCTAATTCTGCNGCTGCGAATGCAGCCGGNCCGGTGTTGCTAGCNAAAAAACTGTCGATCAGGGATGAACCNCCAGCTCCAGCAAAAACGAAAAGAAACTTTTTTTCNTTACCAGCAGCATGAGCAACATTGGAAAAATAGGGTAGTCCCATCGCTCCNGCAGTTGCCATNGAACCCAACTTTAGTGCNTCTCGCCGATTGATTNTCATGTTCTTTTTCTGAAACTTCTTCTTCATTTTCTTCATAATTTTTCCTTCAGAACTAATTTTTTAGATAAAAATAAACTCAACAGAGGAACCAACGGCAAAACAGGCGGTCTTTGCAAATACTTCAGCACTTGAAACGNTAGTACTGTATTCTCTTAGGATCTTTTTCTCTTCATCAGAAGGGTCTCGAGCTAATAANCGGCGATACAATTCAATAGTAATATTGTCAGCTTTACTTTGGTCCATGGGNCCATTTAAGTTTAGTCCCTTGAACACAACCGGTGCACCATTTTTATCTAGGTTTACCCTTTGGATACAGGCAGATAGAATAACTCGATCTATAGCAATACCACTCAANGCGGCTGGGCNTTCAGGTCGCAAGTATTGNGCTGAATCGTATGGTTCATTGCCACCTAATTTAGAAAGGTGAACCTTCTCTATACAAGATTCAGTGCCAATCTCGTTGCATATTTGNTCTTTGTTCAATTGCAGGCCAGTGGCTANNGTCTGTTCAAAAGCACGGTATCTTTTCCAGACGAGTGATACGGTGTCNTTTGCTGGATCAGTATTCCCNGGCGTACCCTTGGGANCNGNNTTTTCTGAGTTATTANTTGATCTGCCCCTGCTATTAAATTTATTTTTGGTGCACCCTGTATTAATGATGATCCCAAGTATNCTTACTACTATAGTAGTTCCAATAAGTCTCATTAGATGCCTCCAAATGCGTTAGTGTCCACAAGACGGTGAATGAGTTTATTTGCAGAGTAGTTATCTTGGGGGAGAGATTCCCATAGAGCATCGAATTCCAATTTTTCAGANGATCTATGGCTCCGACTCAAGGCNTGATGAAAAAACATATTTGCAAGATTTTTCTTAAACAAATCTGACTCTTTAGCAACATNAGCCCANGCTTGCAGGTCNTTTACTGGTTTGCCTAAAATGACTCCATTGGCNTCTAGGTTACTGCGTCCCCCATTNTAGGTGCCATTAGTATTGAATAAAAAAGCTCTTACTGTTTCGATTCCTACNTAGTTAGCAAATGAGTANGCTAATGGATCTAGTGTAGANTGGCAGACGGCNCAATCTCTTTGTCTGACATTGGCTCCATCTGGATCAGTNGGTTCGCCTTCGACAGGGATNAGGCCTTCTCCTTTGGCAATGTCGACTCCNAGGTAGGCNCGNTATGCCTGTGCTGCNGTNTTTCTNGGNACNGCAGCAAACATTGTGAANTTAGCGAGAAACCATTGTGTTGTGATCATGCCAGACCTTCGGTTGGTAGCTAAGGGCTCTCCTCCAGCAATAACAATTCTTTCACCAAACTCGGGCCCTTCTTCTCGTGCTACGTTACCTGTTAATTTATTGCCATTAGCATCGATGTGGTAATCNGCTGTTAAAAGCTCTCGCGCATCTCTATCTCCAGAAAGAACATATGAGAAAAGCCAGTAGTCGTANCGGTAATCACCGATGACGACATTACCCCCGAAACCTATTGTTGATAGAGGCTTAATCTTATTATCTGCTAATCTGTGCAACGCTTCTTTAGTCCAGTAATCCGANCCTAAGCATTTACTTAATTCACTATGAATAAAGGATTTTTTGTCGGGCGCTTTATTGAGCGATAGCATCTCCTGATACGTGGCTGAATTACCNCANTACAAGACTTTAACTCTACGGAAAGTGGTTTCTGGNTCCCAGGTTAATTTAGCNGGTTCTGCTGGAACGCTATTTTTGTCNCCNGGTTTGGTNCCGGCGATTAATTCTTCGATGTTTGAGGTGTTNTCTCCATCNGAGTCTTTGTTNTTNACAGCTTCCCANGCNGTAGACATAGANGTTTCNAGTGCNGCTCCACCGAGGCTTTTATAAATATCTTCTCCAAAAGGATTNACAGCAGGAAGGCCTCCATGGCAGGTTTCACAACCNACTTTCCCCGTTTCTTTGCATTCTGAAGCTTGNGGAAAAGANTGGCAAAATAATGTTGATGATAATTCNGTTGAANCAGCTGATGCTGACCAAANGGCTATGCATAAAAAAATTGCGTTTGATCTTTTTATCATTNTTNTCATCTAGACTTCCTCAGTCTTNGTTANNGTCCTTTTCGTATTCAGGTTTTNANCTGCAATGATTGTGCCTTAAACNGGAGCAGAGGCTGATGGGNNCTGCCNNTTGAGGNTCNGTTGGNNGTGATTTAATATAAATNAAATCAGTAGTTTATATNNCTTCGAGTNGATTGGATTTTTGTTAGTTCGAACGANTTNTTNAGCTTNNTTGGCATAGNTTTTGTTTTGTCAAATCCATAGACATAATCTAAATTATTATACGAAGAAAAAAGTTTTAAATAACNGTAATCACTTTTAAAAAGTGACTTTGTCGCCAATTTGACTCTAAATTCAAGTTCAAATNTTTCGCGGATTTTGCTAAACTNTCGAAATCATAGGTAAATAAAACAAACTCTCTTTGATTTATAGGCGCAGATNATATCTGATGCTGGGAAGAACAGCCCATCTTGAACTGGGAGGATTCGATGAAGTTTGGNTATACTATTTTGTATGTAGATGATGTTGAAGGNGCAATAGCATTCTACGAAAAGGCTTTTGGTCTAAAAAGACGGGTGATTGATCCTACAGGTCAATATGGAGANTTGGAGACAGGAGAAACTCTGTTAGCTTTTGTCTCTGTTGAATTAGCTCATGAGAACTTACCCTCTGGATTTAGGCAAAATCGTTTGGATGAGTTACCTTCAGGTTTTGAAATNGCCTTTATCTGTGANGATGTNGCAAAAGCTTANNAAGTNGCCGTTGCCAATGGAGCAAAGGGTTTTTGTCCTCCTGAACAAAAACCATGGGGNCAGATGGTGGCTTATGTNCGNGATCCNTATGGTATATTGGTTGAATTAGCTTCTNAGATGCCAAAGGGTTAGNCTGTTGTGGANGTCATGTCGAAACTTTTGTGGAAAATCGCTTTAGTTTTATCATTGCGATAAAANTGATTTTGCACTTCCCAGCAGCGATCAATATGATGAATGAGATCATATAGGTCACCCGATGAAATATATATTTTCCGAGAGNTTCTATCTTTGAGCCAATGGTCNAGTAATAANNNTTTNTTTTGGTNATTTATCNCTCTAGTNGGGGTNCNNGTTATTAATTGAGCGATTCTTTCNGCTATNGTTTCTACATGTATCGGATCAAACCGCAGATCATTACTTGAAGTNGTCACTGGAATAGAAGTCGTTTCTATCTTTTCATATAGATTTGTTATAGCNCGTGANACTTGNGCAGATTCAATCAAATGATTNGGCTCACGAGGGAAACTATAGNTNGGAATAGATTTTTCGTANTCTTGCATTTGCANGAAGACCTCAGTGTAGAGGAATCGAATCATTTTTCTTAAGAAACCTTGAGAACATTTTTTACCTCTATTATTAAGTTTTATAAGGTTTGCAGTAATCGCTGCTTGGTCTCCATTTACTTTGACTAATCCTTCAGATTGACGGTGTCCGCTTTTTCGAACCTGATCTAACTCATAGTGGAGTTCGCTCGCATGTCGTAGCTCTAAGTTCAACTTCTCAAGGTGTTGATTTTGAGGCTGAAGAATATCCATAGTGTCTTTAATCTGCTTGGTTAGTACTTTCTGTAGGTTAATTAATTCCTGGAAGTTATCTATGGCATTTACGGTGCTTTGGGAATGATGGTCAAAAACCCGTCTTAAATCTTTAGCTAATTCACGCATTTCCTGTTGGCTATACATTAACTGTTCGGAAATATTTTTGGACACTTTCCCAGATGTATTCGCCAATTCAGCAATATCATTAGCAACCACAGAGAATCCTGAACCATGAATACCAGCTTTAGCTGCTTGGATTGAGGCGTTGAATGATAATAGCTGGGTTTTAAACACTATTTCATTGATGGTTTCGATTTCACTGGCGATATGATAGAAGACAGATTCTACATCGTTAACTCTAACGATTTGGTCAGAAATACCTTTTATTGATTTTTCTAGCTCTTTTAGTTCATGTGGAGATTTCCGTATGATTCTTTGAATGTCCGCAACATAACCCATAGCAGTGCCCAAGCTCTCAGAACTTTCTTTGGTATCGGCCGATAATGAATTGGATAAACCGAAGAGGTGATTGATACTAGATTTTTGCATATTCTCTGCACCAGAGAGGAACTTATCAAGTTGCTTTTGTTTATTAGCTTCTGAATGTAGTTGTTCTGAAACTTTAACTAGGGGCTTTAAAGTTTCGATGAAATTCTTCTCGAAGTACTTGACGACTACAGTGATGAAAGGAAATAATCCTGCCCAAATTAGAAGAGAAACTTTCAAGTTTGCGGAATCATTACTATAGAAGTAGGTCCAAAAGTGATACAAGCTATCATGTAGAATAATGATTAGTGCTATTGGCAAAATAATTTTCAGAGCGATATTACCGTTAAGGTAAGATAGAATTTGATCGAGGGTAGATCTATTTTTCAAGACTGACTTCCTGGTCTCATATGACTGTTAATTTTTTTCGACAAAAATCCGGTTAGCTTTATTTTAGCATAATTAGTGCTTTATCTATATTTATAGTCATAGAGATAGTTTTTGTTTTTGGTAATGATTGGCGGTGTTTTTGACTTTTTGGTTAAAATGATAGTAACCATAATCCTTTAGACTATTTGGTAGGTGATATTAGTTTTAGGTGGGTAAAATATACCTATAAAAACAGGGCATAAATCGTATAATTTATATAAATTATCTCAATTTTTTGCTTCGAAGATTGTAATACTCATCGAGATCTGTTCACATGGGATACTTTGCTTCTAATAGGTAACAACTATTCGAGGTGTTTTTTTATCCATAGCATGTCATAAGCCACATCATTTATGACCCGTTCTGAAATAATAGTACTATCTTCATTCAATTTAGATAAATTATGAAAATTGAAATGAGTATTGTTTAATCGATGACAAGATGCGCAGCTAGTATTTTCCGTAGAAATCATATGTGGATTCAAGATGTTTTCCGCCGTTTGGTTGTCATTTCCAAATTCATAGATTAAAACCTGACTTTCTAGCTGATTGAAATCAGTTGTATTCAACTGTCCATACATTTCATAAAATATTTCGGAGTCGCGCCTCATACTACCTGTAGTAATAGCAGGTAGAGTGGTTAGTTTTTTACCAGTATTCTGGTCAAAGATGGGCGATTCCTTGGGGCTAATTCGGTTACCTGGTTTCTTCTCAAAAGATAGAAATACCCATAAATCTAGCTGGACAGGATCTCGGCCCGATGGCAAAGAAAAACTGGTTAATTTGGTTAGATGCGATGCATCCGTATATTTGCTTAAGAATTTGACTAAATTTTTTCTGAAGTCCACTGTATCAGTATATTCAAGTTCAGGTCGTATTCCATGCTCAGAAAACCCATCAGCCGATATTGCTGGATCTCTAAGGGCTAAAACATCTGTAATGAGTCTCTGGCTAACTTTATTCCGGAGTTCGATAAATTCAATTTTTTCCGATTTATTAAGTGGAATAAATTCTCGATTATTATGGTCTTGTGTTGCTGCAGTTATCTTCTCTTTAAGAAATTCTAATCGTTGTTTTTGAGCTGAAGACAAATAGCTATGATTACTTGATAGGTTAACGTTATATAACATGTGAATTGCACGATCATCTGCATAGTTATAAACGGTTCTTCCATAAAACAGTCGAAGTTTTTCCAGCACTGGTTGCATAACTAGCCTGACTTGTGGCCAGCAGTATATATGAGGGCTGTGTTTCATACTGCGTACTAAGGGCTGGCAAGGTGCTATACGTAATGAAATAAGTCGCCATTCATTATAGGTATTTTCTTCTTCTAAGCCATTACCTATTTCTGATTGATTATATAGCTTAAGAACTTCTTTATACCATTCTGAAGGCAGAAGGACCGTACTTCCTATTTTTGTCCCCGCTCTTATCGGTTCTTTCAAGCTGGTATCCAAAATAATAGCTAAATCTTTTTCTACTGGGTTTCCATAAGCTGGGTAGCTTAAGGGAAGTATAAATAGGCAAAACCAATACAGGATGTTAATTCCAGAAATTTTATTCATGAGATGCTTTCGATTCCTAGTATATCTATTGTTTTCGGTCATCTTTTCTAATCAAAAGATCACGAAAATAGATTATGTCTAAATGACTTGATGGGGGAATTTAAGGTAAGAGTTGAAAAAAAGCAAGCTTTTATGACGCAATAAAATGAGGCAACATCGATAGAAAATGGATTGTCCGGTGAGTAGCATTTATTTGACACTGTTAATTGATTGATATCAAACTATTTGGATTGCTTAGGAATAGGGAAACATAAATAGTTTTAACGTTTGAGTCTCGATTTTGAATGATTAAAAAAGGACATTTTTAGTAAAATAGCCTAGATTGAAATTGTGATGGCAATGTGCAGCGATAGCTAGTCTTCGGAGTGTGAAAAAATGTTATTTGGCAAATATCATAAATTGAGTGTTCTATATATTTTGATTTTGACATGGTTTGCTATTGGTTGTGAGGGTGGAGATAGCTTGGATGATCTTGGTTATCAATCGGAAGTGGTCGAT
This sequence comes from Pseudobdellovibrionaceae bacterium, assembly GCA_002725955.1. GTDB lineage: Bacteria > Bdellovibrionota_B > Oligoflexia > Oligoflexales > Oligoflexaceae. The sequence continues at coordinate 14,557 of PBRN01000040.1, forward strand.
GCAGCAGATTATACCCGGTGTTCGGAATCTATTTTTACGGAATCTTTCGCTGCGCAGTTGGAAAAGAAGATTACTACTTCGACGAGCAATTTTACAGTGACGGCTGACTTTACTCATAGTCTTTCTGGTTTTCTTGGAGAAGTAAATATTGTTAATTCTTATGCTAATTTAGCCGTTGAACCGATTTATGGCAAGACAACCGTCAAGCAGGGTTTAGATCGATCTTTTGGGGGTAAGACTCTGTATACAGCTAAAGATACTGAGATAGAAGGTATAGATTATGTGGGAGACGAGAAAATTGATTGTCACCTCGTCATTGTAAGTCGTCAAAATTCGAAGTATGAGGATGGCTCTCAGGTTGTTGTTGAGTTTGATCCGGCGATTCCAATGCTGCCATTTCCAACGGGTGATAAAGCTGTGATCGATGCCTTTGTTGGTAATGGTTGGAGCCAGGCAGTGACAGCTAAAGTCATTTATTCTAAGGGTGCTCAAGATATAGCTACTGGTCTCGAAGTGACCGGAAAAGTAGTTATATCGTCTATCGCTGATACAGATGGCAGGTATAAATTTGCCTTTGAATTCTCCCAGGTTGATGTTGATGATTTTGGATGGTTACAGACTCTGGATTATAGCCGGAATAGTGATGAATTGACTAATGCCACCTTGGGTCTGTCGATTCCTATAGACGGCGAGATAGCTTCATTGGAGTTACCGTTGCAAGCGCAGTAGTTTTACGGCAGGACCGAAGCGTAACTTTTTTTGGGAAATATTCTTTGGAAATCTTATTTACTATTGTTGATTGGTTGGTTGCTTTATCGATTCCCTTTGCTTTATTTTTTCTCTATCTTAAGCAGAGGATCCTTCCAAGTGTGCTTATGCTAGCTGCCGCTGGTTTTTTTATTGGCTTAACTTGGGAGTTAGCTTTTTATTTTATGGGACCTCATATGTCGAGTGATCCTGTTTACACCCAATTTCATGATATTTCAGGTCATCCACTATTGCAGACTTTTCTCCATAGTCTTTGGGATATGGGCCTATTTATGATTGGTTACTACTTGGTTTTGAAATGCCTTAAGGCTCCCTATTTTAGCTATTTTAGTTATACTGAATGGGGTGTTATGGTGGCTTGGGGACAGTTCCAGGAACTGTGTGTTGAAATGCTGGCCACTGGTTTTGGTATGTGGACTTTTAATCCAGGCCCTTGGAACCTGGTGCTTTTTCCTTTTGGATCAGGGGTGATTACCTTAATGCCTCAGTTGGTTTGGTTGGTTGGATCCACTGTCTTTTATTTTATGATTCTATTCATTCACCGTCGCATTCGCCTCTTTCTATAGTTTTTATGCTTCATATAGATTGAAAGTCTGTGAATGCGTGTCTCGTTCTAAACCCGATGCATCGTGCTAGTCTCCTAATTTTACTAAACACCTATTTTGGTGCAGGATTATAGCTTGTTAAGCTTTATTATAAGTCTACCTGGCATCTTGGGTCTTTAAGGTTTTCGAGTTAAAAATAAGATAATCATAAAGTCAACATAAGGTGAGGAGATTGGTATGGTAACTATGATGCGACGGTTGACCTGCAGCGCTGCTAACAGTGGTATGATATTTTTAGCCCTATTAATGGTTAGCTGCGGTGCGAACGAAACCAGCAAACTTGATACGGCGGGCACTGCTGCGATGGACTATTGGTATAGTATCGCCCCTTTTTGCGAAGGTTCTCCTGCTAAAGAGCACTGTGATGATGGTGATATGAATCTATTTAGTGGGCTTTTAT
>PBRN01000041.1 GCA_002725955.1 Pseudobdellovibrionaceae bacterium
CTTCAACTGGGCTGCAAAGGATTCAGACGAACCAGCCTTAAGCTCTCCCTGCTTGTCAAACGCCATCTTATGAAATTCCCAGTACTTGTTTTGCTTACCTGCGCAGTAGGCTCCCTGAGCCACCTGCACCGAAACAGGAGAGATGATGGGAAAGTCCACAAAGACAAAGTTCACTTTATTTTTATAACTTTTGTACAGATCATCCAGAATTAGAGCAGCCTCACGACAATGAGGGCATTTATAGTCGGCAAATTCAACGATCGTCACTTTGGAAGATTTTTGCCCTCGACTAGCAAACTTTTCCAGCTTCAAATCAGCTTTGGGAGCTTGAGGAGCAGGAACAATAAATTCATACCCACCTTTTTTCTTAACCTTAGCGAGAACTTCTTTACGTTTTTCTGCTTGTTTTCGCTTTAAAATAAAATTCCCCAAATCCGCTTTAACTTTTTCATAGGGATAAGGAATACGAGCTTTGTTTTCTTCATAAAACTTCTTTTTTTCAGCTTCAGTAGGATCTTTAATCACCGACAAAGAATCGACATATTGAAGCACTGGCTTGCCTGCCTTTTTTGCTGCCTTACCATACTCGATATCCAAGAGAGTTTCATCAGCGGTAGACATTTGAAAGTCACGATGTTCCATTGCATAATCGTGGAGCTTCATTTGATACTTTAATGGTAGATCACTATCAGTATAGGTTTTCCCCTTATACTTAAATAATGGATCAGCGCTAGCAGCGCCGGCGGAAAAACAAATAAAGGAGAACAACACTAAACCTAATCGATTTAAACTTGTTATAGAAACTTTCATAACTGATTTCCTAAACCCTGGGTAAAATAAAAAAGCCACTTTCGTGTATCTCATAATTAATGAGATTATCATAAGTCAAAAAAAAATATAATTTACAAGCGGTTGAAAGTACTAAAGCATTTGCACAGCAAGAGCCCTCAGAGACTTTAGAACACAGCGCATTGCTTTGCTGATTTTTCAGCCACAATAAATATTTACAACCACGCCAAATCAACTGCAGGCCAAATTAACCGCAGCCCATTTTATAAAGAGCGGCTTTCATTAAGACTTGTGTGGGTGACTGAGTAATGGCTGGCCATAATGTTTATATTTACACAAACGAGGTTCGATGGCCAAAATTTAGAGCCCTTTAGGCACAGTAATGGGTGTTTTTTTCTGACTTAGGTATGGCATCAGTGTTTGCACCGGCCGCAACTAGAAGAGTTACGATGAATTCGTACCCTCGATTAAAGGCTATAAATAATGCCGTTTCCCCTCTCTTAGTCTGAGCATCCACTTCGGCACCTGAGGAAATCAAGGCAGTAACACTTTTGACTACACCTTCTCTCACGGCCAAGTGTAGGGGGTTTAAACCTTCATGATTCTCTGCTGTGATATCCGCTCCGATTTTAATCAATTGTTTCATCACAGTAATTTGCCCTCTGGCGACGGCATGATGAAGAGCTGTATTACCATCATGATCTGTTAAATGAATGTTAGCCTGATAGCCGACAAGACTCCCTATCATACCAAAATTCCATCTCTCAATAGCCATCATGAGAGGAGTTTTGCCTTCCTTATTCTGAGCATTCATAAAGGCTCTAGCCTCAATAAGAAGGTCCGCAATATCATTGCGTTCTTTATCTGCAGCGATATGAAGAGCTGTAACACCTCGATTATCCTGGAAATTTATATCGACACCTTTGGCTATCAGGCTCTTGACTATATCTTTTTGACCAGCATCTGTAGCCCTCTGCAACTCACTATAAGAGTCGCATTGCTCAATCTTGCTATTAAGAACCTCGCTCTGGCCTTCATTCTTTAAGGGTCTATTCCCATTTTCATCCATTGGTCAGGTCTCCTGGCTCAATCCCTCAAACTTCTATCGTTTTCGGAGCTGGTACGTGACGATCAATGCCCCTTTTAATGGCAGTGCCAGAGGATATTCAACATAGACACAACCATATGATATTAATAGGATAATTAGGATCTACATCCTTTGTATCTAGATAATATTGATTATCTTAAGTGATTTTTTTATGTGAGATCTCAACTCTAGGCAACAAAACGTTAGACAAGGTAGGCAGCTCATGCCGAAACCTTACCAATACGGCATTTACCAGCTCAAACCTTAGAGAAAACCGATATACCAGCCTGACAGAAAGGGGGGGGACTGATTATTAAATTATCCTATTGGTGATAACCCTTTGCTTTTTGCCTCCTCGTCGAGCCCGTCCAAAATCGATTTCAACTTTTGCTGGCACTCACTCAAATCGGCTCCCTTGGGCACATACAATGGTTCACCATAGATGAGATGGATCCGAGAAAACGGCTTCGGAAAACGAAAGTTGTCCCATGTCTTGGGAAAAGACCAGTAGCGTTCAGCAAGACTTAGAGATGGCAGGATTGGAATGCCTGTTGATTCAGCAACCTTTAATACCCCTAGCTTAACTTCATGGGCAGGACCTTTCGGTCCATCGACGGTAAATGCTACTTTTTTCCCTTCAGCAGCCCGATCAATCATAGCTTCTAACGCAGCTTTCCCTCCCACCGATGAGCTCCCTCTGACGGTACCCATACCAAACCATTCGGTCACATTGGATATAATCTGACCATCTGCGCTACTGCTAATCATAACCGCATAACCATCTTTGCGATGGCCAGTCATGGAAAGGATGGTATTCTGATGCCAGGCAGCCAATGCATTAGGCTCTTTACCTGTGGGAGCTACTTTTTTCAGATGCTCCTCATTGACTCTGCGATAACGCAAGGTAGCGTGAACCAGACGCAGAATAGTAAACAGAACGATGCTAACAAACAGCACAAGAAATTTGTCTTTGAAACTTAATTCACGTCGTTTCGGCAAGGTACCTGCAGTGGATGAACTTTCTGTCATGACTGAGCTCCTGAACAAGGGATTCACAGAGAGCATATCGTATTAAGGACGACGCCCCCTGTAAACATGTCGATAAGCCTTACATCACTTAGTTGAGCATATCTACTTCTAGCCTATGCATGATCATCGAAAAAACAGATTCGTATGAGATGAGTTTTCATGAACAGCAGAAAAACAAAGGGAAAGGCCGTTTAACGACTGACATGGAATTTATGCGCCATTCTTATGCTGCACTGTCGAATCGTGGGTGTCGCTTGTCTGAATAGATAAGTTAAGAAAATGACTGGTGCGGTTAATTTCGAATATGAATAATTATGGCTTAAAACTAAGTTATTTAAGCAATCTGAACATCTCTCAGAGACCAACCTAAAATTTTGACTATATGAAAAGAATCCACCAATATTTGGACCAGAAACACCAAGTTTGATAAAATTAACCTAGATGGATCGTTCCCATATGGCCAAGCAATAGTTTATAGGTATTCGGCAATCAGCCTAACAAATATATGCAGGACAAAGAATGACTAACGATGAAGAAATAATAAATAAACTTTCGAAGGTAGCGTTATTCAATGGTCTCAACCAGGACCAGCTCACAACTATTGCCGACCTTGGAACCTATACCAGTAAAGGTCGGAATCAATATATCGTTCTAGAAAATACTGATGGCAATCAGATCTTTGTCCTGTTAGAGGGTACAGTTGATATTGAAGTTCTCATGCCTGTTTCCCATAAGCCAAATGCAAAGACTAAAGAATGCATTGCCCAACTGCATGCTGGGGATGTTCTTGGTGAAATGTCACTGTTTAGTAAAAATAAAAGGTCAGCATCAGCCAAGGTCATTAAAGTAGCCACTTATATCGAATTTAAGAATAATGAACTCTTTGACCTATTTATCAAACGCAATGATATCGGCTATTGCATCATGAAAAATCTTTCATCCATTCTTACTTCTCGCATCGAAAAAACTAACAAAGATTTGAAAAACAGAATCTATCAGGTCATTAATCCATTCTAAACTACTGCGCTTCTGCGACAGCTTAGCAATACCAGCAAAAAAATATGTATCCCGACTCTTCACAAGATAGATCTATCTATTATCCCTTTGTATATATGTTTTTATCAAACAAAATCTGCCCCCAGAGAATGCACAACCTTTTTCAGCAATTGAAATTATCTCTTATTAGAGGTAATTTTTTATTAGTTACCAATCATTAAAGAATTTATGGATCTCGACAAAATAATAAAGAGAGCCCCTCTTATTATATTGTTTGGCTCAGGAGGGTTCCGTGAAAAAGTCATCAACCATACTAGGTGCTTTTTTTGTTTTTGCCACATCAACCAGCCCCAGTCTCTCGATGGCAGCACAAACAACCTTAACTTCACCTGATCACAATATCCGATTAAAGATTGATACTGAAAATCAATTGAGGCTGTCTATATCCCATAAGCAACAACCCATCGTCAATCATTCCGAAATCTCACTGCTAGTAAGTCACCTTGGCAAGGACTTCTATCTAGGAAAACAGGCTAACTGCGAAGTCATCGGACCGGTCCAATATAACAAAAAGATCCAACCGGTCATTGCCCACAAAAGGGCTATGATCCCAGACCAATACAATGAGCTAACTTTAAACTGCCACAACCAATTCTCAGTCAAGTTTCGGGCATACAACGATGGCATCGCCTATCGATTTATCACTTATTTCAAAGACAGTATTTATATCAAGCACGAGGATATTAACTTTCAATTTGCTGACAACTACCTCACCTACTTTCCCACAGAAAATAGTTTCATCACCCATTCAGAAAGATTCTATGAGCAGCTTTATCTCCAAGATATTACCCGTGGACAAATGGCTTCATTGCCTTTAGTTGTTGATGTTAATGGCATCAAGGTTGCAATCTTAGAAGCTGACCTCTACGATTATCCAGGCCTTTACCTTACCGGGAACGGCGACGCCCTTCNATTAACTGGTAAGCTTCCTCATTATCCCAAAGAAGAAGCATGGGTGAGCGATCGNACCTTAGATGTGACTAGCAGACACGATTACTTGGCTAAGACTGACGGCACCCGAGCTTTTCCCTGGCGAGTCTTATTAATAGCCAAAACAGACACTGATCTGGTTGATAGTGATATGGTCTACAAGTTAGCCAAAAAAAATTCAAACTACAGCGATGACTACTGGGACTGGGTTGATCCGGGACTGGTCATGTGGGACTGGTGGCACAACTTTATCATCCCTGACGTNCCGTTTAAGAGCGGGCTTAACACTGCTACTTACAAGCACTATATTGATTTTGCGAAGCGCCATGGTTTGAAATACGTGATATTTGATGAAGGCTGGTCTAAACCGTCAGATCTGTTTGCCATTAATCCAGATATGGATATGACATTTTTAACCCGGTATGCCCAACAGCAAGGAGTTGGCATCATCTTATGGAGTCTATGGAATACCCTGGAGCAGCAGGAACATGCAGCCTTTCAACAGTTTGTGAAGTGGGGAATCAAAGGTATAAAGATAGACTTCATGCAACGAGACGATCAAAAGATGGTGAANTACTATTGGAAAATGGCAGAAAAAGCNGCTAAACANCGNCTCCTTATTAACTACCATGGATCTTACAAACCAACAGGTATCCGCCGTTCCTATCCCAACATTCTGACCAGAGAAGGGGTAGCCGGACTGGAACAGCTGAAAGGCAACCATCGACCAGATCCAGAACATAATGTCACGATCCCTTACCTACGAATGATCGCAGGTCCCATGGATTACACCCCTGGGGCCATGAATACATTTGGCTACCATGAAAAACACCTGCATACCACAGACAACCGCCGCCAAAACCTCCCCTCCGGTTTAGGCACTAGGGCCCATCAATTAGCAATGTATGTCATTTACGAAAGCCCNTTGCAAATGCTGGNGGATAGCCCTGCCAACTACAGGAAAGAAAGAAAATCACTTGATTTTATCACCCAAATACCAGTGGTCTGGGAACAGACTGTAATGCTNGACGGTAAATTAGGTGATTACATAGCTATCGCCCGGCAGCNANAGGNGCATTGGTTTATAGGAGCCATGACCGACTGGACACCAAGGCAACTTAAGCTGGACCTTAGCTTTTTAGAGAAGGGCTGCTACACACTAAAAGCGATAGCTGATACTGACAACTCCATCAATGATGGTAATGATTTTCGAATTTATGAAACTACGGTCAAAGGCAACGATTCCATTGCGATCAGCTTAGCGCCAGGGGGTGGCTGGGTTGCTCGATTAACAGAAACCAGCTGCTAAGCAACGATCTTNANGAGGATTACTGCATCCGNCGGACAAAATTTGCTAATCCNCNCCCTATCTTTGAACTCTGTAAAAAAAACACAGGGGGCNGNCCCAGAGGTGCAGGCACATCATAAACCTGCCCCTGAGATCGATAAGTCTTACCCGTAAAAAGATGAATCCAACGAGCCTTAGGCAAATAAACTTTTCGGGAGGTTTTCCCCGGAGCCATCACTGGTGCCACCATGATCTCATCGCCGCACATGAACTGGTCGGTTAGTTGATGGACCTTCACATCAGCGGGAAAATGCAGGAGAGGATGCCGCACCACCGGATAACCCTTCTGCGACGCCTCTTCCATCAGTCGCNTCCGATAGGGACTTAACGCCGCAAACACCTTAGCAAAAAAGGCAAAAGCTTTTAATGTGTCATCATCAGAATAGAATTGGACATTTTTCTCGGGCAAATTACCTTCATGAGTGCGAAAAATTGCGGTAAACGCATTCACCTCCATCCAGCGTAACAGCAGCTCCTTATTTCTGGTATGACCCAAAACATCAATCGTGGTATAGCCACCAATATCGCTGTGGTTTATAGCGAAGCCGGACATACCGCCACTAAGAAGCCCTTTGACTGCGCTCTTTAATCCATCATAACCATCCCATGTTACCATCTGATCCCCTTGCCAGAACAAGGTNCTAAAGCCTGGACTTCGGCTGTAACCCGAACGGGTNAAGAACACGATATCTCCTGTCCGGCCGGCTTCAGCAATCGCTTCCTGATTCAGCCGAGCCCACTCAACCGGNTAGAGATTATGCCAGGACGAAGCCACTCCCTTGGTCATCACAGCATCCATCGGCAGGGCTTCACCAAAATCAGCCATCCAGCCACTAAGACCAGCATCAATCATCTGAGTCTTAATAATATTTTTTAACCAGATGCGGGCTGCATCATCACTCAAATCAACCATGCCAGCTGAAAAATCAGTATTGGTAATCTGATAGGGTTTCTCATCAGTCTGCCGCACCAGAAAACCCTTGGCAACGGCTTCCTCATACAAATTCCTTTTCACATTGCCTTTTTCCGCAGCATCCACCAGAAAAGGATTCACATAACCCATAACCCTGATACCCTCTTTGGTCAGATCAGTCATAAGCGCAGGCCACTTTGGATACTGCTTCTCATCCAATTCCCAATTCCACCAGAGTTGAGAACCGGCCGCTGTTTTCCGCTTACCAACCCAGTCCTGTAACCAAACCGCTCCAACAGGAGTTTCAAGATTTCTTAATTTAGTCAAAACCTTGCGCACCTTGTCAGTACCACCCTGCATCCCTACAATAGCACCCTTATGAACCCATGCTGGCAAAGGAGCCATCCGTCCACTATAGGTCGTGTACTGTTCGATAAAATCCAGCGGCGTATCTGCTGCAAGGATGCTTCCTGCCATCTCATGATGATACAACCGCACCGAGCCCGAGGTCTCAGGGGTAAGATCAAACACATTATATTCTGTATTTTCCAGCAACAAAGAACGGTTTTGGTTAGTGAAAAAATAAGGTACCGCTATATATGTACTAAAGTCATGACCAGCCGACCCTGATGAAACCAAATTCACTATTGCGCTTAGAGGAAACCGCCCCCGTCCCACCCCTTGTTCTTGGGTGAGGATCGGAAACTCAAAGCCTTTTAGATTAAGATGAGTAAACTGTTCACCAAAACCATAAAAGCGCTCAGTTTTATCCGTGTCAAAATACAACTTAATCATATTAATCGTTGGATCATTAGTAACGATCCGAAATTTAAGATCGCCGTTTAAAGAAGGCTTCAGGATCATAGCATATGAGACATCACAGCCTTCGCCCGAAGGCTTAAAGGTGCCTCTAATTTTTACCCCGTTTCCTTCGGGCTGAGCAGAGGTGATTCGTTGCCGTTGGCATTGATGAGAAACCTCCTCCCTGAATTTAAAAGAGCCCCGTTTCTCACTATAAAAAAGCCTGGCCCTCGCTACATTTAGAAAACTGTCCACATGATCACTGCTATATAGTTTATGTGGGTAGTCAGCATGCCTGATGGTGACCCCACTATTACCCTTGATGTCTATTTGGAACTTACCGGCCTTGAGGCTCGTGGCCATATATGAATTAGCGTTTGATTTTTTAAAAATAGACCCTAAATCATCTAAAAGATATGGCGGATTATTAACCTCCTTCATACAAGAACACAATGATAGAGCGGAAACCAACAACAGAACATTGCATTTAAACTTAAGTTTAGCTTCAGCCATAAGCTCACCTCTTTATCATAGAGATAAAATCTAATACTATTTTCCCGCAGTCACACCAGAACTCAATTATAATCCCAGCAACGAATATCTACCAGTAACTAAAACTGCTGATGTAGTCAAAAAGCTTAAACCATGCGGTCTGGATACACAAAAAAAATCTCCTGCAAGTCCAATGAACTTCAGGAGAAATAAATAAGATTATGATACGATTTTTTGGAATCTGTTATTGCAGAGGGTTTTCCAATGCTGGATCAGCACAGATCATATTAGCTTTAACATCATTGACCTTTTCCGATAGGTCAGTGCCATCCAGATAGGTATTAGTAATTACTGCCTCATCCAGATTATTGATGATCACCGCAAGAATAGCCGGTTTCTGCTGGCTATCGGAAAAATACCAGAACAAGTAATCACCAGTAAAATAACGATCAGATTGCACAACATAGGTAAGTTCAGCCTGAGCAAAGGTCATCGCCATCAGTTTTTCCTGCGATAAACCAGCAAAAGCACTATAAGGCAACAAAGCTTCACCGTCATTGCACTTAACATTCAGTAAACCTAAATAGTTGGTCGGTTCTATGATTTCGAAATCATCTTCGGGATTTCCTTCAGGGTTTTCTTCAGGATCGGTCTCTCCTTCGGGAAAACCATCGGTTGGATCGGGAAATGTGATCTCTGTCGGTTCATTTTCTTCACCCTGAACAGGTTCAAGCCCACGCCTTTTTCCACAAGAAGAATGTAATACAAACAATAAACAACCAGCAATAAGGAACACTATTTTCATTTTTTAACTCCAGTAAGCGAATGGCAACACAGCACGGCGCAACCCTACCCTTTCAAGATAGCAAATCACATGCCATGGTTTACACGGCTCACAGGCACACCAACGATCTATATTTATTGATATTTTTCCTAGAGGAGCTAAGACCTAGCGATAGAGTGTGTTTAAATAGCTGACAAGAGTCAGCCATAGGAAAAATCTCTATGAGACAAAAATATAACGAACTTATTTTAACAATTTTTATTCTTTCTTTTTTTTCGGCGTGATCAAATCCATAATGCCGGAACCTTTGCGATAACCGAGGATCGAAAGCGCAGTTAATGCCCCTGCTACAATCACTGCGCTAATGCCGCAGGTTGCCACATCCTGCCCGGTGAGAAACAAATTTTTAAGAGGAGAACGTGTTGAAATTTGACTGGCAAACCTTGAATAATCATGGTTCAGACCATAGATTTCACCTCTCTGATAATTAGCAAAATGCTTGGTAGAAAGGGGGGTGGAGAGTTCATAAAAATCTACTTTGCCTTCCAATTGCGGAAAGCGTTTATAGAGGGTTTGCAGCAATTTTTGACAAAAATCTTCTTTATGTTGATTATAATCTGCCCCTCTTTTTTTCCAGGAGGTATTTTCCCATTCTTTAAACCAGTCGTAACTACTTAGGGCAATCATTTCTATAGTAGACTTTCCCGGATAACGGCTATCCCAACTGGGATCTTTGGCTGAAGGAAAAGAAATATAAACGAGAGGGATTTCTCCCGAAGGATCCTTTAAAAATTTTTCGACATTTTCATCATGATGCTCATCCAAATAGAGCCATTGGTTTGTGGTGGCCAGCTTCAGCTCTTCGGCGTTTCCTTTTAAGCCAATATAAAGACAATAATGCCCTTCGGAGTATGATAGTGGTTTGAGTATTTTACTTAATCCTAATTTTTCAGCATAAACTTCAGGGATGAGATGCTCATAGGTATTGATCAATCCAGCATTACTAATGACCTGTTTGGCCCGTATTTTTGTCCCATTGTCCAGCACAACCCCAACGGCCTGATGACGCTCGATAAGAATCTCTTTTACCGGCGCACTCGTTATCACTTCCCCATCATATTTACGGATCATTTGTTCGATAGTTTCTGCTATTTTGGAACCGCCCCCAATCGGATAATTGCCTCCATCTAAATAATGATCAGCCACCATCGCATGCATGGCAAAAGGAGATTGCTTGGGAGGCAAACCATAATCACCCCATTGACCAGTTAATACAGCCTTAAGTTTCTGATCGGAAGTAAGTTCAGACAAGACCTCGTCTGTAGTTTTAGCTGCATATTTTAAAAAAGTTTTTCCCAAAAACGGTTTCGATAACACCCGGGCCCAACGGGGTAATGTTTTTTGAATAAAATAGGAGGGAGTCCCCCGATTAACCTTCTTTACCAAAGCAATGTACTGCTCAATGGCTTCATGCTCTTTAGGAAAATATTCCTTCATCTTCTTGATAAAGTTCTTGCGGCCAGCAACCAACTGAAACTCTTCATTTCCCAAAACAATATTATCGTATACCGGACCCATTTTCTGCCACTTAAGCTGGTGGTCTGTAACTTCATCAAATAAGCGCCTTAAAGTAGAGTTCTCATGATGAACCCTTCCTATATAATGAAGACCCACATCCCATTCATAACCCTTTCTTGAATAAACATGGGTCATGCCGCCAGCTGTGTAATGCTTTTCAACTACCAAAACTTTTTTACCGTGTTTTGCCAACAAAGCCGCACAAGTCAAGCCACCCAAGCCGGAGCCAATAATAATCGCATCATAAGATTCTTTGAGCTTAGCCTTAGCCAGATGAGTGCCAATGATCATGGTATGAAACCTTTTATCTTAATTAATTTTTCAGAGTATCGCACATGATTTGGTTCCATTAGATCATATCGATATAAATTAAAAAAGGATTTAAAAAGCCAACCAGCCTATCCGATTCACAAATAACCGCTTCAATCCATTTGTCTTCAACAAGCGCTACTTCAACTACTAACCAATCAATGCACCATTTCGCTGTTACATATGGATCACGATAATATTCTCATAATTAATGGTAAGATTCGTTAAATGATCCATCCCGCCAACCGATAGGACTGTTATTCCTAGAGGCCACTTTCATTAAAATCCCATTGCTACCTACTTGCTCAGGTGTAAATCAGTGGGAGAGATCTTGCCCAGGAGTATAGATAATGAATCTATTTTTTAGTCTAATCCTCAGCATCTTTATTTTATCCACCTGCAAGGCCGATCTCGAGCTAGAGGTCATACCGATGAATACCTACAACACCAAAATAAAAGTTGAAGTTCTAGAAAAGTCACAAGCAGCTGTCGTCGCAAGATTAAAAACTGATAAAAGTTCCGGCGAGCTAGTCAACCATTTTATTCAAATCAAATGCGAAACCGCCAGTACTGGTAATGCTACTACTTACGCTCTCGGCGACGAAATGGACGTGACCAGTGAAGAATCTTTAACCTACACTCTCAGGTATCCCGACGATCAAAGGGAACAATGTAAAGTGGCTGTTTATGAAAAAAGTGAAGACAACAAGTCTAAGGCAGTAGCAGGGGTTGACATCGTTTAGAATGCTGCCGGTCATAAAGCCAAACCGCCTCGCACCCTATCTACAAAGTTATCTCGAAGGCCAGGCCTTTACTCTGCAATGCTCCTAACCATTAACGCCATTATGCGCTTGGCCATTGAACTTACTCGCACCAAAATACCAATATATTCAAATGGAGTCGATTATGAAAATCTGGATTAGCCTATGTTTTAAAACAAATGGGCGCAGAGGAATGAGGGTTGCGGGGGGTGATATTTTGGTAAAAATCGTTGATCTTTTGCATATCTTCTTGCTTCTTACCAGTGACCGGCAGAATGGGACCACAGCCACCTACTTTATTCTTAAAATCAAGATAGTATAAAGCTAAAGGCACATCAGCAAAGAGGGCAATCTGATAAAAACCGGTTCGCCAGTAAGGTCGATAACTACGGGTACCTTCCGGGGAAATGGCACAAACAAAGTGATCATGTTGCCCAAATTTTTCACCAATCGTGGCTACCGTATCTTTCGCCTGCTCACGATTCAGAGGAATCCCACCAAGTGAGCGCAACAAACCACCCAAAGGCCAGTTAAACAGAGTATGCTTACCTATCCACTTAATATCATCACCCGTGGCCATGATAATCATCATCCCCAAAATGATATCCCAGGTTGAGGTGTGAGGGGCTAAAATCGCTACCGCTTTTTTCACATCCTTATCGAGCGGAACGGCTTCCCAGCCCACTATCTTAAGGAGTGTTCTGCCTATGAACTTTTTGAAAGCGGGGATGTGACTGATCAGCATGTAGATACCTTAATTAATATAGTGATGACTATAGTGATGGCCCAGAGTTAAGGCTCAGGCCAGCCTATACCCCTGCAATTTTAGCTCCCAACCCTAAGCACCTATTTTTATTTGATATTGTTCCAGGGCGTCCCTCATCATTGTCAAGGATAGTGACAAAAGGTGGCTAAGTTCAAAAGAATACTGGGAGCAGGGTTCTTACTATGGCTACCACCGGCAGGTTTTTGCAAATGATGTGCAGTTTTCCGCATAAAAATTTTAAATATATTATTTATTTACTTTTAATTATAAGTAGTTATATAATAATACTCATGTGCAAATTACAGTGGTCGATAGGTGGTATGTTGGCTGGCTGCCGACGTATTTACAAACTGATATAGAAACTGGAGTAACGCATGAAATTATTAATTAACAGCTCAATTTTAGCCCTGATAGCAACCGGATGCAGTATAGAAACTGAAGATCGAGTGAATGGCCCTGCAAGTATCGTTTCCAGCCTTGCCCTATCTGGAGAAGTGGTGAGCGCCAACCTTGATGATGCCCTTGAAACCATGGTGGATTCCAATAACGGTTCATCTGCCATCACCTTGCAACTAGCCGGCGGTCAGCCTGCCCTCGCTTTTAACGGCACCCGATCCTGTGAATCAGCAGAAGATCAAACCGCAGTGACCATCGAAAGAGATATGAGTGGTTCTGGCAGTTTTGAAACACTGCGCCGCAGTGTAAACTTTGAAGTGAGCAAGACTGGGACCATCAACCGGGTCTGGAAAAATTCTACTAAACAAGTAGACTGCTCCGAAGACAATAAATATGCTCAACCGGATTTAGAAAACGAATTTGCCAATACCAGCCTTGATATTACCTTTGAACGCAGCAAGACCAGAACAAGCTCTGTCACCCACAAGCAAAGTGACAAAACCAAGAATAGATCACGAAGTTACACAGCTTCCGGATCACGTAAAATTAACTTTACTAACTGGGTAGATAATGGTGATGAAACCATTACCGTCGAGCGCTATGTTGAATCTTCGGTTGAAAGATCTCATACTATCGGTGAGGAAAACTTTTCCATCAAGCTAGAGACTGTGCCTGAGAAACCGATGTTGATCGAATCAACCAAGACTAAATCCAGCAAACAACTCGTGTCTAAGATCATTCATTCGGGATCTCTCAAAGCAACAACTAAGGATGATACCTACACGATTTCAGAGTTCACTGAACTTAAATTGAGTTTCGAAAATGATGAGTGTTCATTCACTTCCGGTTCAGTGACAACAGCATTCTACCAGAAAGAAGATGCAGATGCAGATGCAGATGCAGATGCAGATGCAGATGCAGATGCAGATGCAGATGCAGCAGAAGAAGATGGCGACGGCATGGAATTGGTAAAAACCTTAACCCTAGAAATCGCTGATGGTGACTATACTCTCACCGATGGTGATGGAAATGAAATCACAGATTTCGAATTACCAGAATGTAGCCGCAAGTTATTTAGTAAATAAGACAAGGCCCTCATGATAAGTGAGGGCCTCCTCTAACTGAGAGAAAACATGACCAACATCCACGAATATCTGCAACAAGCCATCGACCAAAATGATCCCAGTTCATTTTTGGACTACCGGGAATTTATCGCCTCCCTCTATAAGACCATCAAGCAAACTCAAAAAAAATATTCGTGGATCCAAATGTCTGGGGATTTAGGTTTATCCCGCAGTAATGTCCTACACCTCATTGTGAGAGGGAAAAGGCCTCTCACTGAAAAGGCCGGTCAAAAAATGATTTCTTCCCTGCACATCACCGGCAAACAAAAAAAATACCTAACCATTCTGATTAAATGGCAGAACTGTCGCAAAGAAGAAGAACGTTCCTCGCTATTCAAGGAACTCATGAGCCTGAAAACCAAACTGATCCCCGAAAAATCACGCAATGTTTTGGAATTTTTCTCCGAGTGGTATCATACGGCCATCTATCAAATGACCTGGCTGGATCATTTCCAGTACGACTCCAAATGGATATCCAATCAGCTGGAACCAACGGTCCGCCCTGACCAGGTGAGAAAAAGCATTCAATTATTGAAGAGCCTGGGTTTATTCAAAGAAGAAGACGGCACACTGAAGCCCACTCATGAAAAGATTACCACTGGGGATGAAATTAATTCTATCGCAGTCATCCGCTATCATAATAAACTGATTGAAATGGGACGGGAGTCAATTACCAGAGTCAAAGAGGATTCTCGTGATATCAGCGCTGTCACGGTTTCGATAGCGCCGGAGCAAATCCCGAAAATGAAGGAAGCCATCAGCGAATTCCGCAAGAAATTAATGGCCATCGAGGACCAGTGCCAGTCAGCCAATTGCGTCTATCAGATGAACATCCAGTTATTCCCCCTAACTTCACCACCTGAGGAATCATAATATGACCCGTTATAACCAGCTAAAAAATAAAATGTTAGGGAAACAGGATCTGTTACCAATAGCTATGCTGGCACTGTTAATCAGCTGCGGTATTGAAATCGGCAATCCTAAACAACCAACATCAGGTGGTAGCGAAACCGAAAATTCAGCCTTCCTCACCGAAGCGGTCACCTCCCCCTATGATGAAACTCTATCGGCCATTTCTGAAAGCTACTCTGATTCCAGCGCCAGCAACTTAAATTTAACCGGAGGATTTTCCCTTGCTCCTATCAACCAGCAGACCTGCGAAGAAAGCAATGGTGATGTGCTGGTTACTTTCAAAAGGGAAGGTGAATTCTCATTTCCATTTACCCGTAAGGGCCGCAAGTTTTTGCAAGAACAGGTGGACAATATCACCAGAACTGTGACTTACACCTCCCCCGATGAGCAGCTGCAATGCAACGCCCGGGGAAACAAGCTAAAACCAACATGGGCCAAGATTGATAGCCTTAAAGCAACGATTAAGGTCAATAAGATAAGTGAACGTTCTTTGACCAGAATCAATCAGAATAAAATCGTAAGATCAGGCAAAGTTGAAGTGACAGGGGAACGACAGGTTCAGTATCAAAAAATGTCCCTAACCGATGCCGGCAGAATCATAACTCAGACCATAACCAAAAAAATGGTCCGAAAAACCAGTTACCTTAAACAAGGAGTACAGACTGAATTAAAAAGCACGGTAGCAAATTCGGAGAATGATCCACTGGTGATTGAAAATACTATTTTTGCAGGGCAGAAGACTAAAGTGAACATCAAATCAGGAACAATTGTGTCTAACAACGAAGGTGAAGATACCGTAACCCTAACTTATAAGGATCTGATTTTTATCCCTGATCAAGGCTGCTCGCCCGAATCAGGAGAGGTAACCGGGACCTTCACCAATGATTCTGATGAAGTTGTTAGCCAATTCACCCTATATTTTACCGATGAGCGTACCTATATTAAGTTCGCTGATGGGGTCGAGCTTGATATCGAACCCGACCGTTGTGAATTTGAAACCCAATAAAGGAAAAGGCTGCCAAGCGTTTGCCCCAGATAACATCATCGAGGATGAGGCCTGCTCTAGTTTTCAGAGCTCTAGTTTAGTTTTCAGAAGTCAAGGACTCGAAGTCCTTACTAATCTCTCCATCGCTGAGAGCATAGTTATACACTTTAAAGTCATCAATAGAGCCGTCTAAATAGTATAGATAAGAACTACCACTACGATTTTGACAACCAATCATCAGGCCCTTTAAATCCCTCGGCAATAAGCGTGTGTTCCGCCCTTGAAAAGCTTTCTTGCCATTAATATAGACATGCTTATAGTTACCCTTTTTCACAAAAGCAAAGTGATTCCATTTTTTATAATCAAGACCACTAATACTGGCTTTCTTGTATATTCTTTGACTGGTAGTGCTGCAACAGCCAGCTGTATCAAAATAAACATAGTTGTCACTCCATGGCACATGAGCATGAATCCCGTAGCTATAGGAAGATCCCGGAGAAATACCAAAAAAACTACTGCTCTTACTCTTGGGGTTATCGTTCTTTTGCCAAAAAGTAAACGTAATCTCGTCTGTTAAACTGTTCATCTGATTTAACAGTGGCTTATTCTTTTCCCCCTTAATTGCTACGCAGCTTTTACCATTGAGGCTAAGAACAGAATCTAAATCGCTATCATTGGCAATTTTTGCCCCGCTATTGATCGGTTTAGCAATATAGCCACCGATTTCATCTTGGAAGTTGCCATCAGATTCAGTAAAATCAAATTTCCAATGGGCCAGCAATTTCTGTGATGCAGGTTTCAAAAACGGCGATAAATATTTGCCAGGAATAGGCAAATTACCATGGGAACTATCATAATCAGTGCCATCATCACCAGGGCCTGTCCAGGCCACCGCAGCATTATCCCATC
The DNA here is from genome assembly GCA_002725955.1 of Pseudobdellovibrionaceae bacterium. GTDB lineage: Bacteria > Bdellovibrionota_B > Oligoflexia > Oligoflexales > Oligoflexaceae. Next base: position 16,970 of record PBRN01000041.1, read on the forward strand.
CCCCCACTTCTTTGGTCACCAATTCAATATAATAGTATTGCCCAGCTTCCAATCGTATCGGCTTAGACACAGATTGGTGAGGGGACTTTTGAAAAGCACGAGGACGCATCCATCCCACCATCTGCGCTACCTTTTTGACATTTGTCGGATTATCGTCGGAGGATAACCATAGTTCTGAGTAATCATCAGTTGCGATATAAAAAGTATAATTACCGGTTTCAGGTGGTGAAATATAGCCCATCATGTTCCAGCCATAGTTTTCATGGACACAGGCATCTTTATTTTTACTATCGCACCAGGGTTTTACTTTAATATTTCCTGTTTGGGGCCATTCAAAATAGGGAGCAAAGGTTTTATTCTGGGGAACATCAGGATAATTAGCATGGCCGACCAGATTCTTGATAGGATAATAGCCTATACCATGATATTCCAGCACAGTAAGTCCCTGATCAGCCACCAGCCCATTACTGAGAGTTCCTATCTCAGCTCCAGCTGCGATCCCCTGCTGATAGATCTGAGAGATATTAAACTTCCACTCATGAACATTTTTATTCCATTCAAACCTGGCGTACACGGGATTTTTAATACCAGTAAGCTTAGCTGTAACGGTGCGATAGTTACCATCGTTGCTTATATCAAATTCCTGCTCCTTACTGTTGAGCAATAGCCGGACATTGCTAGGTTCCTTACCATCACTAGCTAGCTTGAGTTTAACCGAAACTTCGGTAGTGGTGCGAGGGGGAGTCGGTACAGCGGGGCTAATACTGAGCAGCTTGGGAGCCTTTGGCGGATAGAGCTCGCGACTGCCTTCCACAATACTGGTGATATCCTTTTGGCTCAGGGCCGAAGCATAAACGGCAAAATCATCCATAAGGCCTTTAACGGGATACTTGCCATTCTCGTAGCTGCCAATATACAAGCGACCCACAGCTGCCCGACTTAGAGAATAACTGCTCTCGGCGGTATGTCTAAGCACCCCATCGATATAGATCGACTTCTTAGTACCATCTTTGACAAAAGCAAAATGGCGCCACTTTTTCCAGTCAACATCTTTAATCACATCCGTTTTAATCCTCTGCTTCGACTCATCACAACAACCAGCGGTATCAAAATAAACCTGTTGATTACCCCATGGGGCATGGCCTAGGATAAATCTGCTCTTATCCACATAAAAGGAGGTACCATCTACCAATTGATTTTTTTTCTGCCAGAAAGCTACGGTAATCTTGTCCACAGCTGCAGCGTTATAAAGAAAATCACCATTATTAGTAAGGGCATACCCGCCCTTAGAGAGGTCTAAAACCTTTCCTCGTTCGTCATCATTTGCTGCTTTGGCTCCACCATATAACTTAGCCCGCAAACCCAGGATAGCACCATCAGCAACCCCTTCCAGATCATCAAAGTCAAAAAAGGCAATCATGTTCAAGGCAATTTTTTTCTCCAGCCTAGCAACTTTTTTCTCCAGCTCACCCACTTCAGCTTGTGATGCGCTTAGTCCTGCTTTGGCACCAGCCAGTTTATTATCAGTATCAATCAGTTTATCCTGAAGAGTGACTATTTCGGCTTTTGCTTCAGCCAACGCTGCATCGGCAACTTTTTTGGCAAGTTCCGCCTGTTCTACGGCTAGTTTCCGATCAGCCTCAGCTTTAACGGCGGCGGCTTCTGCTAGCAATCGTGCTATTTCAGCTTTGGCTTCTGCCTCCTTGGCCTCCTCCGCTGTTATATCAGATAATTCTGCAGCCTCTAATGCGAGTTCCCTATCTATAGCAGCCTTTTTCGCCTTTTCTTTAGCCTCTTCAGCCTCCTTAGCCGAAGTTTCTGCCTCCATGCGGGCCGCCGCCGCATCGCTTAAAGTATCTTTCAGTTCCTGAGCAAATTTTAAAGCGGCTTTGACCGCTCTTTTCTTTTCTACATCGAGAGTATCCTGGGCCAATTTTTTTGCTTGCTGCAATACCGTTTGCGCCTCCGCCAAGGCTTCTCGCAAAACTTCTTCGGACTGCGCACTAGCCTTTTGTGCAGCAAATTTTGCTTTCACCGCATCGATGGCCCGGCCCTCTTTTTCAGCATTCAAAGCTTGCTGCATAGCATCCGCTTCCGCCTTTGCCGAATCTTCAGCCGCTTTTGCCGCATCGACGGCAGAATTTAAGTTTATGATAGAGAACTGCGCTTCATTCAAATCATCTTTTAGTTTATTCTGTTGCACCTGGAGTTGATCCGCAGTCGCTTTCGCATTATTGAGTTCTGTTTTAGCAGAATCAAGATCCCGCTCCATACCACCCTGAACTTGTTCGTGATTCAGCAAAGCCACTTTTAAATCCTGCCTAGCCGCCGCTAGTTCACCATTAGCACTATCAAGTGAGGCCTGCAGGCTTGATACTGTAGCCACCAGATCATCTTTAGCCGCAGCCAAAGCGGCAATGGTTTCTTCGTCAGTCTCGGCCTGTTCCGTTGCATTAGCAAGCTCTTCTTTGATCCTTTCAATCTCTGCGATCGAAGCAGCTAGCGAACCCTGATAAGCCGTTTGTGCTTCTTCCCCCGCAACTATTTCCAGAGCAAGTGCCTCTTTTAAACCTTCTTCACGGGCTAAAGCAGCATCTAATAGTTCTTTCATTTCATCGAGGCTTGCTTGCAGTGCTTCTGCATTTTCGGCATTGCGGATAGCTTCAGTCGTAACTCGATCGATTTCAGCTTTAGTCTTAACATTCTTCTGGCGGGCATCCGCAAATTCTGGTCCCGTTCTTGTGGATAGTGTTTCTGGGCCATCAATCTCAAACTCAAGCTGAGCGGAATCCTGGCAACCGAATGACAGTATTAAGACGAAGATCAGACCGTTGAAAAATATTCTCATAGTAATATCCGATGTTTAGATGGATTACGATAAAAACAGGAGCAAGCTGCAACTTTCCAGTTAAAGCATCGTTCTTATCCCTTCAAGATCGATCGATCTTCAGAATACTTTTGACTTTATTTTTTTTACTTTAATAACGAAGGCCTAGGCTCACTAATTTTCACATAAAATAACGACTCAAACCCTATTTGAGTTGATGGGCTTACAGGAAACCATTATTCACTTGTTGACACCAGATTTTTTCGTCAAAATTGACAAGGAAGTAAGAAAAACCCTCACCTCGACAGGAACACGATGATCAACGGTAAGAGCAGTAGGCCGATAAAAACAATCATGGTGACGGTTGGTTGGTTGGTGCTGTTACAGCATCTAATCTCCTGTGGTTCTAACCAATCCCCTGATAGCAGAGAATTTATTCTCAACCTCGGCCAGCCGTATCAGTTAACTGCAAATCAAAGGGATTCATTAACCCAGCAACAAAACCCACATCTCCGCCGAGCTATAGCAATCAAGTCAGCTGCGGACGAGAGCAATATCAAAGATATTAATTTCCTACTAGAACAAGTGGCAGTCCAAGGCCCGCCCGAATCAGGCTTTTCTGCCATCCTACAAAAAAAACTAACCGACAATCTGATTAAGGCCCGCGAGCTGCGCACAGCACTGTCAAACAATGGAAATGCAGGATCAGCGGCCCTGCAGACCAGCTTGGATAAACTGATCAGCAGTGGCAAAAACGAGGATGGTAGCGCTCTCACCGGTATCTACCAGGATGCCCAGACCTTTTATAATGAATACAACCAGCATATCCATCAAGGAACCATCCCCATTTCTCTTTCTCACAATAAAATTACGGTCGCTAAAGTCCTGTTGCTAACCATCCTGAATCTTCGTAACCCCGATCAAACCAAAGAAATGATCGACGCAGTGGACCTGATTTATCCCGAACTATTTCCTGCAGCCATCCCCACAGAGCTCTATGAAGGCTTTGGCCTGACTGACGCCGGCACCAGAAAAGTGTACTTTCCCAATGCTGGTTATATCTTCGGGGGAAACTTTGTCGGCGAGGAAAACAAGGGGGTTGATTGCAGTGCTTATGTATCCCGAGCGACTAGCTCCAGCATCCGCATGTCTACAGCCTATATGAAGGTTGCATGGCTTGTGACAAGGGGCCGGGAAGACGAAGTGAATCAACGATTGTTACGAGAGTTCGAAGCCATAGGACTAGACACCACTATCAGCGAATTTGCTGCGGTGACAGTCAACTCGGTTGCCGATCTGAACCCTGGTGACTTGGTGGTATGGCGAAGCAGTGCAGGTGGTCACGTCACCATGCACACAGGCCTTACCGAAGACAACAGGTTTATCGGTATTGAAGCCACCAGGTCCGACCAGAAAAATAGGGAAGGCATTATGTATATCCGCCACCGGTTATTTCCCCCTAACAAGAAAACCTTTGTCCTCCGGAGGCGTACCTAGGCAAAGCACTCTTAATGTGTCCTTGTAGTTGATGAGCTCATTTTTCTGTTAGTTTGTTATAACTACTAAATTTTAGCACCACAAAAAACCAGTAAACCGCCGCACGTCAACCATTTAATTTAAAAGAGATAATCATAGTTAAGTACATTGTTCCTCAATTAAAAATTGACTTTACCGAGAGTGTTCATCAGGGAAGTTGTGCTGCGATAAGCATCGGCTAAACTTAAGCACCCGAGATGATGAAGACATTGTGAAATAGGGATGACGGTATGGGATCTAACAGCTATAAAATGACAATAATGCTGCCTCTTTGGATGGCTCTAGGGCTAAACCTACCGGGTTGTGACAGTGACGTTGAATATGAAACCAAACGCAACCCCACTCCATTGACCCAGCCGACCACTGAGGAAACCGGATCCATC
>PBRN01000042.1 GCA_002725955.1 Pseudobdellovibrionaceae bacterium
CTAAATTCAGATCGTCGACGAGGGCTTCATAGCTTGAACCATGAAAAAGAATGGGGAGGGATTTAAGTCCCCCCCCGTTAAAAGTCAGAAATGAATAGGTTTTGCGACAACTTATCCCAAACCTTGAATAAGCTGCATAGCAACCATAGGCTGCTGATTCGATGTAGAAAGAATTGAAGTACCAGCCTGCTGAAGTATTTTTTCCTGAGTAAACTTAGCAGTTTCTTGCGCATAATCAGTATCTTGGATACGACTTTTCGCATCTGATAGATTCTCTGTTTGTACACTTAAGTTTCTTACGGTTGACCCAAGTCTGTTTTGAATTGAGCCAAGGTATGCTCTGTAATCGTTAACTTTGGTAATAGCATCATCAAGCTTGCTAATAGCTGCCTGCGATTGATATTTGTCTTCAACTCGAGTTCCCTCTTGAGCACGACCTAGATCCAAGGAACCTTCACCAGTAGTGAAAGAGTTCATATTCTGAAAGTCAATTTTGATGATATTTACTGGATTGCGATCACCAATAGCATCCGCTTCAGCAAAATAATCTTTACCCACTTGAATTTCTGTGGGAAATAAATCTGGTGGATTATCATACTCACCGCTGATGTCATCAGCCCTACCAATCAGCAAACGTGTTCCGTTATATTCAGTAGAATTGGCAATACGATCAATTTCATCTTTCAAGGCAATGTATTCTTTATCAATAAATAGTCGTTCTTCCCTTCCGATGGTATCTGAAGATGACTGTACAGCTAATTCTCGCAAGCGAACCAGCATAGTACTCGTTTCAGTTAGTCCACCTTCCGCTGTTTGCACCATAGAGATACCATCGAGGGCATTTCTCTTCGCCTGATGCAAAGACCTGATATCAGCCCTAAGGTTTTCCGAAATCGCTAAACCAGCAGAATCATCTGCAGCTTTATTGATTCTTTTACCGGAAGATAACTTACCACTGGAATCGGTTAACCTTCGCGTCGTATTTTCAAGTCGACGCTGGCCGTTAAGTGAAGCCATGTTAGTTCGTAATCGCAGACCCATTTTTTTGACCTCCTGTCAAGAGTTAGAATTTCTCCATGAAAAACTTGTAGGAAGTTTCGACCCAGCGACTAAATAATTTAGACTAGGTAAATTAAATAGCCGTAATAATAGTATTCTTTTTGATCTAGGAGACATGTTTTAACCGAAAGCACTTCACTAATTTCCGTGTGCAATCCGGCAGCGCTTATAGTGCTATAAAAAAAGGCAGTGTGATTTTTTTTTCTGTCTTGCTAAAGGAAATTTTCATGGTGGAAATCTAGGAAGATTTCTGACAAAGAAAACAGCGTTTTCATCAAGAAGATGCGTTCCTTTTAAAAGGACATAAATTTTGAAATCATAATTAATTAGTTTTCAACTAAATAGGATAAGGCTTATAAAAGACTTTTTTGCCAGGATTTGACTGTATTTACTAACAGAAAGGCAACAGTCATCGGCCCTACCCCTCCTGGGACCGGAGTTAAAAATCCAGCTTTCAGCCGAGCCCCCTCAGGTTCTACATCACCGCGAACCTGATCACCAACCCAACTATTGCCAACGTCAATAACAGCAGCTCCTGGCTTAATCCAATGACCTAAAACCATGTGAGCACGACCAGCAGCAGAAATCAAAATATCAGCTAATATAGTAAATTTCTCAAGATTCTCACTGCGTGAGTGGAGAACAATAACAGTGGCTCCAGAATCTTCAAGCATTCTAGCTATAGGTCTACCAACAAGTTGGCTTTTACCTATAATCACCGCTACCTTACCCTGAACCGGAATATTTATTGCCTTAATCATAGCCATAATACCCAATGGAGTGCAAGGGAAAAGCCCCTCCCGACCAGAACATAATAAGCCTTGATTAATAGGAGATAAGCCATCAACATCCTTGCTGGGATCTATCATATTAAGCAAATAGTCAGCATCTAAATCGGCTGGTAATGGTAGCTGCATTAAAATACCATCAACAGTTTCATCTTTATTTAGTTCAGTAATACAATCCTCTAACTCAACTTGCTTGCAATCAGCTGAAAAATGTTTCATTTGGGTTTCAATACCCACATATTCGCAAGCCTTTTGTTTTATTTTGATGTACGAATGGCTAGCTGGATCATCACCCACAAGCACGACGACAAGCAAGGGTTTCCGTCTCGCACGAATAAAACCAGTTTGTATGGATGCTTTCAATGAGTCTTTTATATCATTCGAAATTTCACGACCATCAATTAATTTCGCATTCATAACTTATATAAGGCTCCTATTATTGGACCGATTCTTGACTTAAAGCAGATGTTGCTGCCAACACCGAATCAATAAAGTTTTCATCACCATGGATAGAACCACCATATGAATCACCACAGAAAGCAAGTTTAGATTCATTGATACGATCTAATGAAATTTTTGTAGCCCATTTGCGAACAGAAAAATTCGTTGGCTGAGCCCACCCCACAGGTACCAGAGAAATTCTATCACCTTTAAGGCTCAGCCCCTCAACTGTTTTCATCAACTTACTTCTAGCTCTTTTCAATCTCCTGACTGCTTTAACTACCGAGGGAGCCTGAAGAGTTACTTCATAATCTAATGTAACCTGAAAACAAACTTCCCGACCAGAAACCAATATCTGCACTGATTCGGCAGGTACAACCAAAATATCAGGCAAGCCAACCGGCTGCTCCATATATTCAGTTAAAGTTAAAATACTAACAGGTTTGGTCTTTGAAGTAAGACTAAGCAAGTCGAGTGGACACAATGACTTTGGTAACCATTGGATAGCATCCCATGGAGATTGAGCAACCAATAGCCGGTTACCTTTATATTCGCCTTGGGAAGTAGTTAATTTCCAGCATTCACCTTCTTTTATTGCATGGGCAATGCGGCAATTATATTTTTCTGTTACCTGACCTTCAGCATATTTTAGGGTCAAATCAATAGCTTCCTGCCAGTCTCCCTGATAATGACAACTATGTTGATCCAAACGGCCAATAACCATATCAGTGCCGCAAGTCCAGAGATCAGGAATTCCAAATGACCGCGCTAAATGTTCCATGACTATAGCGGAGGGATCTTTCCTGGTTCCCTTCCACGCTTTCGAAAAAGCTACTGCCCCTTTTCTCTCCGCTACCTTTTCGACATTTTTCCAGTCTCTAACGGCTGCTGCGCCAGCAATTGCACGTGCCCCGTGCTGACCAAAGATATCTTTAACCGGGGTCTCTATAATTTTACCAGCAGAAAGAACGCCAAATTGATGCTGCTCAGTTGTCACCATCGTTGGCAAATCAGCACTTGCAGGGTCCATCTTGATAATTTGATCCCAAAAATCATACAGAGGCTTCGATATACGGTTCAAACCGTAGCCCCAACGGTCCGTACTAGGATCACTAGTACGTATCCTTCCTCCGGCACTAGCATCCTTATCGATTAGAAGTATTTTCCATTCTGGATGAGCGTCATGAATTTTAGCCGCAGCCAAAACACCTGCCAAACCAGCTCCCGCTACAATCACATCCCATTCTTTTATATCTTTATGAGAGCCAATTGTTTCGGCAGCGCAGGCCTCGGAATCTGCAGTATCATCCCTATCTGCCAATTGAGAACCAGAAGTTTGTTCGTCCATATGTCAGCCCACCTTCTTAGTTTAATGTCTTAGTCACCCAATTTAGCACACAACATAATCGACTATCGATATTCTAAAAAAGCGCTTTGATATCGTCAACTCATAGCCTATCTGATCATCTGGCTAAGAAGTTAGTTAACACTTTATACATGCCTTCAGCCAATGACGCTTATGACCATGCCCAGGTATTTTCTGCCATTGCCAGCCCCCCTCTTCCAAGCCTTGCTTGACAACTCTAGCAACGCTGTAAGTCAAAAGTTCTGCGTTAGGAGCACTCACCTGACGTAGCTTTGAAAACCATGCTGAAGACCAAAGCCCAGGATTCTTTGCCGGAGAAAATGGATCCTGCCAAATAAAGTCAAAAAACCTTCCTCCAACTAACTCTATCTCTTTCACCTCAGCATCCCCTACTAGTATAGTCCAATCAGCTAACGAACCATCAGGATGCTCTATTTGTCCCGACCATTGCCCATTTTTGTGCCCCATCGAACCGATGAAGTTATGCCATCTTTTAGACCAGGCCTTGGCCCAAGGCGCCTTCCCAGCAACCAACACTTCAACTAGGTCCTTATTAACTTCGAGGCTAACCATGTGAAGAGGACCGGCTTGCTGAGCAATATACCATCTATCAAGCGTGGTCATAGCATTATATGCTAAGCCCAGACCAACATCGAGGACATGTACAGGCTGATCTTGTTGCTTAAGTCTATCAGAAAAAGATGATCGTCCCAGATACAAATTCTCAGATTCGAATGCAGCACCAATACTGGAATGATAGTCTTCACCATGCTCCGGGTGCTTCAATGTCAGAGAACCATCAGCCGTCACGACTAGATCACCCAACTGCGAACTATCCATATTCACCAATTCCTTCAATAACATAAAAATTCAATTAGCAAAGTTGAGCTACACCCAACAAGTTTGCTATTCATCCCTATCAATTTCTTTACTAAATTGCACTTTCTGATCTTGACTCTGACCATTGGCATTGTTACAACGTTTCTCACATTTGGCGGGGCGTAGCGCAGTTGGTAGCGCGCGTGCTTTGGGAGCATGATGTCGGGAGTTCGAGTCTCTCCGCCCCGACCAAAAAATNAANTAAATNCAGATAGTTAGGTTATCCAGCCAAAAAATNATTGGTTATCATNGTTAATTTCAAGTTTNAAGCTCANNAAATCATCATTTAACTTGAAAGATGTTAACAGACACGGTAAAGATTTTGTTCATTTTTTAAGCGGACAATATTAAGCTGTTAAAAATATAGTCCTTTCTTAATTCTTCAGATCACNACAGAGTTCACAGAGTTCATGGTTCAAACTGCAAACTTAAAATATTATGGTATTCCTCATATNGATAAAATACCTGAGTTACAGACCTTCAGTTCGGAAGAACGATTTGCNATCAAAGTCGTTTCGCATGTNCTGCCATTNAGAACAAACAACTACATCGTAGAAGANCTCATAGACTGGAANGACGCACCAAACGATCCNATGTTTCGTTTGAGCATTATGCAAAAAGAGTTATTGGAATCAAGNCACTTTGACNTNNTNGCAGACTCNCTGAAAAAANATGAAGANAAAGAAGTTTTAACCCAAAAAATCAATCAAGTCAGGGCAAGNCTAAACCCTCACCCATCAGGNCAATTGGCTCATAATGTNCCTATNTTCGATGGAGTNCCNGTACCTGGAATTCAGCATAAATATAAAGAAACAGCATTATTATTTCCTTCTGCTGGACAGTCCTGTTTTACCTACTGCACCTTTTGTTTCCGTTGGCCNCAATTTATNGGCGANAAAGAACTAAAGTTTGCAACCAANAAANAAGCANGCCATTTAGACTATCTNAAGCACCANAAAGAAATCACTGACGTGCTTATTACNGGTGGNGACCCATTAACTATGAGAGCTAAGCACTTAGCTCACTTCATTAAACCNCTGCTAGAACCNGGTTTCGAACACATTCAAAACATCCGCATTGGATCNAAAGTTTTGGCATTCTGGCCATACCGATTCACNACAGACAATGATGCNGANGAGTATCTAGAGCTATTTGAATTGGTTCAAAGCTCTGGCAAGCATATGGCTCTAATGGCTCACTTTAATCACTGGAAAGANCTCGAAACGACTGCAGTNCAAACGGCAATCAAAAGAATTCTGAGNACAGGAACNGTAATNAGNTGCCAGTCCCCNCTNCTNAAGCANATTAATGANGATGCNGCTATATGGCAACGAATGTGGATGANNCAGGTCAATCTCGGTATGATTCCATACTATATGTTTGTCGAAAGAGATACGGGNCCCAAAGGATACTACGAGCTTCCTNTAGAAAAAACNTTCGAAATTTTTAAAGGNGCNTGGCAAAATTCNTCTGGACTAGCTAGAACTGCNCGCGGGCCTTCCATGTCTGCAACTCCAGGTAAAGTATGCGTTGAAGATATCTCAACTATCGCTGGCGAAAAGGTCTTTCACCTGAAATTTCTGCAAGGCAGGAATCCCGACTGGTGTAACCGNATTTTTTACGCAAAGTATGACCCCGAAGCAACTTGGCTNGANGATTTAGTACCNGCATTTGGTGANAAAGAATTCTTCTANGACAAAGAATTGAGATCTGGATTAAANCTCTAGAGCAANACTCANAACTTAATATTAAAGATATTTCTTNTACCNCNCTCTACCNGAAAACTGTGTTGAATTAATCACGCCATCCGGTATCAGTGACTGAAAGCTTGTCACTGTCNACCTCCTGAGCAANNNCNCCCCCTACCAAAGCAAAATTTTATATTANTTTCAATGACTTAAGTTATGCATGCTTTTTGCAGNATTNNGAGTATTTCGTGTCTAACCAGAGGAGACTCATGAGANAAATACTGACTCAGGCGAGNTNTGTAATTGCGGGTGGATTANTTCTAATGGCGATGACTAGTTGCTATAAATCCAGACCTCTNCTTCCTGAAGTGCCTATGGGAGAAAAACCGATAGCNCCTGNAGATCAAGTACCNANCTNCCCCAACCANAGAAGCCCANCCCAAGAAAGAGGTGAAAATGTTGACCAGGAAGAACAAGAAAATGACANNNGAAAAACTTTTTACATAAAAAACGCAAAANTATACGATAAAGATGGTTACCCGTTTATTCCACGAGGGGTGAATAACCCACATGCATATTACAAAAATCAATCACTATCAGCNTTGNCAACNATCAAGTCTTATGGCTTTAATACNATTCGAATGGTCTGGTGTACTGACAACCTTATAAATCCCGGTCGCTGTGATCCCAAAGACATGCANCCCCCGGCTGATNTGAGAACAGCTTTGGCAGAAGCNAAAAGACAGAGACTAGTAGCCATGNTAACTCTTCANAATGCCACCGGCAGCGATTCCAGCGCTGATTTAAGAGATATAATTGATTGGCTCACACGACCTGATGTGAAAACTATACTCAATCAATATCAGGACATAGTTCTCATTAATATNGCNAATGAATGGTATGGGACNTGGGATAAAAGCACTGCTTATGTTAANTCCTATAAACAGGCTATAANATCTTTGCGCACNGCAGGNCTGGAACATGTACTTATTATAGATTCNAGAGGCTATGGCCAAGACCCTTCGAGCATTGTAGAGACATCTGCNAGTCTGCTACAGGCTGATCCGAATATTATGATCAGNTCTCACATGTATGATGTTTATGATACCGTAAGTGAAGTTTCGNCCATTTTTGAGTATGCCTACGATAANAAAATNCCTTTTCTAATTGGTGAGTTTGCCTGCAACCACTATAGCTTCCAACCCTTAGTTCAATGCGATGCAATCATGAATTTGGCTGAGCTCTANGACTTCGGCTATATNGGATGGTCCTGGACCGGNAATAGNAGTGACCTTGAAAGCNTNGATGTCGTGTCCAATTTAGACTGGTCCACTCCTTCATCNTGGGGAACTAAGCTGATTTATGGCANNTATGGAATTGCTTCGACAAGCAAAGAAGCCTGCTTTTTNAGCCCTGANAAGTGNNANTGAATTTATTTNGTGACTNCCCGCACCCATTTTTCTAAGGTGTCNTGTTGTTCTTGNGGTAATTTCTTTAACCGACCAAACGGNGGAAGNTCAGCGGCTACTGCCCTNACAACNNTTTCTTGAGTTAAGTCTGTNGTAGGNAAAGGCACTCTTAANGNNGCTTCAGNNCTATGACAACTGATACANTGNNCTTCTATAANTTCATACGCTNAAGCAAAAGTATNATCATCTTTCAAACCACCATCAATCCANATCTTAATNACTGCCTGATTTTCNTCACTAAGNNTCTTAAATTCCNGATTTTCTTCAATTAATNNACCATATGGCATAACACCATTATAGGAAGTGTAATCGGTNTGTGGTAAGGGNNCNGNGGCGATATTATTAGGNTTGTGACAGCTNATACAATACTGATCCATNATNGGCTTAATATCATCCGCATAACTTATAGGTGANGGNTTTTGAGNAANTTTATCTGGCCAAGACCGCTCAGNATTTCGTGTTGATGATTCGTTATTACAGGATAAGGATATAACAAAAANAATCCATCTAGATAANTCACNGTTATTAAAAGAAAACGACATAAANCCAGCCCTNGACGCACTATNCGTATCGGACTAAATATCAAACAGCTTAAANATCTTTTTTTACTTNGAAATCAAGATANAATATCTTTTAGTGCCTCTGATANNTCATTATATTTATGNCTATAACCTAAATTTTNCAAACGTTTTGCTTGAACATTATGACTAGCAAGNAACAAATNTGACATTTCTCCAAGAGCCACCTTTAATATCTTACTNGGCACTGGAAAAANTGATGGACGTCGTATTATACGGGAAAANTCCTTNGTAAAAGTAGCATTGGTAACAGCTCCCGGCGCTACTCCATTAATAATACCTTGATAATTTTCAGACCCAATAGCATTTTCTATGATCTGNATAACATCATCGATATGAATCCAACTCATAAACTGCTTACCATCACCCAAACGACCACCCAGNCCTANCCTAAAAACTGGTAAAATACGCTTTATAATNCCACCNNCCNTNCCNAGCACAATNCCAATACGTAATATCNCTGTTCTCGAAATNNTAGACTGTTCAGACCANATNTTCTCCCATTCTTTNCAAACTCCTGCGAGGAAATCATCNCCTTTGAGNGAGTCCTCAGTAATGGGATTTGCATTGCNGTCTTTATAAATACCTATGGCNGATGCACTTATAGCAAATTGCGGTTTTTGATCTGAACGATTCAAAGCNGATATAATCTCATTAGAGATATCTANNCGACTATTANGTATTTCCTTCTTACGTTTGGCGGTCCANGGTTTNTCCGCCACTCCGGCACCNGCNAAATTGATAACACCATCAATAGGCTCAGACGTCAACTGNAGTGTNCTACCCACCTCCCACTNAATAAAANGACAGGAACCTTTGATTTTAGCTCGAGCNGACTCTACANTTCTCGTGATCAATATAATNTCGTGACCACTCTCAATTAATTTTTGCAATAATGGCAAACCGACAAAGCCAGNGCCACCAGATACNAAGATTCTNATGACAGNACTCCANAGTAAANAGTTAATTTTCACAACAAAATTAANTTATTATGCNGTATNCNNCTNNACCAAAANACGATCATATNNAAGANNAAGATAGAAATATTTAACCAAATTTACAATTATTATACTTCTATTAATTTCCNGTCCTTTGTAAAATATTTTGTGTGGANGGCACATAAATTCTTATGTCTTGATCTATCTTTGTCAGTAAGGAATAAAATGAGCAACAAAAGTACAGAAAAATACTTGCANGGNTTTTCTTCAANTGAGCAAGAAAGATTAAAAAAGCAAGCACGTTTCGCCGAACAGACTGTATATAAAAANATNGANTTTTCCAGACTAAATAANATTATAGAAGTAGGAAGCGGAGTGGGAGCTCAAACNGAAATACTTCTGCGCCGTTTTCCTGAACTNAANATAGAATGCATAGATATGAATAAATCNCAGCTGGAAGCTGCTGCTANNTATCTGAAGACCATTCCTAATTCAAAAGNTAGATATAAGNTACAGGAAATGGATGCNACCAATATGACATTTGGTAGTGAANCTCTTGATGGTGCNTTCCTNTGTTGGATTTTNGAACATATTCCCAATCCAGAAAAGGTANTAAGCGAAGTAAGGNGAGTTCTAAAACCAGGNAGCCCCATANTTNTCACTGAAGTAATGAATCATTCNTTTTTTTTAGAACCATATTCTCCCAANGTCTGGAAATATTGGATGACACTAAATGATTATCAACANGAGAAAACAGGAGACCCCTTCATTGGAGCNAAATTAGGCAANCTACTTCTCTCTCAAGGTTACCAAAATATAAATACNAAAATACATACATGGCACTTTGACAATCGCGAGCCCACCTCACGCAANCTGTATATAGANTTTTGGAGTNAATTATTATTAAGCGCAGAACAAACGCTTCTAGATTCAGGAAGTATAGATCAAGANACNATCAACAATATGCAGACGGAACTTCAGACGGTTTCAAAAGATCCTAATGCTGTATTCTACTATTCATTCATGCAGGTGCATGCCGTGGCTAGGTAATAANATNNANCAGAGTACTCCTNCTAATTAAATTAATCATTATCCANCGATGGCGCCTAGAAGTTTTGATGAAAAAAAGCTAGGATCCTTGCGAATNTAACCGATATTTTTAGCCAAGGAATCAGTATGACACAGTTGAAAAGAGTAGGAATTGTTGGTGGCTCACGTATACCTTTTTGTCGCTCAAATACTAGTTATACAGAAACAAGTAANAGTGAAATGATGACAACTGCTCTAAAGGGCTTAGTTGATCGCTTTGAGTTAAAAAATAAAGAATTGGGCGAGGTCGTTCTTGGTGCTGTGCTTAAGCGCTCAAGAGACTTTAATATGGCAAGGGAATGTACACTNAATGCAGGCCTATCCCCCANAACCCCAGCTCATGACATTCAAAAAGCATGCGGAACCAGCCTNGAAGCAGCGATTGATATCTCAAATAAAATAGCACTGGGACAGATAGATTGCGGTATAGCTGGTGGCGTTGATACCAGCAGTGATGTCCCAATTGAACTGAAAGATGGTCTATCTCATGCACTCGTTGCTTTTAATTCAGCCAAATCGGCTGGNGACCGACTCAAACTGCTAGGCAAGTTATCCCCAAGATTATTTGGTATAAATCTCCCGGCAATCAAAGAACCNAGGACTAAGCTATCNATGGGAGAACACTGTGAACTGATGGCACAAGAATGGAANATCCCGCGTCCAGAACAAGATCAACTGG
Organism: Pseudobdellovibrionaceae bacterium; assembly: GCA_002725955.1. GTDB lineage: Bacteria > Bdellovibrionota_B > Oligoflexia > Oligoflexales > Oligoflexaceae. The sequence continues at coordinate 10,975 of PBRN01000042.1, forward strand.
CACTGGATAGCCATACCAATGCATCAACAGCTTATAAAGATGGTTTTTTCGATGATTTAGTTGTCCCCTATAANGGGGTAAAAAAAGATAATAATATAAGAGGCAATACTGCGATCGATAAATTATCAAAATTGAGNGCTGCATTTGANAAATCCGAAAAAGGGACATTAACTGCNGGNAATAGCTCCCCACTAACAGATGGTGCCTCAGCAGTCATGCTCTGCTCTGAAAGTTATGCCAAAGAAAATAATNTAGAAGTACAAGCATGGNTAACCTGGTCTCAGTCTGCNTCGGTTGATTTTGAAGCTGGTGATGGGCTATTAATGGCTCCAGCTATAGCTGTTCCTCAGATGCTTGAAAGAGCAAATATGAAGCTNCAAGACTTTGACTTTTATGAGATTCACGAAGCCTTTGCTGCACAGGTATTATGTACTTTAAAGGCTTGGGAAAGCNCTGAATTTTGTCAAAAGCATTTAGGATTAANTGAACCACTTGGGAGCATCGACAAAAGTAAATTAAATACTAAAGGCGGCAGTATAGCCATTGGNCACCCATTTGCNGCNACAGGNTCACGCATCATAGCATCTTTNGCTAAAATGCTTAGCGATAAAGGTTCAGGTAAAGGNCTCATCTCCATCTGTACCGCAGGCGGTATGGGAGTTACAGCTATTTTAGAAAGATAAAAATCAAGCTGGAATTGATGCACTATTTTCAAGACANGGAAAAAACTTTAGCAGATTTAGCTTGGATTCAATTAGCTGCAAACCACATCTAACTGTATCCATAGGTAGGTCTGCTGATGTTCTCGACCANCGTACCACGAATGGAATACTNCAAGGTACAATTGAAGGGATTCTCAACATAATCAGATCACCCTCTTCAATATGGCGATCTACNTGAACACCAAGTCCATCTGCAGANACATCAATACCNTGAATCTGAAGGCTNTCACCACTNGCATCNAACATTCTGTANGGAAAGNTACCATCTAAGAAATGTCGTTCCTTTGCTCTTGCTGATTGCTCTTTTTGAATATGTGTAATCAAAGCATAACCCTCATATTAGTTGACTTGGCTTAATTTACATTTTGCAAACCACTTACAAAACTTCTTTAGAAGCGCTAACCTCTTTTCTAATCTCTGGTAATTATATTAACGGATAAATTCTGCTGAATCTTGAGAGAAATATAAAATCGTCAAATAATATAATAATTATTGATATTTACATAATAATGTTGGGTAAATTAAACTAAAGCTGAATGGTAAATACTACAAAAATACAAGAGAGCTTTGACCTAAGCCTTCACCTGATTTCATGGAATGGGAATACTCTACTGGATAAAAAAATCGACAACAAAACTTTTCTTGTTCAGTAACCATCTTAGCAGTAAGAATATCGAGGACTTCTGATTTTATCTTCGATGAATCTCCTATGCAGTGAGAAATAATCTTAGCCTCTTCAATACGATGCTCAAGTACTTGTCGGCAAAGATCAAAGCCCTGAAGAATCACACAGCAACTCTTGCGATAGCCCTTTATAGCTTCAATATCTTCGACAATAATTAATTTGGTCTCTTCCCAACTATCCTCAGACATTATATCCATAATTTCAAATTGGTCACGCACCCGCTCTAATAGGTCTACGCTCATATTTGTATCATCAAAAGAATCAAACTCAGACTTAATTTGCTTCACATTAACAAATGAAAATAATGCCTCACCAATACTTTTTCCATAGACTTCAATATGCTGAATAACATCTTCCATTGGTTTCATAATATTAACCAAGGACTTTTGCAGGTCTATCATGATTTGATGAGAATCCGAATCTGGGCAATCAATAGAATCAGAAAAATCGACACAAAGCCCAAGAACAGACTCGGTGACTTTTTCAATACCATCAATTAATGATAGATTCCAGTCAGTAAAGGTCTCCAGCATTTCTGGTATTTTATTACTTCGATTAGAATCAAATGAAGGTATTAGATTCTTTAAACCATTTTCAAACTTGTGAAGTAAACTTCCAATGTTCTGCACTTCACCAGCAAGCCCTATTTGAATATCGTTGATTTGAGTCTGGCATTGATTTACTGTCAAGTATAGAAAATTAAGATAAGATTCCCAGAAATAAACATACTTTTCATTTTTACGCACTGTAGAGCGACCAACATTGATCTGCATTCTTTCCAAATTCACGCGAGGTATTTGGAAAGAAACTGGACCAATAAGCCTAGCGCCATCCAAACTAAATCCATAATCACCATTAGATTTGACATGATCAATTACATGCGAAACACGAACATTCTTTTCTACAATGCTACCTTTAGAATCGACAAAAAGCATACCTATATTATCAAGATCGTACTTTTCAAAAATGCTGCCAAACAGTTTGATTTTTTCATATATACGGGCCGATGCAAAATTTACAATAGACGGCTTATTAAGACTATAAATGAGATCATGTAAACGACGTAATCCCATCCACGAAGCATTGGTTACTCCAGAAAGATCAAAGATATTAGTATCCG
>PBRN01000043.1 GCA_002725955.1 Pseudobdellovibrionaceae bacterium
TAGTGTTGCAACGAATGATGACGACGTCCAAGATTCTGATATCGACGGAGATGGCTACTTAGACGAGGATGATGCTTTCCCTGAGGACCCTGATGAGTGGTATGACGAAGACAATGACGGCGTGGGATCCAATTCTGATTGCGATGACTTCGACGAGGAAGAAACAAGAACTCAGGAAGAGGGCTGTGGAGAAACAATGTACGTTCAATTGAAAGATTATAGCGACTCCTGTTCAAACGACCCCTCTGATGAAAGCAATACTGACAACAATACTGGAACTGTAGAGGAACCTGACTGCTGGAGTGGTTACTTAAGGGCCGATAAAAACGAAGTACGAATTGTATTAGAAGACTTAGATGACGAACTACAATACAAACTTAGAATTCTCGAACGGGCAAATAATGATGATTATAACGAGATAATATTTGATTACTTAGTTACAGAAGAAGGCCACCAAAAAAAGTATGACGAAAGGATTCACATCAATTCTGATGAACCTCAATATATCTGTCATAGAGAGATAGAAATAACCCTATTTTCTATGACTCCAAATACCACGGAACAATATCATGTCCACTCTTGGCAAGAATCGAATGGCTACAATTGCGAATCTCGCCCACAACCATATGTGAGGCTAACTCACGGGGCAATAGACGGCGAAGAGATCAGGGACGGTTCTAGTGATTCAGAATTCGTACAAGGGGCGTCAGTTGACTTATCCTTCAAAGTTCATAATTTAGAGGCCGACACAAATTACTCCCTACAATGGAAAGTGACCGATGAAATGAATGACATGGGCCAAACGAGTTACTTCCATAATGAAACTCTAGAATCTATATCATCCAATAACTCAGATGGTACGTATGAACATTACTGGACTCTAAACATTCCCAATGATGCTTGTCTAGTAGAAATAGAAGTTGTATTGGCCGAATTAGACTATAGCGGCGTCAATGAATGGCATCGTGAACATAATGTGTTAATTTGTGATTGGCTTATAACAGCAGAAACCGAACAAGCGAACTTTACTTCAGAAGGAATCTTGAATCTTGATACACAAGGGTTAGTTTTGAATATTGAAGATAGTTATGGAATTTGGGCGCACTATTATATTGATTATGCTTCAGGAAATCGAGATAGAATTCTAACTCAAACAGAATTTGATTCATACTTCGAAATGTTCGCCGAAGATGATGATGATTGTATCAGCGCAGAAATTGGTAATGCTTGGACAATGAATGGTCAATTAGTTGAGAAAGACCATTCCTATTGTGACTTCACATTCGATGACACCGGTGTTAAATTTTCAGCATATGTTCTTCTTAATGGTTCATGGCAAGCCGATGCAAATGGAGAATGGGTACTTGAAATCTATACAGGAAATATCTATAGTAATTGTACACTTGAAACCCACGATATTCGAGACGAAGATGGAAATCTTATCAATCCCGATGCAAAAAACTGGCGATGCGTAAGTCATCAACTAGAGACACATTACTTCAGTCATAATGCAGACATTGAAGACGAATGTAAGCAAAACCAATCTACTGACAAATGGTCTTGTAAAAAGTCATATAGGCCCGAGGAAGAACCTCCTGAAGAATTTGACACGTGTCAAAAAGATACGTATGATAACGGCAACTGGATCCAATTTGAATGTCAGAGTGAAGGGAAATATCGGATTGACCATTATCAACCTGATGAATGTTTAAATCACACTGCTGGGCACTACTGTAAACACATTCATGAAAGATGGCAAAGTTTCGATGGAGATGGAAAAACCTGCGAATGGGATGCAGAGGATAACTATTGGAACTGTGACAAATTCAGTGGCTACTACTATTGTGAAAACGAACCCAATTCAGGTAGTTCAGATGTTAGTGATGAGTTTACATGGCATTGTACGTATGACTTTGGAAGCGATGAATCCTTTGGAAACACCACTGGAAACACCCATTATGCAGATGGAACTATGCCTTCAGTTGTAAGTATACAGAACATAAGATACGGCGTAACTGGTAGTGATAGTTTTGATTTGATTAACGGTAAATTCGTCCGTGATGACGGAGTCAGTTTGATGATGGCTGTATCGTCAGGTTCAGCTTATGTTGACATCCCTTACCGATGGGAGGGCCTAGATCATGGACGTTTTGTCTGGACTGCTGCATCTGATGATTCGAGTAATGAAACCGACGATGGAACCGATGATTCAAACAACACTTCCGCCGAAAATAATCTCCCTGTATGCGATGTATTCGCAGTCGCCAATGTCGGCGCATCTGGACAGATAGCAGCCTCGGATATCGCTGCAAAACTTGCAGGTAATACCGCTCTTACAGCCCCACTAACCGGAACACTAACCGTTCCACTGATAGCTGGGTCGTATGAGTTCATGGTGGATTGTACCGATCCTGACGGAGATGACCTTGTAATTTCAATTAATGATGGCACAACAACTGTCACTGCAGAAGCAATGGATGGGCACTTCTATGGCGGCTTAGGATTTATTGTGAAAGAAGAATCTACCTTCACTCATGAAGTGACAGTAACATGGACTGATGGAACCGAATCTGGAGAAATTAAGGTGACATTTACAACAGACATGAAAGATGTTTCTGAAGACACAGCATCTACTGCTGGAGGGTTACCTGGATTTACTGCGTCACTATCGATGCTTGCACTTCTTGGAGCTGCTATGCTCCTTGGGCGCCAGCGAAAGGACGAATGATTAGAAGAATAGTTGAAAATAAATTGGGGTAAAACTCAATTTATTTTCNNCTAATCTCCTAGGGTGGTTAGGTAGTATTTGCTGTTCGGCAGTAAAACTGTTAGAATCCAGTCTGGGCACAGTTGAAACAGACTGAACCATGACTATCCACCACGGCACCGCAGCGCGGGCACTGCGCAACTCTCGGTAGAGATTTGTGTGGTTCATCGCGTAGAATTATACCGCCAGCGAAGACCATAATAATTCCAACTAAAGACCCAAGTAGGCATACCAGTTGGATGTTTTTGAAATCTTCGCAAGTGTCACTATTCGCCAGTAAACATTCTAGCCGCAGATCGCCTGCGAATGAAAAAATCGGCATGAAAATAGCAATTAGTAACACACCTGATGCCATTAGATGCCCTGCTCGCATGAGTTACGTTACTGGCTATTCTCATTAGAAACCTATGGCAAAGGTAGGGGTGATATAATGAGCAAAATTATTTGACATCTGATTTAGGTTCCCATCCCCATTTATGAATGTGTAGAGAGTCAATTTTCGCCAAACCAAAAAGGAAAGATTCCTCATCATAGAATAGGAAGTTTTCAGCCCCAATCATTCTAGATTGAACACCTGACATATATTTCTGTGAATTTTTATTCTCTTCTTCAATCCAACATCGACTTCGCATATGGTTTACAACTTCTTCAGGAGTATTTCCATAAGCATATTCCTCTCCGATTTCTCCACCACTTTTCCACAAAACAACGATTTTAAAATCTTCACTTAACTCGTCTACAATCCGGACAAGCTCCTCTGCAATCAAAGCATCGTACTCATCTGGAGTCATTCGCGGTTCGCCCATGATGATTAATCTAATATTTACATAATCAACTTTTTTATTGTATCAAAGTTATTCAGGGCTGATTTACAAATGTACTCACGACAAATATCAATAAGATGACTTTTGATCCTAGTGAATCCTTTTGAGTTCACTCACTAGGGGCTTCAAACCAACGACCCTGGAATGTAGAATCAGAATTGTCGACACGGATAAAGAGGTCGAGTGAAGACCAAACCAAACTGTTGAAGCCACTTGCCATCCCATCCGGTCCTCCCGCTTTTGCAGTCATAAACTCAAGTGTGTCCGAAGGCGAATGCCATTCTTGCCAGAATGAAATATCTCCACCAGGGCTAAAGAAATTGAATGTGGGGTAGTCGGCAGAAAAGAAGGAACAGTGATCGGAAGCACATGATTCTGCTATCTGCCAATTGATTGGATTTCCTTCAGTCGGTTGATAGGCAAGGTCATCGTCAATTATCACTCCAACCCAGTCATACATCAACTGCATATTATCATCACTTGCTCCTGCAACGCTGATTTGCCAATCGTACTTTGTTGCAGAAAATATTTCTCCACCCGGACCAAGTATAGGTTCTGTTTGAGGTATTATTGGATAATTGAGAGCAACCATATCGAAATTCATGTAAGCTTTAACAGTCACATTTTCAGGTAAATGTTCGACATATGCTAGGGAGCCAAGTAACCCCTCTTCTTCACAAGCCCAAAGTGCTGCAACAACCGTGTGATCAAATTCCATTTTAGCAAGAGCCTGAGCCATTTCTAGTGAAACTGTTGAACCAGATGTATCGTCGTTCGCCCCTTCATTGGTACCTCCTCCGGGGGGAGTAAACATGTATGCGATATCGAAGTGACCTCCGATAACGATATACTCATCGGGATTGGTTCTGCCCCAATTATATCCTACGACATTTAGTTGGTCAGGGTCATCATCATATCTTGTAACCTCAACGAAATCAAAGCCCATATCCCACATCTCATCAGCCATAGCCTCGGCTGCAGCCTCGTATCCAGCGCCTGCTTCGTGAGTGGATGCACTTGCACACCAGCGGTTGTTATACGAGGACGTGAGCATATCGATTGTTTCGTAAGCACGGCGGCCATCGACCAACATGTATTCCTCACTGTCTTGTAGAGTTAGTGTAGCATTCCAAAGAAATTCACCAGCAGAAATCGAAATATCTACACTTTCTCTTTCTGTGTCTAGAATCAGTAGTTCCAGTGATTTCTTTTCAGGTGGGAAAGTTGCCTCTACCGGATCTCTTACGACTCCGAAATCATCTACATAAAATAGGCCAGCAGATCGATTAAAAGTCCAATTGACATTTGAATCTACTTCAATCATCATGTATTGGCCACGCGTTGCTTCTGAAACATCACCGACGGTTAACCGAGGAGTTATTTCAATTGTTTCTTCGCCAAAACACCCTGAAAGAGGCACTGCTAATAGCAGGAGAGTCAGAAGCATGACTCGTAGCAGGCGCATACAGAGCGGTCACAGTGGTGCTATTTGTCCCTGATGGTTATCAGTCATGGAGCGTAATTTTGCTATCTCACTTGATGTAAACGAGTATCATAACTTTGGCAAAAGCATATCAGTGAAGTTTTTCAGGTATAATACAATGGGAATTGTAAGTACAGAACTCGACGATAATGCGGGCACAACAGGTACGCAATCAAAGAGCAAAAAAACTCTATATTTTTGCGCTGGTTCGACTTTAGCTTTCATCTTATACACAATACTAGTATTGATTCCAACCGGTAGTTGTTTCAGACTTGACGGTAGTTCAAATTCATTGGGGCTGGCCTTTTCTTACACTTCGGTTATGGTTCAAAACTTCTTTGAATTACGAAGTCAAGATCAACTCGATTGCTACAAGGAATTCCTACAAATATGGGATGTGGTTTTTGCAGTGATTTATACCTTGATGTATTGCTCTTGGATTATGTATTTATTCGACAATAAGCGAATATTTTTGCTAGCTCCTATACTTGCGATGATCGCAGATTGGTCGGAGAACTTTGCTGAAATATTGATGATAAACAGCTATCTTGAATCCGAGCCAATATCAGGGACACTAGTCTCAGTCGGCTCAGGAATTAACTCTATCAAATTTATATTTATGAACCTAACTTATCTGATAATTTTGGTTGGAATAAAAAGAAAATTAAAATTATATTTTAGGAAAAATAAACAATCTGAGTCGATTGAAAGCACTATTGCGAATGACTGATTGTTTCTAGCCGCTCTCGTCTCAAGGCAATAGTTGCAAGACAGAGTACTGTTATCGTGCCAATGAAGCCAAACCCGGGAGTGGCGAAATCTCCCAAACCACCACCACAAGAGGCCGTACATTCCGTGTCTAGAGGAAATGACATTCTGGTATAGTCATCGCCAGAGAATACGGCACCGCCATCATCTGTAGGCGAATAATGAAGTCCAAATGCAGCATCGACGGCCTCATCGAAAAAGCCACCTTCAACAGCCTTGATTTTCATTGTGAATTTCACAGCAATATTCTGTGCACTTCCATTCCAATATACGAGGTCACCGAGTATTGGGATTTCCCAATTGATGACGTTAGTTCCCTGGTCGAGATCACTAAATTCTTTCATCGCAACAGTATTGCCGCCCTTCAACAAAGAGATTTGCAAGTCTTCACAATCATTGTTACAATCACCTTGTCCATTAGTCCATTCTCCTTCGAGTTCGATTTTAAATCTAGCATTTATTCTATCATTTTCTTTCAGAACTAAATTACGGTCGAGGACAGGGTCCATGGTACAAGTAAGATCGATAGTTAGAACACCACTAGTCTTTCTTTCTTCACCATAATCTGCAGATTCATCATCATCATATAGGTTAGAATGACAATTAGAAAGTTGAGCATCACCAAAGAGAGAAATGATGTTCCAAGTTTCCCCCGAGGCTTGTATTTCATCATCTCCCATTACGGATGCAGTGCTCGGTATGAATAGTAATAAAACCAAAAGTAGCGAACAGAATATTGCAATACTACGACGCTGTTCCATAAACTATGGTATTCATATCAGATTTTATCTGTTTCTATTGTACAACGGCTTAAGACGGCTAACACCTGTTTATAGCATATGATTAGGGGCGGTAAATAGGTGCAATATTGACATTTGATTCGGCTTACGAACCATTTTTTCAACCACCAGGGTGGATTGTTGCTCCAATATGGGTGGTCCTATACACTTGTTTGGCGATTAGTTTTAGCAATACCTTGAACAAACGAGACGAGTTAAATCGCTTTCCATTAATCGCAGCTCTATTCGTCATTCAACTAGCACTGAATTTAGCCTGGCCTTCAGTATTCAACTCAGAACGTTATCTTCTTTCGTTCTGTATGCTTATTGTGATAATTATCTTTACACTGCTCTATGCTTATTTGATTTACAAACCAGTACCAAATGCATCAAAATTAGTTTGGCCTTACATTGCATGGGTGACCTTTGCAGCAGCAATCAATTTCGCTTACTGCCTGAAGTTTAGTTAATAGTTAGTCAGATAATTCACACTTGCTGCCAATCGGTTCCGTCCCACCACATAGTAGTTTGATTATCCATTAATCTCCATGTATGGCCTGCTTCATCCGTCCATTGTTGAACAACAGCAGGCTCACTAGTCGGTTGAGGTTCAGAATTGATTTCTTGAAAACCTAAACTCTTCTCAAGTTCCAATACTCTAGCAGATGTAATGTTCA
>PBRN01000044.1 GCA_002725955.1 Pseudobdellovibrionaceae bacterium
AAAGCGCATCAATAAACGAGTTATTGTGCTTTTACCAGACCCAGTGGAACCAACCAGAGCAACAAAACTACCTGCAGGTACTTTCATATGAAAATCATCCAATACAGGCCGATCTGGATCATAACCAAATCTAACGTTTTCAAATTCAATAGAACCGCAAGTATTAGATAATGGCCTGGCATCCTCCTTATTCTTAATTAAAACTGGAGTATGAAGTAAGTCTAACACCCTGGTTGCCGAGGCCATCGAACGCTCATGCAAGTCCAAAACTTCTCCAAACCGAGTGAAAGGCCACAATAACCTTTGAGTTAAAAAGACCAATACCGTATAGGCAGCAGGGGAAATTTCTCCAGCAAAAGTTTCTAGCCCTCCCCACACCAAAGTAAACAAAAAACCCATTAGCACAGCAACCCGAATCAAAGGAACAAATGCAGTACTAAGCTTGATCGCTTCACGATTCATTTCGAGATAAGTTTGGCTCCTGGCCGCAGTTTCCTTAACCATCAACTCTTCAGCATTGGCAGCTCTAATAGTGACTACTCCGTTGAGGACACCATTGAGAATCCCGCTTAACTGGGCTGCGGCTTTTCGCACATTGAGATATCGGGTTTCCAAACGACTCCTAAACTTAATGCCCCCCCACACGATCAGCGGGATGGGAAGAATCGCCAACAAAGCGACCATAGGCGAAATATAGAAGAACACCATACCCACTAGAAAAGTAGAGGCGCCAAGTTGGAGCAAATCATGCAACCCCTTGTTTAGAAACTGTTCCACCTGATTCACATCTTCATTAAGGGTGGCCAAAAGAGTGCCCGTGTTCTGATCCTCATACCAGCTTAAATCAAGTTTCTGACAATGACTTACGCCATCCATACGCAAGCTATGCTGAACACGCTGAGCCATATAACGCCATCGCACTAGAGCCTGGTACTCCGTCATTGATTCCAAGACCCAAATCACAAAAGTCAGAATACCCAAGATAGTGAGTTGACTAACTGGAGTTACAAAGCCCATAGAAGCCAAGAAACTTTGGTCTTTTTCTACGACGACATCAATAGCTATGCCAATCAGTATTTCTGGAAAAATATCAAAGAATTTATTGATCAGGGAATAAAAGGACGCCCATTTAATTTCACTATGCCAAGGAAGAGCATACGACCATAGTCTTTTTTGCGGAGATTGCTGATGTTTCAAGGTCAGGTCCTGTTTTGGTGTTAGTCATATCAATAACTATATACCTGCGTTTTGCCAGCAACACCGCAAAAATTTGAAACCTAATTATACTCCAACAAATTTTAGTTTCTTTCGAACAAAATATAGCAATTTTTCTCTGGCACTCATACCTGCCACAAATCTATTACCCATATTCATCATCACAGCTTCTAAGCCTCTGTATGGACGAAACATCACAGTCAATTCTTCAACCTGCTGAGAGTCATTTAGCCGAAAAATATCTACTCCTTCTACATGAATTTTTTTTCCATCCACTTCTGTTTCGGCAGTAAAACGCAAAATAAAATTTCCATCTTCACCATCATAAGCATGACTATATTTGATAGACGGCAACACCTCAATAATATTCATTAGTATATGCATGACGTCTTGTTTATTAGAATAGGGCTTAAATACTGCAGGTGATGAGAATCTCACCGAAGGACTAATCAAAGAGTTTAACAAGGCCTCATCCTTATTCTTCAGCATCTGTAACCATGCAGTGAGAAAATGGTGGTATTTATCTGAAGTCAATGTAGGATCTGCTATCATTGCTTTCCCTTTTTTTTATAAAAATTTTTAGGCAAACAAAATCGGCCAGATAACAGGGCCACCAAGAAATATTATTATGAAACAAAACAGCAACGACAAATTCCGTGACAAGAATTTATCACAGTTGAAAAGATATTACAGATAATGTTGCCAATTGTTCATAGACCACTATAGTTCTGCCCAACAAACAGGCAAAAATTTTTGAACAAAATTTAAGCGAAAAAACTAGACTACTAGGTTACCACCGCCTAATTTCGCTAAATATATATAGAAATTTGAACAATAACCAACAAAGAAATCGGTTTCATTTACGCCAGATATCTCACTCTAGTGAGAAAAAAAATTTTATGTATCATCTAACGTACACATGATTTTTTATGAACCGAAAAAAATCAAAAATTTTGTAACAACCTAAATATCATCGTATTAGATGATTTTTAGTACAAAAAACCAAGTTATCATAATCACTATTGAAAATCACACTGCTTGTCCCACCATACATAAGGAGATAACCTTAAATATAGAATATTCTATTCTATACAAATCGCCTCGTACTACTGATAAAAATTTTTTGCAGCAAAAAAACCTACATTTATTTACTTCAGTATCCGAATAGGTACTTTAGCCTGTTCATAAATTTATATGCTGATCACAGAGTCCCCAATCATGGGGAACTCGAGAGATTTTGAATTCAATTAAACAACTGAACCTCGGTTCACCATAGAAATGAATTGCTGTTAAAAAACAGAATCTACGGAGCATGATGATGAGTGTATTTTTCAACAGAACCCTAATGATCATTAGCTTACTTACGCTCAACTCTCCTGAAGTCTATAGTAAATGCATGGACAAAATATTAGATCTTCAACCGAAGGCTAACTTCAGAATCGAATGCGAAGGACTAAGCTACGAAATAACAATACCACTTAGTTGTCCTGTATCCGGCTGCGGATTAGTTTTTGATGTTCATGGTCGGGCTATGAATGCTGAACTGCAGGAACGAAGTTCAAATATTGCCTATCTTGGTAGACGCAAAGGATATATTGTTGTTCAACCAGAAGCACCCTGGAGAAATTGGGTTCAAGATTACTATCCAAAGGTTGCCAGTATGATGAAAAATATAATTTCTTACTGGCCGGTAGACCCAGACAGAGTTCACATGACAGGTTTCTCTCAGGGAGGATTGATGAGCTGGTACTTTGCCTGCAACCACTCCGATATTTTGGCAAGTATCGCTCCTTTGTCTTATCACATTAAAGAATCATGCTATGGACCAGATAAAAAGAATCCTCTGGTTTCTGTATTGTATGCTCATGGCAAAAAAGATATCGTGGTACCCTGGAAAAGAGGAACCAAGGAAACCAAGGAAGCTATCATAAGTGGATATACCTTCTCAGACTCTCCAGAAATCATTGATAGAAGTAACAGATATAGCTGGACCAGATGGCAAAACGAGGAATTTACCTTCGAGTTCTTTGAACATCGATTCACTGCGTGGCTAATCTTAGGTCACTGTTTTCCTGGATCTACTGGCAGTTTTTTTAGCTGTCGCCAATCGTTTCCTAAAAAGTGGGGGGCAATGGTACTCGACTTTTTCAAGAAACACCCTAAAATTCATTAGTCACAAAGCAAAAGCTTACTTACCGCCCCAAAAAAGTAAACCCTCTACAATCTAAGCCAAAAATACTATAAAATATCTGAGAGCTTTCCGTAAATTGAAGTACAGGAGTCATGATGGGATTACCAAAGACAGAAGAAAGGCGGCGGAAAGAAAGACAAAAATTGGAAACATTGCTGCCTGGTAAAATGCATAATCAAAAAGACAATGAAGTCATAGAATACAAAGTTCTTAACATTTCGGCTGGAGGCTTGGGGATAGAAGCCAAGAAGCATGTTGAAGCTGGTTCTCATCTCCTGCTAACAGGTGACAATGTCGAAATTAAATTTATCGTCGTCTGGAGTCAAGAAGATAGCGAACCGGGGCAAGGCTTCTATTGCGGTCTACAAGTTGAAAAACCCACAGACAATATTATCGAGATTTTTAAACGAGCTGGCTGGCTTAAAACCCAAGATTAGCCAAAGCGAACCATCTTTTAGATTGCCTCATACAATAGGTTTTCTGATATATAAAAAGAAAACCTATTGAAAACTGAATTTATGATCGGTCTGTTTTACCTTCAGATCAATCCACCCCAACAAATAAATCATGATTAACACTATACTAAATATCTCGCCGACAAATCTTTATCATTGTAAAAATCAAGTTCAATTCTGAACAAAGAAATAGCAATGTCTTTTGGAACTATACAGCATTCTCCCGAAAAACCATTATTAATATGTAATATCTGCAACTTAAGGCAAATCGATACCTGGTCCGCATATTGCACATCATAGGCTTAATAGAAAGAAAAAGGCTTCTTATTCAAAATAACGAGCAAATTAGAGCCAAAGGTTTGGGAAATGATTTTAAAGAATATAACATTAAGCCTAATTTTAATTATCAGTGGGATACAAGGTTGCTCTATTGGCACTGATGGCCGGGACTTTATTTTCGGGAACTTCAGTGACACGAATTCAGATAACAGTGTTATCGAGCCAAGTAATGGAAATGAAGATGGAAGTGCTACTGACTCAGTAGCTGCTTTGACCGAAAGCTTTGAAGGTGGCCAGAATCTGCCTGTCGATCTAGTCTTTGTTATGGATAATAGTGGCAGCATGGCTCGGGAAAAATCTGCATTAGAGGCTAACATGGGCATTTTCTTGGCAGGACTCAAGCAAAAGAAAACCGTGGTAAGTAACCTTTCGATCTTAGGTCAAAATTACCAATTTGGAGCCTTACCGTATCAGATAAATCAAGCAGCTATTTCAATCGGTAGTAATGATAGTATTTCTAAGTTAAACCAATTTTTGGGGGTTTACCCCGGCTTTACCGCTGGATCACCACTTGAAGTTGTACTGATTTCTGATGACGTCGGCGAAGGAGCCGGGAACCTTGCTAAAGACTTCGTCGGCATAAAAGACAAAAAAATCACTGTGCACGCAATTGTCGGTTTAAAGAGAGGCAGAAACACTCCCAATTGCCAGATTGCAGAAATAGGCACAGAACAATTATTATTAGCAAATCAAACTGGTGGCGCAATCATTGATATTTGTACAGTTAACTGGAATCAGATTTTAGAAAAGCTTTCGACTCGAATCGCCGTTCGCAATACCTCATTTCAAACAGCACAGCCAATTAATATAGAACAAGAAATAAGAGTATCGATAGATGATGTTGTCCTCAATCAAACTCAGTTTTATGTAAGTCAAGAGGGAGCCGTGGTGATCGAAGGCAACCTCTTTAACGAAAGCTCCACTGTTGAAATCACTTACATACCTCAGCCTGGCAGCGAAAACGATGATGTTCAGGAATGAACAAAAAAATAAATATTAATCTTTTCCAGCAATTATTCATTAACTTTTACTCAATATTTTTGTTATAATATTATTGTTTAAAGTTAAACTTAATATTGTTTATAAAGCAACACACTATATTTTCAATAATAGGTCGCTATATTAAGCAATAAGAATCAGTCAATGTTTGTAGCTTTACTCGGTAGTATGAGATGACTATGAGTCAACGACGGCATGATCTCGATAGCTTGCGAATCTTAGTATTTGGCGTTCTGATACTGTGGCACTCAGCGATGATGTTCACTGAGACCTTCTCCTCACCACAATTCAGAAATAATATTGTTTTCAAAGATCTCGATATCATACTTATCTTCTTCCATTGGTGGAGAATGCCACTATTATTCCTCATTTCAGGTTTTGCTGGCGGCTTTGCCATCATGAAATTCAATAGTCCACAAGCCTATATTCGCAAAAGGTTTATACGGCTTATGATACCGTTGCTTTTCGCTATCTACTTTATATTCCTGCCGCTTGAATACGCTGGCCATCTGCTTGAGGGCAAACAAAAAAACTTCTTCAACTTTCTCATTAACGATTATATATATTCTCCATGGCATTTATGGTTTGTACAGTCACTATTCATTTTTACTATTTTTATGACTCCTATCATGTTTAAGCTGAAAGAAAGAAAAAATACATGGTTAGAACGATACACCAGAGCATTAGTTGTACATAAATATACGCTTGGAGGCATGATTCCTTTTTCTTTTGCAACAGGAATCATTACCTGCATACAGTTTATTCCCGGCATAGGCAGTTTTGAAACCGGATATTTGTCGATCAAAAGTATTAGCGGAACTATCTACTACAGCGCCTTCTTTGCAATCGGATTCATTTTGTTCCTGGTAAGAGATGACTTTACAACTGCCATAATAAAAAGAAAGCACGCCTTTATTTTTATCTCAATCTGTTGCTTTACTGTCAGTCTGTTCTTTATCAAAAATGTATATGCCAAGACCGCTACTGCGAATGAATTGCTAATATTTGGCTGCTGCTATTTTATTTTTATTTACAGTATGATTTTTTGCTGCCTAGGCTATGCCGCTGAATACTTATATAGAAAACACAGAATTTTAGATTATCTCAACGAAGCTATATATCCTTGTTTCATTTTACATATGCCGATAAATATAATAATTGCAACCCCTCTGGCCCCAATATCAATGAATCCATTAGTTAAGTACATCATAATAAATATTTTATTGTTTTCAGGATGCGGGTTAATTTATCATTTAATGATTAGGCCATTTAATATAATGCGAATACTTTTTGGCATGAACACCGTAAAACAACTATAAGCATGTAATGAATTAAAAGTATAATGAATGCTAATCATTGAATTAGGTAATTGTAAGGGGATGGAGATGGATTTTTTCAAAAGATTGGTTAACCGCAAAGAAGACCAAATAAGCAAAGAAAGGCGAGCCAGTAACCGCTACAATGTCTCTGCCAACTATCCATTATTCATCAAAGTAAATGGCAAAAAAACAGAAATCAGAAATTTATCATTAAATGGCGTTAATCTGACATTAGATTCAGACCTGAAAAACCAAGAAAAAATAAAGTTGAACATTGGTATTAAAGAGCAAAGCTATGATATCGATGCTCAAGTCATTTTCAAAGAGTCACAAAATTATGGCATCGAAATACTAGCCAACACCAACTACGATCATTTCTACCACCTAGCATCTCCAGTAGTCATTGGTTGTTCTATGAAGCAATATAATACTGAAGATGTAGCACAGAATGACCCTCATTTAATCAAAAAATTGTATTTTGGTTCTACTTCATCTTCCATTGCTGCATGGTATACAAAAGAAAAACATCCTACTTTCCAAAGTTTCGAATTCGAAGTGGAGGGTTGCATCATCCGCGGTAAAGAGAATAAGCTTATGTTTCTTAGTTACACCGATAAAGAAAGTCTACATGAAAATGCTAGACTAACCCATAAGTTAGAAATGGCTCCTACCAAAGCTTCTGCAGACCAAGAACAAGTTCTTAGAAGTTTCCTATATTGGATTGTTTTGCACTTAAATGATCACCCCAAACTACAAAAAGACTTGCTAAGCTTCTTTCCTCAAAATGAGAACTAGATCAATGAACCNTATGAGTAAAAAAANTTGAGGNCTTTTACNGCAAAAANCCNAGGNAATCATAGCTAGATATANAGATTTACTAAACTNAAAATAGNTACNGNCNTATTTTCTATCTATTAACTAGTAGTATAAACTANAATANNNTATTATGATNNATNAANTTAGACNNNTCTANNTTGATANAAAATTAATCATTAGTTTAATATCNAACCAGTGGATCAAAGCAAAAGACTNCAGGNCAGGTCTGGGAGATAATATGAATCTNAGAATTTTTTCNTTTAGCTGCTTGCTAATAAGCACTATCCCTATAAAGATCTTGGCACAGCAAGAATCCAACNCNGAGATNAAAACTAACAACCANTCATCAGAAAAAAGTGACAGCCCAGAAAAAAGTGACAGCCCAGAAAAAAGTGACAGCCCAGAAAAACAGCCTAAGAACATCGAAGTTATNTCTGTAACTGGTTCGCGCATCCAGAANACGAATGCCGATGAAGTTTCAAAAATTGAGATTTCCAGCGAACAAGCAGAACTNGTCGCTCCCGATGGCGATGTTGCTCAGGTNCCAAANCTATTNCCGGGTACNTCCTACCGACCTACTGANGCNGAAGTGTCNATTAGAGGTTCNGACACAAATAATTCACTATATTATATNGACGATATTGAAGCTCCTGTTTTATTTGAACCCATCTCCGGCACATCAGTGATNCCCAGCCGAGCCGTNGAAAGCCTTTCNTATTATCCNGGTAACTTTGATGTAGAATATGGAAACTCCAANGGGGGNGTAATTAAGCTTGAAACACGCGGCGAAGANATTATTGAACCATATTCTGAATTTAGATTCAATNTCCCTCAATACNTNAGTGNTTATCATGAGCAAGAAGCNGGAGAAAATGGATCNTTGATCCTTTCACTCAGAAAATCNANACTNGAAGGCTTCATTAGNNTGATTCCTGAAGANACTCTCGAAGGNAATNTCTTTCTNCCCTACTTTCAAGATGCATATCTNCAGTACTATTATGGAGGCGACGATTTCAGTATTAAATCTCGCTATGTGCATAGCCGNACTGGNGCNACAGCGAAAGTATACAACGATAGATCTCAGGAAACCGATGGTACATCTAATTTCGATTTCGCCAATGACTATGATGTCATTGCNACTGACATAGAAACAGAATTATTGGGTCTTAATCTTGAATTTAGNCCATTCATCGTCAAAAGTATGGCCGACTTTTCTTTTTCNTCTNTCCGCTTCAAAAACAANACATCAGCNATCACTCTGCCTATTCGCACCCAATTAAGCNTNAGCCCTACATTCAATATCTTCATGGGTATCGAAAGCGATTANAGAGAAAACNAATTAGAGATAAAGGCTCCAATATTGGCGGGCCAAGGTGAATTTACNGACTTTGAAAATAGCCCTTTATTTGAATTAGAAACTANATTTCAGAGTNANAGNAACGCCGCATGGAGCTCTTTTGAGTTCAANCTGGGGCCTTTGNTNCTCAATCCGGGACTNAGGATATTCAACCAAAGTAATATTAAAAATCCCGAAATCGACCCTCGTATTTCGGCTAGGTATCAGTTAGATGACAGCAATACAATAAAGTCCGGCATTGGCCAATTTTCATCGCCNCCAAGCCCTCAGCAATTAGCCGAGGATTTCGGCAACCCNGANTTATCATGGATTCGCTCTAATCACTACACTCTAGGNTGGGAAAGTATTGTGGACAAGGCTTGGTCCTCNGATCTCCAGGTGTTCTATAAAACGTGGTTCAACGANGTNCTCGANAACTCTGTNGACCTTAGTAACCCATCTGCNAGTACTAGTTCTATATTTACTAATGGCACAACTCGCAATGCCAGGGGNCTGGANTGGTTTTACCGNTANACCGGCGACTCNCTGTTTGGCTGGNTTTCNTANACCTATTCATCCACCAAAGAATCCCGCGGAGGCGGNAAAGAAATACCGAGTNATACTGATATTACCAACATAGTTCATTTAGTGGCTAATTATAAAATNANCCCCACNTTTCAGATGAGNAGCAGGATCAAGCATCAAACTGGCTATGTNTATACTCCCGTAGACCAAGTCTGGTATGAAGCCAATACAGACATCTATCAACCAGAAGAAANCCTAGATATGGTCAANGGCGCCAGAGTCCCNGATACTACTTCGATNACANTTTATGGCCAGAACGACTATCAATATGATACATGGAAAATGATCTTAAGGTACGGAGTAGATGAATATCAGCTAACCAAGTCNTCTCCTAATTTTAACTATAACTATGATTACACAACAAAAGAATACGTCACAGGTGTTCCTTTTACTATCTTTACAGAAATAAGGGCTATCCTATGAAATTAATACGTTTGGCAATGGCAATGTACCTCACCTCCTGCGCCGANATGGGCAACACTCCTGAGGTCATTGATAAACTTNGAACTCTCGGGGTTGGTAAGGACCAGGCCGCTTACACNTACAGTACNGAAGCAGCTACCGTCACCGCTGGCCTTACTTTTTATCTTGCNTCCAACACNAAGACNGACATCACANCNAGCAGCATTGCTTCCACATCCACTTATAATTATCAAGNATTAAGTAATATCAATATCACATATGATGATTATACCGAACTACGCCTTTATAAAGTTACTGCCACCGTCACAATACCAACTCTTGAAGAACTGAAATTTTCAGNAGCAGAAAAAGNNACAGCAGTGATTTACTATGCACTAAAATTTAGTCAAGGGGNTGGCCAAGATTTGGAAGAAGAACAAGTCCGNGGAACCCTGCGCATTTATCGACCNGAAAAGGCAACNGCTACCGTACCGACTATTAATATTACTTNTCCCNAAGCTGATGCCACTGTTGCCTTAGGCACNGTTAACTTAAAAGCTGAGACCACTACGGACTCTACNGATTTTAATCGTATTGGNTGGNTTGTAGCCAGTGGTAATATNGCAAAAAGACGAGCCGTTGAAGCCGAATGGAAAGAAATGACAGCTGGAACTAAAACCATTATCGCCACNATTCGCGGAGTCACTTCAACCAACTTCAGCTATCAGGTGATTGAAGCAAACCTAGAATGAGATAGACTACGACTAAAAAACCCTCCTAGCAAATGACAAGTAGCTAGATTACTTTATACAAAAGAAGGTATGTCATTGCCAACCTCGGTATATTCANCCCCAAGATTTTAAAATATGGNGTTTGACCTCGGTTTAATTAATCTTATAATTTAAACTAAGTNATAATCCNAAAAAGAAAGAAATAATGCGTTTACTTTTTGCAGCAGTCATTGGATNTTTAATAACACTTGCTATCTTTTATCTCATGCCACTCNTGATATCTACTGGAAAAAAAACCACACTCCAATCCGAACAAGAGAATTTTGTGGATTTTATCAGAAGGAAANACGANGAACTAACGAAAACCCGNGAGCGCAAGTCTCCAGCACCCCCTCCTGATAAACAAGAGCCTAGCAGACCCAAGACTGAGGTGAGCAAAAATCCGCCAACTAAGGACAATCCACTCAATATACCTCCATCAGCTCTTGCTCTAGGGAAAAGNGGTAACCTNAACCTATTTATGCGAGGCAATAACAACCAAATAAACGATGGCGAATTATTGCCAATCGTCCGGATCCAACCTCGCATGCCTCGCAGAGCAGCAATGAAAGGCATTGAGGGTTATGTAACATTGAAGTTCAAAGTAACGAAAACAGGCACAACGAAAGACATAAAAATTATTGAGTCCAAACCACCAAGAATTTTTGATCGCGCTGCAAAAAAAGCAATTTCAAAATGGAAATATAAACCACAGGTAGTAGATGGGAAACGGTTAGAAATAGAACAATTTGTCAGATTAAACTTTAATTTAGAGAAAACAAAATGAAACGACTATGGCAGATTTATTTAATTTATTGGCTATGCCACCCTGGAATCGTTTCTACCCAAACCATTGATGAGATTTTAAATCGAAAACCTCAAAAAGTCTCCGCTACTATCGCCGGAAAAATCACAAGTATGGCATTTAAAAGACTAGGCAAAGCCCAGAAACTCATGGCTAATGAGCGTTATTCTGAAGCATTGAAACTACTGAATAACATAGAAAAAGCACTCGCAAAGAACCCTTATGGACTCGCCCAAGTGTATCAAACCAAAGGTTATTTATACGCACAAACCGACCGCCTCCCCGAAGCAGTTAACTCATTCAAGAAGTCACTAGCTCTCAGAGTATTACCATTAGACCCAACATTAAACACGATGTTTTCTTTATCTCAAGTATTAATCGCTCAAGAAAAATACCTAGAAGCCATACCTCTGATCCAAGATTTTATCTTTAACAAAAAAAATGTGAGGCCAGCCGTCTATTTTTTTTACGGGCAGGTTTTAACCCAACTAAGCCAAATAGCAGATGCAACCATCTGGACTGAAAAAGCAGTTGCGGCAAGCGATACACCGGCAGAAAGCTGGTTAAGATTGCTAGTTTCTCTGTATTACGAGCAGAAAGCCTACTCTAAGGCCGCCAGCACACTAGAACAGCTCGTGCTGATACGTTCACAAAAGAGACTTTACTGGAAGCAATTATCTTCAGTTTATCTGGCAATGGATCAGCCCAAGAAAGCATTAGCTGTTATGGAGTCAGCCTATAAGCATGGAGTTTTAACTGAGGAAAAAGAGCAAATACAACTCATCAAGCTATCTTTATCTTACGATATTCCGTATAAGGCAGGAGTTTATTTGCAAACAGGACTTACTCAAGGCAGTATCGCAAAAAATAGTAAGAACTTTGAACTCCTTGCCGATTGCTGGATTAGAGCCAGGGAAAACACCCGAGCGATGTCCGCATTGAGTAAGGGAGCTCCATTAGCGGAAAATGGCCGATCATTTGTTAGACTAGGCCAGCTACTGCAAGAAGAGCAAAATTGGCAAAAATCAGCAAAAGCACTGAAACAAGGCATTAAGAAAGGAAATCTAAAAAAACCTGGAGTTGCTTACATCAGTCTGGGCATTGCCCTTTACGAAACAGGAGCTAATCAGGCAGCGATAGATACATTTAAAAAGGCACAAAAATTTACTAAATTTAAAAACCAGGCTCAGCAATGGCTCAATTATATCGCCCGACAAAATGAATATTCATCAAATTTTTAAAAGACATCACCAAAAGGATGATAAAAATATGTTTCAACTTACCATATAGATTGAGAGACCAATCACCAAAATCTTATAACCGCTTTCTAAAACTGCCGATAAGAGCAGAGTCGCTACGTATTGGCGAAAATGCGAATCGACTCTCTTATCGAACCAAGACTCGAACAAACCAACAACCTGACCGGTAATCACCATTTTCCGCCCTAATTGGGCAGCTGCCAGCCACTTTAAACCGACCAAAGGGCTAGCAAAACCGATAACAGACGTAGCCAAAGACACACGCCGGAGGATAATTTTTGTCTTAATGATTTTACGGAGCGCTTTAGCTATATCATCAATTTCCTTAATATCGACAATACCCTGAATAAGCGCTCTCACAACCAGAAAAATCATCAAAATAGCCCACACACTCACCAATACTTTTTCTGTTTGCCACACTTGGACCACACTAATATCATCAATCTCTGCACTCTCTACCTGCAGATAAATGTAGCCAACAAATAGAGCAATATATGAACCCAAACGCCATGCAGAATGCAACAAATGCTCAGCCTTCAGATAACGTTTAAAAAAGTCTTTTATCTTTTTAGTGCCTATATGAGTAATAATTCGATACACAGAAATACCATAACTCAAGGTTTTTACTGTAATGGCGAACATAAAACACCATTGCGTTACAACTAGTATAGGTAGTGGTGGCATCTATTCTATCTCCATACTGCGTGGTTGGATGAAATATAGCCTATCAAGCAAACATACTTTTAGATTATCCTTGGTCATCGCTATCATCACGACTATTTTACCAAAGTTAACTGATGAAAATCATCTGAGGGAAAAAATAAAAGAATATCTGTTATCATACGGTCAATAAGATTAATCAAGATCGATCAAAACTGTCAGCGGGAAAAGGTTGAGCCGTGCTTAAGTTAATCATTATTTTTCTTTCCTTTATCCTTTCGCCAATAAATTCATGGGGAAAGGAAATGAAAAATTATTTAGTTTATCCCTATGACAACTCACCAGAAAAAAAATATGCTACTATCTGGAAAGAGTTCAACGATTTAGATGACAGAGCAAAACAGGAGGGTAGATTATTAACCCGAACCGAGTGGGAAAGAAAACTCGCAATTGTTGAACAAATCGCAGCAGCGGAACCGCAATGGATCGATGGCTACTGGCTGGTGGCTAATGTCCGTTATATGCTGGCATCTACTTACATGGGAAAAGAAGATCTCCACACACCTCGAGTCATTTTAGCGGTTGGCAGAGAAAAGACCAGGACATGCCTAAAGCTTCAACCTGATAACCCTATATGCAAGATGGTGTTTGCTGGGATTATCGCCAAGATTGCCACAATAGATGGCGTACTTGCCTCACTAAGCCAAGCAGAAACTGTTCACAGGCTATGGCTAGAGGTTATCGACTCCCCATATAACCATTACTTTACCGCTAGAGTATCTATGCAAGGCGCTGTCAGATATGGTCTGGGGATATATCACCGTCTTATACCTGATTTCTTGGTCATTCAGTGGCTTTTCAACGTCCGGGGTAATATCAACCAATCCATCAAATATCTGAAAGAAGCCATAGCAATAGACGGAGAATTTCCATGCACTAGAGTTATGCTTGGTGTCTCACTGATTTGCAGTGCATCAAGCGATCAACAACATCCGAACTACTCCGAAGGCATAAAAAGCTTGCAGAAAGCTGAAAAGCTACCCCGGTGGGCTCAGATTTCAGATGTATGTAAAGCTGATGCTAAAAGAATTATCAAGAACACAAATCTGGCCTGCGGTTATTCAACATCGCAGCAACAAGAGCAGCACGACCAATCCAAACTTAAAACCTTAAAAAAATAATGATTGGGGACAACCAATCATTTTTCCCATCAAAGTCGACCCTATCATCACTCGCTCAACCTCGGATAGTTTGCAGGCAAAAACTGTGACTTTGTGAGTAGAAACCTCAACTCCGCCTGATAAAATCGATCCTTGATAATATTTTTACCAAACAAGCGTTCAAGTAAAATCTTTCTGGTCGTACCGTAAAAATGATTCACCTTTGAATACATGATAGAAGCTGGCACCCTTGACCCGGCATATTGAAACATCTCATCCTGATGACGTAGTCCTAACAAACAATGACCCATTTCATGAAACAAAATATTCTCACGATAAAATCGATCATTGTAATAACGTCCCCATTCATTTGGATTAATTTGAATCTCCCGATGACCATCATCCCAAACCCTGCAAACACCAGCATTATTGGAGTCTGCCGAAAAATAGATGGAGATATTTACTTTGCGACCAAGGTATCGCTCCCAAATCTTTAGGTATTGGTCGAAGGCCGGGTCTATATACTGAGATTTAACCCCACCTCTAAGACCATCGCGATAGTAATCCTCACCGCACCCACTCATTAGGATGACTAATACAGTCAATAACGCTATGCGAAGATAAAACAACTCAGCTCCTTCCCTGAACCAAATCTGGAGCTCGATCATATATAGGCGCAATCCATCTTGCCAATAAAAAGACAAAAAACAAGTTTTTCAAAAGTCTTAGGGCTCTTTTTCAACAATACCAAATATTGTTTAAACTTCTTCAATCTTAAAAGGTTTTTCACACAACCGTTGTGGTATTGCATTTTTTTTGCACATATTTCTAAAATTTCATTCATAATAGAATAAACATTCCTCGAGAGGGTAAAAATGGAATTTGAGTTACTAGACTATTCACCGTATCCAGGCGAGTACGATGAAGAACTTTTTGAAGTTTCACAGGAATGTTTCAGGTTACTGATTCATACTGCAGGCGGTAATTCATGGGTTGCTGTAGTAGGCAAGAAAGCCGACTATTGGCCTATGGTCAAAAAGTGGGGTGCCTCAAAGATAATCATTAGCAACGGCTATGGTGTGCTGGCCATTGAAACCAGCAAAAGAGAGCTTTTATTTTCCAGCAAAATGGAAAATATAGCTGACTTCCTAATTTTAGAGCCAGAAGAGCATTTTATAGCCTCTGACGACTTTCATCTGAAACGCTTTAACTCCCAAGGCGGCGCTGAGTGGTCCAGTGATAAAATTGCATTTGACGGCATTCTTTTAGACGATATTGACATATACGACCAAAAACTCCTCGGACGCCTTTGGCAAAGGGATGGCTGGTATGAATTCTCATTAGACATCCAGCAAAATCAGATTACCCAAGGACCCTTTGTATCTGCCGAATGGGACCTTGTTCCCTAGGCAGATCCCTGCTCTGTCAGAGCACTGGAAAACAAAATGAAAAGCTAATAATCATCTATAAAAAAAGAACTATTTCACCATTTTTTGCTTGTTCAACTGTTCAATTTTCAGTCAGAAGTCATGATCGTAACAGCACACCAAGACTTAACCAATTGATATTATTATATTTACTAGACCTGCACATATGGCTCAACTTTTGCATTTTCAAACTTGTTGATTAGAAGAATGAGGATATTGAGCCATCAGGTGAAGGACTAATAAAATGAAGCTATCAATCGGACTATCGGTTTTATTTACAATGATTTCAGTGGGTTGCTCTAGGGGTAAGCAACCACAACCGAGAACAGGTGAAACCCAACCCATTAGCAGCGCAGCAACTCCTTTAGACCCAACTCCAGCAAACGTCAGAGCAGAGCTCTCTGGACAGCCAAGTGAACCATCTGGTGAATACAAAGTTACAATTAATGTGAGTGGTGTTGACGATTACAAGTGGAAATATGGCGCCTCTGCAGAACTTAATTGCGACTCTGGCAACGGCTACTCGGCCTTCGAATCCGCCAGTACCAGCATTACTATCGACCTTTCGACCAGAGTCGAATCTATTGAAAATATAGCTGTCTGCGCCGTAGGCCGCAGCCAGGGGACAGTCCAAGAATTCCCGACCCGCATCAGCTGGTTATGGTCAGGAGAATCTCCAGAGCCATTTGCCGACGCCAAGCTCGTCGACGGAGAAAACAAAGTCACCATAACTATGGATCAATTTTCGGGCGAGTGGTTAGTGGTTCGAAGCCCCGAAGAACTCACTGAAATACCCAGCAATGGCATCGACTACAAAGTTAATGACACCCTAGGTAATGGCACAGTCATAGCCATCGGAGCTGCTGCTGAGTATATGGACCAAATGGTAGCCAATGGCGATACCTGGCATTACACAATTTTTGCCACAAACGAAGCCAAACGGTACTCAAGGCCAAACCGTAAACCCATCACTTTACTGGTACCAAACCTTTACTGGATCGAAAAAAATGATATCCAAGCCAGCTACACCCCAGTAGAACCTCGGGGCAAAGGTGACAAAAGGTATGTTTGTCGGTCAGAACACTTCGTGGATGGTGTAAGCAGAGGGGTTCATCCAGGGCGGATGTTTAGCCAGAATGACAACCTGAAAGAAGGAACATGCCGTTTTGAATTTGGCAACGCTGTCGTAGCCTCAACAAATTATGAATTGCTCATGACTAACAAGGGTGATCCAGACAACCTCATTCAATGGGTGAGCAGCTCCGGTGATGAAAATGGTTCCATTATCCCTGTTGGCTCCGTGGTCGGTGGTGCCGACGTTAACGGTCAAGAGCTTTTTGTTTGCCGTGTATACAACGGCAACAACGTTCTGTCCTTCGGAAAAGCCAGCGAAACTCTTAATGGCGGATGCAGATTCATGAACTTTAGTGGCGGCGTATTTGGCGCTTTTGGCAGCCCGGTTTTTCAAGTGTTATTGCTTAAGTAAATCATGGATTCGTTAGACAACCCAAATATCTAGCGTACTGTCAAAATAAACACATGAAACAAACTAAAGAGGCTCTCGCACAAGAGAGCCTCTTTTTTTCGAAATATCTATTAAAAAATATCTTTCTCATACCTCAGAACAGTCTGAAACCGCTTCAGAGCAATCGCTGAAAAAAGCTGAGCATTGGGCATGACTCCTTTAACATTCACTTTTTCCTGACCTGGAATATAGACTTTCGTCTTTTGAGCTCGCAGAGCTTTGGTTAAATATCTTTTTTGTTCCTTCCAGCTAGTTTCATCAAAAGAAGGAATAATATATTGCTCCACAAAATAAGAGCGAATCATCAAATTATGAGGGTATTTTTTAATGGCCTTGAGGAAAATGGCTTTGCCCTTTTTGGGGTTCCCTCCCAATGCTCTCGGGCGCGATGATTCCCATGCCCCATAAAAAATATCACAGGCACCATGCTGATAGTCAGGCTTAGCTTTGCAAACCCAATCAAACAGACCTTTCACCCGCGGCATCTGTCCCAGCAGCTTCGGTTGATCACGATTCAGGTTGATCAGACTCATCCAGCTTTGCCCTGTATAGAATACAGCTTCAATATCATATTTGTTTGAAGTGCTTAACTGGGCATCCAAGATTGCGCTGATCTTTTTATTACCTGCACTCAATGCACCCACATCAACTCCTCTGCCAGTTAAGTAACGGAACCCGTACTTAATAGCCCTAGCATAAGCCGCAGAAGCCTGAGTTCTATATGGAGTCAGATCAGCCTCGCTGTATTTTTCTTTGAGGTGCATTGTCTCATAGAAGCCATATGCATATCCGGCATATCCCTTAGCCAATGTACTCAACAAAGTGCTATTTTCAGGGTCTTCATAAAGCAGAGCTTCCATTAATTTAAGATCGCCTGGCAAGCCGTTCTTAAACAACTCCCAATCCGTTTCGGTTTCTATTTCAGCAGACGCTTCACCTAACACCGATGATGTGGCTTTGACGGCTGCTATCTGCACCACCGCACAACCAGGAAGAATCAATAGAATACCAGCAAGAACCAAAATCTGTTTCAACATAGGAACCTTCTTCTTATAAAAACCAAACATTCATTAGATCGGCCAACAAACTCTATTTATATCAAAATCGATCTCAAACCCCAATATTTTATGGATGAATTTCATCCAACCAAATTTACTATGTCGAAATTAAACTTGGAAATGAAAGTGAAAGAGCTTAGTGTATAATTATTAGCACCCTATGGAGCCGCACATGATTTTACCTATGTTCGCAATGGTCTTATTGACCTTTTTCGTACTAATCTATGGACTCAGAATCAGAGTCTCTGCCGTTAAGACTGGAGCAGTAGACGTAAGCTATTTCAAAACTTTTCAAACCGAAGCCAACGTCCCAGAGCGGCTCCTGCAACACAAGAATCATGTGGACAACCTTTTCCAGGTGCCTACTTTGTTTTATGCAGCAGCCGTTTGCGCTCTGATCCTGGGTCCTTCGCCTTTGATGGTGAGCCTAGCATGGTGCTTCGTCGCCACCAGAATTGTGCATTCTTATATCCATCTGACCTACAACAATGTACTGCACCGCGCCCCAGCCTTTGTACTGGGTAATATTTGTCTGATGGTCCTATGGATCAATATCGTCATCAAGAGCTCAAACACAAACTAAATAGAAACTTCCATACATGTCATTATGGACCCAAATGACCACCAACAGTGACTGCAACACTTAAGTTTCTTGGTATTCAATTTCATGAGAAATAACATCTTTTAAAGCTATATTTTTTCTAAAGCTCACCTGCATATATTCCAGATAACATCTGAACTGATGAATCGCAGGGATCGGATCACGCAAAGAAAAAATCACATCCCGACACCGCACCATCTCAGAAATAAAAGCAGGCCAGTTTTGGGGGCGAGTCAGCATCGCTGGAAAACTAGTAATCATCGCCATTGCCACCATTGCGCGGGAAGGTTTGAACGCTCCCTCCGGACTAACCGAAGCTGGCTCCATCACTGATTGCGCTAACTTTTCCGGTTCCATCACATGAATCCCACTAGTAATACGGGGGTTACATTCAATCGCATAGACCCGCTGATCTTGTCCTTCAATAAAGTCGAATGAAACAAAACCATGCCAATTAGTTCCTTTAACAAACTTTTCAATCCATTGAGTCACTTTACGATGCTCAACTTTTTGAAAGCATGCTCCAATAAAACCCAAGCGCACCCTGGTTTTATAAATCACAGTAGAAATAACTTTTCCATGGTGGGCTATG
>PBRN01000045.1 GCA_002725955.1 Pseudobdellovibrionaceae bacterium
AGGATCTTCACCTGTAGATAGGAGTTTAGATAATTCCAAAACCGCCTTTCTGGGATAAATAGTTTTCATATCGACCTATTGTCAAGGGTCGATGAAATTCTACATCCTGAATACGTTGATAAGGTATATCGACCTTTGTCCCCTGCGTTTCATGAAGCGAAAGACACCATAGGCATGTGGCAAAGAACCAGTGAGCATCAATATTTAATGTCCGGCTGGGGGTTGTTTGGAGACCAAGTGGCGAAGGAACCGTTTGGCAAAATACAACCGATATTGGAAAAGTACACGCAGCATTATGCCGACCTAGCTAAAAATGACTTCTCTTATGATGAAGTTGATATTGAAACATTAGTCCGAAGAAGTAAAAGACAAATTGGGGAGATTTTTAACCGCAAAACAGATCCGGACTCCTATCAGATTATGGATGCTCTTGTCGGCTCTGCCATTACTGACCGGATAAACAATCTGCATATTCATGGGGCATCAGAATCACCGGAAGCATATCAGGCCAGCACATACACGCATAAAGAAAACATTCATTTCCTAAACTAAAAAGACCTAACTCTATGCATGATCGGGCTATGTGGTCTTGGCTCGATCAATAAAAAATAGTCTATTAAGACTGGTTCAACTCTCAGACAAAAATGAGTCACCTTCACCATCTGCCTTGAGAATTGTAAAGACATGATAACTATTAATATTTGGTGAACAAGATCCACCAGAGAAAGCAGTAACAGGATGGTCTATTAAGTCAAATTATCTGTTATGACCTGGAAGAAGAAATTAATACGCCAAATAATCCAAAAAACTCTGTAAAGTTTGTTGACTGCCCCCAGGCATTAGCATAGTGCTGAATAGAGAAAGAATTGAATGGAATAAAAACAACTTTCTGAAACCGAATTGTTTTATATAGTAAAAGCAAAGCTTTAGAACAATCGTTCTTATTAAACTGCGGAGAGACCAATGAACAAGCTGCTTGCGATTTTGATGCTGTTTTCCAACTGTGGCTTTGGACAGAGTAACGACGGCAACTTTGCTGTGGGTTCATATAGAGCATCAAAAATATCTCTGGCAGATGGCTATAAAACGGAGCTAAGAGTTTGGTATCCAACCAGGCAAACTAAAGGAAAAAAAACTCGCTACATCACCCGGATCAGCCCATTGCTAACTGGTGTCGACGCAATTTACAGTAAGGCAATTAACAAAGCTAAAGCAGACTGCAACCAAAAAAGACCGGTGATTATATTCAGTCATGGTGATGAAGGTCTTAAAGATCAATCATGGACTACTATGGAGTATCTAGCTAGTCGTGGCTATATTGTGGCTGCGATTGATCATATAGGAAATACTCAGTTCAATAATCAAGTTAGTATGCAACTCATTCCTGGTTTCCTACAACCCATCATTCTGGGAGATTACCGCTTCAACCTACCGCGAGCATATACCTATTACCGTCGTCCCAATGACATGAAGGTAGCATTTGATTGGTTATTGGAAAATTTCGAGAAAAAAATCAAAATAGATGGAGATCATTGCTTCAATCGGAAAAGACCTGAATACATCGCTATGGGGCATTCAGTCGGCGCTTTAACCGCTTTGATGGCTGGAGGCGCCAGCATTAATCTAGAAGATGCTGAACAGTTCTGCCAGGAATTAGGTCAAATCCAACTAGATCAAGCAAAGTTATTAATGTGCGGCAATGAAAAGGAATATACTGGCGGTGATGTCTATGACCTCAGCAACTACATTGATAGTGACCTCAATGAAAACGGAGTGATTGAATCCAGACTTAAGGAAGGGTTTTCATATGAGAAAACTAAAGGATTCGCTACGTTCATCAACGACAATACAATGCAAGTCAAAGACAATCGGGTTGCAGCCGTTGTCGCTATTTTTCCATGCTGTCGGGAAATGATTGTTAATGGGCTTAGCTCTCTTAAGGTACCCACTTTAGTGCTGGGGGCAGAGCACGACGTTGTCATGCCATACATTCGGGAGGCCATAGGTATCGCCGATGAAATAAAAGACAATGACACACCAGTGGAGCTTATGATCCTAGATAAAGCGGATCATGCGTCATTTGCCGAAATTTGTGATCTTATCACTCGCAGTGGCTGCAATGACTTCACCAGAGAAGGAGATAAAGTAACGCTAAAGGAAAGAAATGACTTTCCAGATGAAATTGATCTCAATACCCGATTCGTTTTTTATAGTGAGTGGTGCGAAGCATTTCCTTTTGACGAACAATGTTTGGAACCTGATCTAGTTGAAGTCGTCATTGACAATAAGATTGAAAAGAGCCTAGTCGTCGCCGATGAGACTCAGCAAGTCCAAATCCAGGTTATGGATTTTGACCTAGCAAAAACTGAAATCCAAACTGAAATCTTTAGGTTTCTTAGCCCCATCGTTAACTTAACATTCCCCCAGGGTTTCCCCGAACGATCAAACAACTGGGATACAATCTATTAATGACTGATGTCAGGAAGTAAAGTTCACAGTTTCGAAGCCTCCTCCCTCCAGCAATAGCGAGAGGTTTATATCTTAAAAATTTTTGCCTCTTGGATAAAGACCGAAGGATATCTTTTGTTGAGTTTGGGCGCGATTGATAAGTAAATCGCTTGCTTCTATAGGGGCATATATATCCAGACTACCTGAGCCTAACCAAGAGGTAGTGGCTCGTTCTTTTACTTCTAGAGCATGGAGAGGTACCCGGTTCACAAAGAGATCACGATAGGATACCTTATCGGGTCGAACTAGCGACTGATCATGATCTCCCCCCATCAAAAAACCAAGTGGAAATAGCGGCCTATTGCGATCTAGACTCTGTTCCCGCACTAATAGTCCATCAGAATACAAACTGATTTTTTGTCTGACATAACTATAAGTGACTGCTACATCGTGCCATAAGCCATCATTTGTGATCGATTCACTTTCTATGATTGTCTCATCAAAATTAGTATGCAACCTCAATTTCCCAGCGAGCAGAGAAACATAGATAGAACGATCGTCACCAACATCAACCATTCCAATGACGCCATTACCGCCAGTCTTATAACCAAACTGGAGTGTATAACTATGCATTTCATGATCAGGTTGATAAAAAAACAGACGATGGTTATTACGAGTTATGGTAAATCCTTGATTATCAATGCTACGCTGAGGCTGAGGCTTACCGCCAGCCAAAGCAAAAATCAGATCAGGAGGAAAAGCAAAAAAGTTTTCAGTATGCCCCAAGTTATTCGGATGGGCGAAGTCATTCTTCGCATCTAAAGTGCCATTAGCGCCATCAGCCCATCGACAATCATTCGGCTGAAGAGAGTTGCTAGCATTGGTACTACCCAAATGATTAATGGAAGGTACACCCAAACTTTGTTGCAGAATATTGGCTTGCACTAGTTTTTCACATTGCCAGGGTTGATAAAAACTATTTCCATAGGCTAGAGTGATAATAGGAGTGACGCCAATGCTTCTAAGATAGCTAACCATACTCACGGGGTCACCATCTGCTGGATCTACATCCCAGAAAATATCATCCAGGTAACTATCAATGACTCTTTTTGCCTGAGACTCCGATCGAGCTCTCGCTAAACCCTGATTACCCAAGGACAAACAAATAATGGCGTAATTCGCTGATAAAACCTTGTTGCGCTCTGCCCTACTTTCTTTGCTATCAGTCTTGTGGCCTGGAGTACTTCTATGCAACAACTGTGGTCCACTGCCCGCTGCATAATATTTTTCCAGCTGGTCGGTCCACCCTTTGCCTCTATCAGCTCCTACGCCATCACAAACAGAAGAACCCCAAGTTGCTAATACCTTATCCGCTAGATCCAAAGGTTTATCTTCATTAAATAACTGACCTGCATCAACCTTGATCCTATGATGTCTAGGGTGTTGACCACAGGAAAAGTTCAAAAAAGCGATACCTATCAATAACTTTCTACATATTTTCATAGAACCCTCACACCCCATCGAGGCAGAAAATTTTTAGCAACATTTTTCACATTTCGATTTAAACAAATAATAAACCAATCAAGGGTATTTTTCTATAAATACATATCCCACTATCATTTAAATCATATTCAAATATTTTATCCATTCTTACAGCTAACAAAAATCATGACCACATGTTTAATTTTTCTAAATTTATAAATTTTGAACACCCGCAGTAAAATTATTAAGTGTTAAAAAGTCTTTCATGACATTTTTATAGGAGCTCTGGATGAAAAAATCGAACTTTTGGTTAGCGTTTATTTTGCTAGCGTCCTATCAGACATCGGTACTAGGCGAACATATCAGTAATCCAATCCCACCCGAAAAAATGGAATTTCCGCAGATTACAGACACCGATAGGTATATGGAAGAAGGGCCTTGCGGCGAAGTCGTCATTAACCGTAAGGACGGACCAAAAGAAGCTTTTACAACTTTTGTTCCTAAGAATATACAAGACAATGGCTATCTGCACCCCGTGATCACTTGGGGTAATGGTACAGGGGGAAACCCTATGGATTATGCCGGACTCTTAAGCCATCTCGCCAGCCACTGCTTCGTGGTGATTGCTTCCAATTCCAGTAGCACAGGCACGGGTAGGCAGATGATCGACGGCGCACTTTGGATGCAAACCGATGGCCCGGATATTTTCGGCGATGGACTGCGTCCCGATTTAATAGCTGCATCAGGTCATTCCCAAGGCGGAGGCGGTTCATTAAATACTGCTGCTAGCGACGAGTTGACTATAAAGGCTTTGGTTCCCATGATGCCGGACTGCCGCTACACCTCGAGATGCCGAGGATTATCGAAGATTACCGCACCCACATTCGTCTACACAGGCAGTCTTGATACCATAGTAGCCGATTGGGCCGTGAATAGCGGCGTGGTCCAGAACCTAAAGTCAGTCGATTACCTTTTCTACGCAACTCATCTGGGCCGAGGACATATGGATCCAGTAGGTTCATCAGCCCCAGATAGCGCAATCGAGTTCGTTGCATTTTATCGAGCAGTATTAATGGGAGATCAACAAGCGAAACAACTTTTTACAGGCACAGCATGTAAACTATGTGATCAAAGTGGTTGGAGAGTTCGAAATTCTTTTGAGCCACTCTAGAATTGATAATAGCTAATCCAAACCTAGTGTTTTTGGATTAGCTGACCCATTTCAAAATTTAATTAGTGGAATCCTTGCCCCTCAACACCTCCAGCAAGTATCGGGAATTACACCCACATCCCCAATTGACTTTGATAATGATAATTGTTATCAAGCAACAAGACATATTGACCGATATTAGCCCTTGTTATAGAGAAAATTACAGCCCTTGGAGGAGCTATTCTTATGCGCACATACTTAAAAATACATTTACCTTTTATCGCCGCAGCCCTGATGTTTGGAGCTTGCGATAAAGATGGAGACGAAAACAAAGCAGTGACCAAAGCTGAGGTTATTTCGAATTATGCTGACATCGTATATCTCAGCTATAAAGATTCTTATGACAAAGCGGTGCTGATGCAAACGGCTATCAACAGCTTTACGGACAGCCCCACTGAGGATGGACTCACTGCAGCTAAAACCGCATGGCTAGCTAGTCGCGACCCTTATGGGCAGACAGAAGCCTATCGGTTTTACGATGGTCCGATTGATAATGCCACCGATGGTCCAGAAGGGCAGCTAAATGCTTGGCCGATGGATGAAAAATATGTGGATTATGTACAAGGCGATGCCAACTCGGGGATAATCAACAACGCCAGCCTAGCCATTAATGAAACTGCCATCAAAGGATGGAATGAAGGTGCAGGTGGAGATGTAACTAGCATTGGGGCTGGATTTGATGCTGAGAAAGCAATCGCCAGTGGCTACCACGCTATTGAATTCCTTTTATGGGGACAAGACCTTAGTGCCACCGGCCCTGGAGCTCGTCCTTATACAGATTATACAACTAAATCTAATGCCGACCGTCGTAAAGAATATCTTAAGTTAACAACCAATATTCTAGTTGCAGACTTAAAATCGATGATGGACGCTTGGGATGCGGATACTTCGACTAATTATAGAAATGCAACTTGGCTGAAACTGGATGAAAATACAGCGCTTACTAATATGCTTAAAAGCATTGGTATGCTAGCTAAAGGCGAACTTGGTGGTGAAAGAATTGACACCGCATTAACCAATAAGTCTCAAGAAGATGAACACTCATGTTTCTCAGATAATACCAACAAAGACGTTTGGGCAAATGCCAAAGGCGTTCAAAATGTTTACCTTGGTACCTACGGTGACAAAACAGGGGCTTCACTTTCGAATTTGGTGGCTGCAGCTAATGCAACACTAGATACACAAATAAAGACAGAGTTGGAAGAAGCTGTGGCTGCAGCAGATGCGCTGCCACTAACTTTCGATCAATTTATTACCGATTCTAACAGTGAGGGCTATAAAGCTGCGGAGGCTTTAGTAGTCAAACTGCAAACCATCGGCAACAACCTGGTGAAAGGAGCGGATGCTTTAGGACTTGGAACGATTAGTATCGAGCTTCCCGAATAGTATGCGCCTAAACCTGAAGGCAATGGCCTCGACGGGGGTTCTGTTTTTACTTCTGTTTGTCGGATGTAAATCAGAGAAAGACCAACCCGAACAGGCCAAGCCTTTGTTAGGACCACTAGGCGGGGCAATAACAATTGTAGACGATTCATCACTCGCCTTCTCACTAGAACCCCGAGGGCTTTCCATTAATGAGTCTCGGGCTTTTTTTCGTGGCAGGGCGGTATTCCGTGATCCATGGACTATTGCGCCTGCATCAGCTAATACCCGAGACGGAATAGGCCCTGTTTTTAATGCTCGCAGCTGCGATGCTTGCCATGTAAGAGACGGCAAAGGAAAACCCCCAACCGCTGAAGGAGGAGTCTTTACATCGATGCTGGTGCGTATTTCCATTAAGGGTAACGACCCTCATGGTGCCCCTCTCCCGGTTCCGGCCTATGGGGATCAAATACAAAACTTCTCTATCCCCGACGTAGAGGCTGAAGCCCAACCTAGAGTCACCTATATCACCAAATCAGGAGAATTTGAGGATGGCAAC
The DNA here is from genome assembly GCA_002725955.1 of Pseudobdellovibrionaceae bacterium. Lineage (GTDB taxonomy): Bacteria > Bdellovibrionota_B > Oligoflexia > Oligoflexales > Oligoflexaceae. Next base: position 7,062 of record PBRN01000045.1, read on the forward strand.
ACTTATGAACTCATTGAACCTGTCTATTCTTTTGAAGATTTAGCATTTGGAGCTTTCCCAGACGATTTTATGTTCTCTCCCAGGGTCACACCAGGCATGACAGGTTTAGGATTGCTTCAGGGTATACCTGAGCAAGACATTTTAAATAATGCTGATCCTGAAGATCAAGATGGGGATGGTATCTCCGGTAAAGCAAACTATGTGTGGGATGCGGTTAATCAAAAAACATCATTAGGCCGTTTCGGTTGGAAGGCAAACCAGCCCAATCTGAGACAACAGACTGCCGGAGCGTTTCTTGGAGACATAGGCATTACATCTAGCCTTTTCGAAAATGAAAATTGCACCACTTTTCAAACCAATTGCAAGGATGCCCCAACTGGTAGTGAGGATGGCAAGCCTGAATTAATTGAGCCCATTTTTGATGATATCATAGCTTATTCTTCTAGCCTGGCAGTGCCTGCTCAGCGGGGCCAGTTCGATCCCGACGTCAGAGCCGGCTTCGAACTTTTCAAAGAAGCCGGATGCCAAGGTTGTCATACCATGACCCAAAAAACAGGCCCGAACAAAAGCCCAGAACTTATTTCAGACCAGACCTTTCACCCCTTTACCGATCTACTATTACATGACATGGGAGAAGAACTTGCCGACAACCGCCCTGACTTCCTTGCAAATGGCAGAGAATGGCGCACAGCACCCTTATGGGGCCTAGGCCTATTGTCAAAAATCAACGGGCATACCCGCATGCTGCATGATGGTAGGGCACGCAATTTCAGCGAAGCCATATTATGGCACGGAGGAGAAGCAGAGGCAGCACGCCAGCAGTATAAAGGGATGACCGCCACTGAACGTGATCAACTTATTCGCTTTCTGGAGTCATTATGAAATTATTTTATCAATATAGCCGTCACCCTTTGAAACGAATAGGTTTCACGGTTATGACTGCTTTGATCCTTAGCTTGATCAACCTCTCAGGTGGCTGTGAAGCATATAATAAAGACGACACTGCGGCTGCTATTGATCGCAAAGAATTGTTAACTCTCTATGTTGATGCCGTTATCGTACCACAATATAAGTCCCTTGCGGACGCAATGAATACACTAAAAACCAAAACCACAGAACTCTGCACAAACCCAAATGATTCCAACTTGGCATCAGTGAAAAACGCATGGCAAGATGGGAAAATAGCCTGGATTCGTACTGAGGGACACAATTTTGGGCCTATCGCCGATCAACGGCTAGATGGTGTGATCCATCGCTGGCCATTGCGCGTCAATGATATTGACAATTTTTTTAACGCCGGCGATCTATCCCTCACTGCACTTGAAAAACAAGGGGCCTTGACCAGAGGCCTGCCTCCATTTGAATATATGCTCTATGGAGCGGATGGCAACCTAAGTCTTGGAGCATTTACTGCAGGTGGTGATCGCTGCATATACCTACAAAGCCTCACTTCTGACCTGGTCACCAACACCACCAAAGTAGTGTCGGCATGGGAGGCTGAGGGAGACAATTATCGGGATGCCTTTATCAATGCAGGAACCAACACAACTTCATTCAATCGCCAGCAGCAAGCATTAGAACTCGTCATCAATGAGCTGATACATACTATCCGATTTATGGAAGACAGTAAATTAGCCTCACCGATGGGCAAAAGAAACAAAGGGATAGCTCAACCTGGAGATGTGGAATCACCCTATAGCAAATTAAGCGGCACCTTCCTCGCCGCTAACTTCTCTGCACTAAGAACATTATTTCTCGGCGGTGACAGCAAACAGAAAAATTCGATAGCAGATGAAATTGCAACTTCGAACCAAGCATTATATGAAGAAATTCTTGCAGCCATTACTGCTGCGGAAACCGCATTAACAGCAGCATTGGCAGACGACCAAACCATCAAAGACATAGTCAGTAGCGACTCAGCCAAGCTAGACCCAGTATTTGCTGCGGTTAAAAACCTGCTGAGATTATTCGCCGCTGACGTAGCAGGTCACTTCGCAGTCACTCCAACCTTTAGCGATAACGATGGAGACTGAAATATCTAATCTAAAGCGATCACAGTCAATTTTATCCCAACCGGCGGATCGAACATCAATGGTCGTGTGGCGGATTTTGTTTGGCTTTATTATGATCATAGGAGTCTGCCGACAATTCTATCATGGCTGGATCGAGTATTTTTATATGACTCCAGCCTGGCACTTTACGTGGGAGGGTTTTAGCTGGATACGCCCTTTACCTTCATGGGGGATGTATGTTGTTTTCGGAATCGTAGGCTTAGCAAGCCTTCTGATAACATTAGGAAAATGGTACCGTTTGGGCACGATCATTTTTTTTCTATCTTTTACCTATATCGAGTTAATTGATAAAACAACATATTTGAATCACTACTATTTAGTTAGCATCTTAGGCTTGCTAATGATTTTTATGCCATTGGCAGGCAATCATCAGGGAAAAACAGCACAAGGCTGGCTTTGGCTGATGCGCATCCAGGTGGGTTTAGTTTATTTTTTTGCAGGCATAGCCAAATTAAACACCGACTGGCTACTGAGAGCGCAACCACTTAAAATCTGGTTAACAGCCAATCAGGATTTTCCTGTAATTGGATCTTGGCTCACTTATGATAGCGTGGCCTTCATCGGCAGCTGGGGAGGAGCGGCCTTTGATCTTACTGTTCCTTTTTTACTTTGCTGGAAACGAACCCGGATGCCAGCTTTTTTGGCATTAGTTGCCTTTCATTTAATGACAGCGAAAATGTTCCAGCTAGGCTTATTCCCCTGGCTTATGATCGCCAATGCCACCCTCTTTTTTGCCCCCAACTGGCCTAGTCAAGTTTGGCAGAGAATCACCTTCAGGCCTCAGCAACCCGTAACTAAAAATGTGAGCCCAGAACAGATCGATATTTTCCCACAATGGCTTATCCTGCCACTTGTCCTGCACTTGACGCTACAGATCATGTTGCCATTCCGTCATCACCTTTATTCTGGAAATTTTATGTGGCATGAAACAGGTTATCGCTTTAGCTGGCATGTTATGCTTACGGAAAAAACTGGATTAGTAAGGTTTACAATCAAAGATAAGCAAGGCCATAAATCCCTTATATACGGCACCAGGAATTTGACCCAAGTTCAATTGAAAATGATGAGTACCCAGCCAGATATGATTGTGCAATTTGCCCATCATTTAGCCGATCTTCACCCAGGAACAGTGGGGGTCTATGTAGAATCCTATGTATCCTTAAATGGCAGAAAAAGTATGCCCTTTATTGACCCTCATCAAAATTTGTTGGCGGTATCCAGCCTAGATGCTGGCAGCCTCGTTCTTCCCTTAACCGAAGAATAACGAGACAGCTCGTCATAAAAGTACAACGCTGCTAAAAAAGGTGAGTTTCCCGAAGATCTGTTATTTATTTTTTAACCAATTTCAGTTTTCCGGGATCCATTTTGCTTTGAGCNGGCTGCTGCTTTTTTTCAGNCCCTTGNTCTTCAATATGATTCATTAAGTTCTTAAACACGTACAACATATCGCTTACCTCATTTTGATTTAAGGCAATCATAGTGTTTCCCACATCTAATCTCCCACAGCCACAGGGAGCAATTGATATCTGTATTTTNCCCGATGTTTCGACGTAATTCACTTAACTAACTCCTATATAATTATTCAAAAGCTCTTCGATCGGTTTGAACAGTATTTCACTGCTGATCCAATGTAAAAGCGCNGAAATCCTTTACTAAAATAGAGAANTGAGATTAAGNCAGCAGGTTTAAGCTATGAAACTTATCCTCATCCCCATAACTGAGTTCCTGGATGACTCAACTACAAGCAGACCAACGAGGACCGCAGATGAATCAAAATAATATGTCCATGAGAAATCACCTGCCTAGCCCATTGATCGACATACANGCAGACAGATGGGCCCAAAGATGAANTNCCTCTTATTGTATTGATATTTNTAGAGAATTTATTGATGTGAGCCCTTGNAAATTGGTCGGAACGACGATGACAACAATAAGGAGAGNGCAAACCTACTGAGCTGTAATNNTCTGTTTTTATGAAAGATTTTCTAAAGACTGATAAAAATATACGCAGCGGCTGCCTTTTNATCTGCGGTCCTGTGTNTTTTANCATCCATTACCCCTTAAATTACAGTANATTACAATCATCAGTTCACTTTTTTTTCCTTTNACCGATGTGTTACCATATCTGATAATGATTATCAGAATCAAGGTAAAATTGAGGAGTTAGATATGTCAATGAAAACATTCTTTTCCATCCTTAAAACTGGGACTGATTTAGGCGGTAAAGCCGTNAGGNTGACTATTTCAGCTGATGNTGCCAAAATCAGCTTTGACCNTGAGGANAAATGCAAACACACAAGAATAGACGAAGATAATAAANACCAGAAAGCNGAGTAATTCTTACGATGANGTCTAGAATCTTGTNNCGATCGATGCCATAAGACNACGCAGAAAATGATGCTTTACTAACCAAAATCCTGNTATGATTTAAANNGGTCNCTAAGCAATAAATAATAAGAGNNGAAGAATGATCAAGCTGTTGAGTTTAGACATTAGGTCTTCNNTGATATTCATCATAGTTGGGTTCATGTCCTTTCAGTTCTTAGCNTGTGGACAGAGTTCCTCGTCTTCTGAATGTGAGACGAAACCCTACCAATTAAAANATTCATCCTATGANAACTTTAAATCTATTGGGCTTNTNCCTCAAAATCCTCCACCCAACATAGGCAANAACGCCGTTGCCTATGCTGATTTCAACGGGGATGGTTTAATGGACATGTTCGTGGCAAGCACAACTTATTGGCCCCCAACAACNCCTGCCGCAGCCAGCGATAGCTTATTTCAGATGTACACTAAGACTTGTNCAGGATTATTCGAATTAGATAACGATATGTTAACCGAGGCTTCCACCTGTATNCACCCCCGGAAAGCCCTCGTGAACGACTTTAACAATGATTCAAAGCCGGACATATTCGTCGCTTGTCATGGTTTTGATAAAGATCCTTACCCCGGAGAAAAAAATAAAATTATTCTTAGCGGCTCTGATGGGAAATACACGATCAATGATGCCTCTGACGATATCGGCTTTTTCCATTCTGGCTCTTCCTGGGATTACGATGAAGACGGCTATAAAGACGTCGTTGTTGTAAACAGTCAAGACACCAATAAAGTCATTTTCTTAAAAAACAAGCAAGATGGCACATTCGAAAACACTGGATCCGCCAGGGCACCAGCGGTCATTNCCAACAAGAGTTATTACACGATAGAAATGATTGACATTGATAATGATCAGAAACTAGATCTCTTGCTTGGAGGGCATGAATGGGAGAATAGTTCTACTACCCAAGTTTTTATTAATCCTGGCGACAGCAACTTCTTTAACGTCACACCAGTATCACTNCCAGCTGTNAGCAATGAAGGCGTGATTCTGGACTTTACCTATACTCAGACAGATCAATCTTCCCATATCTGGGTACTAAGATCATCTGGTGGAGATGGTACCTTTTATGAGAGTCGAACCATCCAAAAAATAGAATTTGTAATTATATATAATTGCCGTCCCTGACCAGCACGACTCCAGTCCTAGACCGGAACTTAGACTGGATACCCTGGCTTATTCCAAGCACCAAGGAATCCAAAAATGTCATTACTTCTAATGACTTAAACAATGATTTTTATATTGAGTATTAGCACCGCTTACTGGGAGGGCGGATACTTTTTAAGCTTGCGCTGGAGGCTTTGCCTTCGGATACCCAACCACCTAGCAGCATGGGTTATATTGCCATTGCATTGAGCCAACACATATTCGATGTATTCTCGCTCATGGCGGGCCAGTGAAACCCGACGGGTATCAATTTCTTGATCCTCTTGGTCATCCTCTTCTTCCACTGGCACATCAAGCAAAGCATCTACGATTTCATCTATGTTCACTGGTTTAGTCAGATAATGAGCTGCTCCAGACTTCATTGCTTCAACAGCAGTTGCTATTGTGCCATAACCAGTAAACATCACGACACGCATATGGGGATTTGCTGCCTTAAGATCTTGGATCAAAGCCAAACCAGAGTCTTGATTAAGTCTTAAATCAACCAAGGCAAAATCCGTTGAAGGTAAAAGATCTTTTTCAATCGCTTTCCAACTATCGCCTCCATAAGGCGAAAAGCCACGTTCTTTGAGCTCTAAGATCAAACTTTCGAAAAACTCTTTATCATCCTCTAAAATCAATAATCTATTCTTAAACTCCATCTGACCTTTCCTTAGTTTCTATATCATGTGTTTTTTGATGATGGGGATTGAAGACAAATATCACACAAGCACCTTGAGGGGCTCTCTTGGTAGTCAATAGTTCCCCACCCAAAAGCTGCGCCACTAGTTGTGCATGATATAAACCTAAACCTGATCCACCACTTTTCTCAGTATTAAATGGCTCACCCATATATCGAAGCACAGTTGAAGAAAAGCCCGGACCATCATCTTCTATCCGAACTTCGACCAGATCTCCCTGGGACGGCTGAAGCACTATATTTATGCGACCGTCTTTGAGAGCCTCAGGCATCGCCAAAGCATCGAAAGCATTATCTAATAAATCTAAAAAAGATTGTACTAAAGGGCTGACCGGCACCCAAATATCACCGTTATATCGAAAATCCAGATCAACACGAGATTGTTTTTCTAAATTATCTTCACTCCACTTCTCAACAACTTCCTTCAAAAGATGCTCTAGATTAACCTTTTCGGTAATAAATCGATCCGAATCCACCTGAATATTAGCCAGCCTTTTTAAAGCATCACTAGCCTTGTTCAAAGATGTTGCGATCGAATCGAGGTCACCTGTTAATTGCGCTCCCCCACTTTCGACCCTCCTCAGGCGCTCGATCCGCAAACGAATATTGTTAATCGGCGTTGATATCTGATGGCATACACCAGAAGCTATCACACCAACAGCCTTCAGGCGATCCATTCTTAATTTCCCCTTAACCAGATTAGCTTCCCTTTCCTGGCCTTTCATCAGAAACTTAAACAACGAGGAGGAAATAAACATAAGAACGGCTACAACAAATAATTCAACGACAATGTCAACCACATCTTCCACCCACGGTTGCGTCACCATAATGCGTGATCGATAAAGGTGGAGGATAATAACATCAACCGCAAGCACCACAGCGAGCAATATAGCTTTCGGAGGATAAAGAGCTATGGCACCAAGGCATGCATACAGGAGGATCATAGAGCTAAAGGGGTTAGCCCAACCTCCTGTCATGAAGAGGAGCACAGACAGTTGGAGAGAATCCAGGATCAAATCACAGAAAATCAGCCACTCAAGGGCTGTCGAGTCAGAACCCTCAACAGCCCGGCCCAAAAATATGGTAACTAACTGATACAAGGGAACTAAGAGCATAACCCCCAGATACTGCCAAAAAGTACCAGCATGCACAATTCCCAGCCAATATCCTGGAATTAAAGCCAAAAGCTGCAAAATAGCCACGATCCAACGTAACTCAACAAACCAGCTATGAATGTTAATCCTCTGATCTGCGTTAAATTGGCTAATGCTCCATAATCGTAACAAACACTTACCTGCTTTTTGCGAAGGTTAATTAAGCAACTGCTGACCCTTTAATCACATCACTTATCATACGAAGATCAAAGAAGAAAGACAACGAGGGAAGCGCCGCTACATTTTGGGGCATTTCTAATTCCCCTAGCATCACCGATAACTTAAAATAGAAGCAGGGATTAACTAGCGCAGGGGAAGCAAATGAAGATACTGGTAACCGGAGCAAGAGGTCTTATAGGGGCTCACCTATGCTGTGAGCTCATTCGGAGAGGCCATCAGCTCCACATTTTCAGTCGATCTGATAGTCCAGCACTACCTGGCTTACCCTGTAGGCAGTTTGTATGGAACAAAGGTAAACCACCTGCAGAGGCTCTCAGACAAATAGACGGTGTCGTCAACCTCATGGGAGAGCCACTTTTTGGTAGCTTTTTCCGCAACAACACAGAACAGGAAATTAGCTTCTCCCGTATAGACCGCACCAAAATGCTCACTGAGGCTTTAAAAGAACATAATCCAAAGCTAAAATCATATGTAGGAGCCTCAGCCATAGGCTACTACAACTATGGCGAACAAGAAATAAAAGAAGGCTGCCCAGCCGGAGACCACCACCTAAGCAAGCTATGCTACCGTTGGGAGCAAGCTCATAAATCAATGCGAGACTCAGTCAATCACTTCTCCATTGTAAGAATAGGCCTGGTTCTAGGGGCTCAGGCCAGCTTTATTAAAATGCTTACTATTTTAGGTCTGCTCCGCTTCATGCCGAAACCAGGTTTCAACAACCCCTGGATGAGCTGGATTCATATCGCCGACCTTGTGGCAATTTTAGCTGACTCCGCAGAAGGTAAAGTCAGTGGAGTCTTTAATGGCACAGCACCTCATCCTGTGCGCCAGGATTATTTTTATCAGGTCATCAAAAAATACTTTGGCTCATGCCTGAGTATGAAAATACCAGAATGGTGCATTCGAATGCTTGCTGGTAAGTCTTCCAGCGCAATCTGTGGTTCTCAAAAAGTTCTACCGGGTCATTTAGTCCACCGCAATTACCCATTTATCTATAGCGACATAGATGAAGCGCTTCGAACTTGTTTTCCCAAAATTATTGTACCAAGATCTTCCAAATCTAAACCATGTATGGTTCTAAAATACGACCAATTTCTTCCAGTAGACAAGAAAACTGCATGGGTATTTTTCAGGGATCCTTATAACTTAGAGCAAATCACGCCAGAGATTTTACAATTTTGCATTAAACACGCCAGCGATAACCCCATCAGAGAAGGTACCGAGATCAGCTATTCCTTAAAACTGCATGGTATACCGGTTAACTGGGACACCCGCATCTTAACGGTGGATCCTGAGAAAAAGTTCGTCGACTTTCAAAACAAAGGCCCTTATCGGATCTGGCATCATACCCATGAGTTTGAAGAAGTTCCTGGTGGGACTTTGATGACCGATGAAATCAAGTTTCAATTGAAGTTTAACCCTTATGGGCTCTTTTTACTGCCGTTTATTATGAAAGATCTGAACAAAATTTTTGTTTATCGAAGAAGTTATATAGATTCTTTCTTTACCAACAAAATGCAACAAAGACCTAAAAAACTGGTCGAAGCCGTCCAATAGCGATCTGCTTATCTGCACATTTGATTGAGCTTAGAACAAACCTTTGGCGAAGGGTCCCTTGGTTAAAAAAATCTGGAGATCCCCTCAATTAGGCATTAACTTTCTCATACAAAGCATTAATTGATTTTTCGGTTGCAGGCTTTATGATCCAAACGATAACGCCGCACTTTTTTGCTCGCAACACCAGATCTTTTTCCCTTTCAGTGGTGAGCATAGCTATGGGAATATTTGGAGCCCCTTCTTTAACATTTTCCGAATAACGCTCAACCATCGTAATCCCGTCCATCACCGGCATGTTGACATCGCAGATAATCAGGTTCACATCTCTATTTTTTATCAGCTGCTCTAATCCCTGGGCACCATTTTCAGCTTCAATAACTTCGGCGCCTTTCTTTTTAAGCAGTTTCCCTATGAGCATTCGCACATTTGATGAATCATCAACCAGAAGAACTTTCATATGATCATAGATCCCAAAAAGAATTGCACAATTTTCTATCATATATTGTACTGTGAATTATTCTTTTTATACAAGTTTCACTTTTACAGGCTCAGGAAAGCACAAGATGTATACAAACTAATATTTTTATATGCATTTCCGGCAGACGTCTGAACATCAATCACCAAAGCGAAGAATCTAGTCTGTCTGACGTCCTTATTATCTTATTCTCGTCTATGACAGACCAAAAGACTGCTATCAGTATAGATGGAACAAACATGTTGTTTGATATATGCAAAAAAAACATAATACCCTCGAAGGAAAAGTGTATTTATTGAACAATTTGAGGCTTTTGGATGGATAAGCAATTAGTTACGATGGGATGGTCACGGCTATTTTTTGCTATTCTCTTTTTAGCCCAATTTCCTGCCGTTCAGGCTGCACCCAAAGAACAAAGCTGTACGCTGAAGGAATGTGGCTTTATCCCAAGTCCAGATGGCTCATGGAGAACTTGTAAGCCTTGTCCTGATGGCGTCGCTGGGGTTTATGAAGAAGCAAATTGCGACAAGACGAAAAGACCGGTTCTTCTCGTTCATGGTACAGCAGGTACCAGTGATAACTGGAGCGGTTTAACCTCACTGCTTGTTGCTAACGGCTATTGCCGAGAATGGATCAGACCAATTATCTGGGATGGCATCGGTTTATTCGGTTCTGCCCAAAGGCCAATATCAGAGGCTGCTAATGAGCTACTAAGCACACCTGACGTGGTAGCTGAAGGACATAGCAAAATAGATATCTCAGGGCATTCCAGAGGAGGTGGACAAATCAAAACGTGGGTTAACCGTAACCCAGAGAAGGTCGCTCATGCTGCGGTCATTGGATCTCCTGGGGGCCGTATCAATGGTATTTCCTGTGTTAATTTGCTCGGGGAGAAAGATAGTATTGTTGGCAGAGGAAGCATAAGCGGCTGCCCGACCATCTCTCTCCCAAACCTGGGCCACTTGTCAGTTCAATCATCCACCCAAGCAGCAACAGCTATTTACCGTTTTTTCAATCAGGAAGATCCTGTCATAACTAACCATATGCTGATGGCAACCCATCCGGTAGTTTATCAGGGTTTTGCCGTTCAATTTGGCCACAACTATCCGATGCCTGGCCTGGTGGTCGATGTCTATGCTATTCCCCACTTCTCTGAGAAAAAGCGACCTGAAGGTCATCCCCTGAGCCCAGAAAACAGAATTTCCATCGGATCTTTTTATGAAGGCCATGGCTACGACTCAGGCACAGGAAAAGCCCATGTCACGATACCTCAAAGATATGCTAGCTCCTCCTACAATCTAGAGTTCCACATGAAGTGGCCCGGGAGCAATGATCAGATTCATTCTAGGCACCTTTATACCACCGGCATGCCCCACAGCGATCCCTCTTTTAGCTGGCTATTTCGCGCCAATCAATCTGATGCTAATAGAGCCTCCAACAGTGCCGATCGCGGTGCTCATGTCATTTACACAGTGAGATCCCAGCTTGGTGATTTCAATTATAGGGCCGGAGATCGACTAAAAGTTAATGAATGCTCAGCGCAAGCGAGGGTATTAGATGACAGCAATGATGTCGCCGGAGTTTTCATCTTCGATCATACCGGCGATCAAATTGGACGAGGAGAATCGATCAGCGACTACACAAGAAGTTTTATGATTAGAGGTGCCGACTGCTATATCGCTGCTAATGATAAAAATGGGCCTGATCAGTGGGTCAAGGTTGAAGCAGAGCAAGTTCTGGACTCTACTTTTCCAGAAAAAAGAACCTTATGGATTCCCAATTGGCGATCAGATACCGCAGCTGGTCAACTACTATGGATTAGATAGTACTATAACAAATCACGAAAGAAGATTATGGTTACATTATGTCAGCAAATCTCTGATTCAGTATGGTTTCAAAGATTTATTACCGCAATTATACTTTTAGCAGGTGTGGTGGTTGGGCTAGAGACAGATGCCACATTAAGAGCCGAGTATCATGGATTTCTCCAAACACTAAATCAACTCATCCTCGCTGTATTCGTCGTTGAAATTGCGATTAAAATCGTTGCCAAAACCCCCCGCTGGTGGGAGTTCTTTTATGATAGTTGGAACCTATTCGATTTTATCATCATTGCAGGTTGCCTGCTGCCTTTCGCAAGCCAATATCTCACAGTACTCCGTCTGCTGAGATTGCTCAGAGTACTCAGATTAATTCGCGCCATACCCAGACTCCAGCTCATTGTTAGTGCTTTGTTAAAAAGCATACCCTCCATGTTCTATATTTCCATTCTGCTGTCGTTGTTCTTTTATGTTTATGCGGTAGCAGCCATTTTCATGTTTGGAGCTAATGACCCTATTCACTTCCATTCACTGCCCAAAGCCATGCTGTCATTGTTTAGAGTCATTACTCTCGAAGACTGGACTGACATCATGTACATCAATATGTACGGTTGCGCAGCCTATGGTTATGAAGGCAATGAGTCCCTCTGCGTCGCCTCATCATCAGCTCCAATCCTAGCCTCACTCTTTTTTGTCTCATTTGTACTCATAGGCACCATGATCATGCTCAACCTTT
>PBRN01000013.1 GCA_002725955.1 Pseudobdellovibrionaceae bacterium
ACTAGGAGTGGTAAAAGGTATCGATATTAATAGTAGATCAGTTCTTTTAAAATCTGGTCGAACTAATATTAACTTTCCCTTAGTTCTAGCCAATATCCTACCTGCTGAGGGAGATCATTGCTTGCTTCATATTAGAAAAGGCAATGTACTGGGTGGTTTTTTCTATAACAGTAAAGGTAAAAAATTAGAGCCAAGTTTTGCTGAAATCGTGTTTGCAAAAGGTAAGTCCTGTAAATTTCGTGATGAAAATCGCAATATGTGGGTTTTAGAAGCTCATAATGAAGATGAAGAAGAGTTGTTCAAGCGATTTAATCGTGGTGACCCTATTTTAGTTTACTTTCTGGAAGGGCAAATTCTAAAAGTAAGCGAGTTAACAACTTCGGGTGGCAATGACTATGGTGACAGGATCGAGGAAGTATTGGTTCGTCATCAACTACTAGTTCAGCAGAGTAAAGAATAAAGTATATAGTTACGTTGACATCAGATGATCATTTCAACGTAACGAATTTTTAATGTTTATTTATTGAATTGATCTGGTTAATTGGTGAGGAGAAAGCGCAGCATGGGCGGATTGACAACAAAAAAGTACTTGCATACCACTACTAAACGTTTTGATCCAATGGCATTAGTCATTAGTATCTTAGGTTTATGTGCTGTTGTAGTGTCCATTGGGCATGAAGAAGATTTATCGACTTTTATTGATCTGCGCTCGATTTTTGTAGTGGTTGTAGGAACATTTGCAAGTTTGCTTTTTCAATTTGATTTTCTCACCTCATTACGTAGCGCTAAGTTAGTGATTATTTCATTCTTTGGTACGCCAGACAAAAAAATTATAAATGTAGCTCATCAACTAGATCAAGCTATTTTATCTCAAGATCGTTTGGTGGATCTCAGGGAAGGTGAAAAAATTGATGGCGAGATTTTGAACGATGTTGTTTATATGCACAAAAAGGGTTTGTTGCTTGGGGAGATAGATGAGTTTGTTACTTCAAGAGTTAAAGATGAGTTTTTAGGCCGGAAGGTGGCTGTGGAGCTATTACGTCGTGCTGCGATTATTGCCCCTGCATTAGGTCTTTTTGGGACTGTTATAGGACTGATTGGTGTTTTGAAATCTCTTAGTGATCCTGCTCAAATTGGGCCGTCGATGTCCCTGGCTCTTATGACGACAGCCTATGGATCTGCTATAGGCTCTCTTGTCTTCACTCCGATGGCGGGACGATTGGAACATCATAATGTTATTTATGCCGAGGTATATGAACAAGTTCTTAGTAAAATTTCCGTATTAATTAAAAAAGAAGAAAGGAACTTGAAGGCAGAGTTTAAGCCAAGTGAGGTGAGTTTGTGAAATGGTCAGAATTGACAGCTGAAAACGAAGAGAGCAACCTCACATCATTCTATGTAAGCTTTAGTGATCTGATGGTGTTGTTGGGTGTCTTCTTTGTAATGCTTCTTTCTATGAGTAAAATTGATATTGGTTCATTTGAAAAGATAAAGACTACCTTTACCGGAACCACTGAAGGCACTTTAATTGAATTAGCAGAACATCTTCGAGAAATTGTAGAAGGTGTTCCTGGTGTACCTGGAGTAAAAGTTCGTATGTCTAGCGATGGAGTACGCTTGGATTTAGATTCAGCTATACTATTTGAAACAGGAAGAGCCACATTGAAATCACAAGCTTTGAAACCACTTGATCCTATTTTGGCAGAAATTAAAAAGACGAGTTATAGTCTTGATGTTGAGGGACATACTGATGATGTTTCGCTCTACCGGTTTTACAAACATGAAGATGAACGAGTGTTAGAGACCAATTGGTCTCTAAGTGGGAGAAGGGCTAGCAGTGTGATTCATTATCTTCTCAATTATGGTATCAGTTCGCGGAGAGTGAGGCTGGTAGGCTATGCTAGCAATCGACCTCTCAAGCCTACAAAAGGCATAAAAGGAAAAAAACTTGAAAAAATAAGATCAGAAAATCGTCGGGTATCGCTACTTGTCAACTAGTTAATAACCCCACCAAATCCTGGAGAAGATGTTCCTATGAGTTTGTTTAGTCGTAAGAGTCCGGAATCCGGTTTTTCTGCTAAGTTTGATCGTTCTAATGCTTTTAAAATTAAGCGTGTTAGGACTCCGCTTGGGGAAGACGAGTATAGTGTTGAAAACACTTCATCAGGTGAAAAAATCACTATCCATCGTGATTACTTTGATCGTTTTCGGGCCTATCTTGCGAAGATGAATGAAAAGATTCAGGAAAAAGTGGGTGATAGCGATGAGAAGGACGTCGATCTAGATATTGACATGAAGATGGGTTTTAAAGAAAAAGATATCTTCCGGTTTCGCTATCGGCCATCTCAGTCAGATCAATTGGTCATTAATGGAATCGAAAACCCAGGAGTGTTGAGGGCTGCTAGAGATGCTCTTGGTACTTTGATTAAACTCATGTTCCATGATGATTTAGATCACCCTAATGATACTTTTGACCGCATCGTTGAGTATCATAAACTATTTCAATTTACCTTCGTCGAGGCTACTGAAAGTATTAATAGTGCGTTGACGATACGTAATCATATTCTTTGCGAGACAGATACTTATTTGCCGAGTTTAAACGATCATATGTCAAAGAATAAGTTGTTTGTCCCAGGTGAGCAGGCAGCTGAAATGGACCTAAAAGGTATTGCTCCGTCAGGAAAAAAGTCCACTTCGCAAAAATCTTTTAAGTCAAAACTGGGAAGTCGTAATAAAGATCAAAATTACACAGTAGATTATGAAAATCTATTCAGTGGTAATAAACCGCCAACAGAACAGGAAAATGAATCTCAACCAGTTAAAACTCTGCATAAATCAACGGCAACCACCTTTCCGATCCCTCTGTTGGCTAGCGATATTAAATCATCATCTTCAGGAAATTATCGGGTAGAGCTATCTAAAGAGGATGCTTCCCAATTACGTGAGACTTTTCTAAGTGATCGTAGCAATGATATTTATCTTGGCTTCGAAATATTAGATGTTATTCATAAAAAGGGTAGTAGCTTAAAGACTTTTCGATATCCTTTATATTATATTCAGGCTTCTCTCGATGAGTCGGGTCGGTTTATTCATTTGAATCTACCAGAGAAAAAAGAAACCTACCTTAATCATTTAGGGTTGATTCAAACAGTAGAAATGTTTTCTTCCGGTAAAACAGAAGAACCTGTAGTCCGTTTCCTTGAGTCTTTGCTCTCCCAAAAAATAGAAGTTCAAAAAAATCTTCATTCAATAAAAATGAAACGTTCCTTGCCTTGTTCAGATGAGGTTTTTGAACAAACTAGAGAGATTCTGATCGGAAAACCAGGAGATGAAGGTAAAGGAGGTATCCTAGAAAAATTAAAAATCATTGGTATCGAATGTGATCTTGAATCGGTGATTTTGTATAAGGTGCCAAAAAAAGCTTCTCTACTTTCAAATGCATTAGAAAAAGACCTAGGTAAAATCCAGGAATTAGCACATGATCAACCTAAGAATTTTTATAATTCTTTATTAGGCCATTTTCTGACTCCTCATTCGTCAAAAGCGGCTAGAAATGATTCTTTTTCAAAAACAGTCTATAGTCCAGGCCGCATGCCTCGCTCTACTGAAAGATTGATGGATCAGCTCAATCAACATGATTTATTACTACTGGAGGGTCCTCCGGGAACAGGTAAAACATTCTCTATCATGAATCTTTTTATTCACTGTCTTAATAACAAGAAAAAACTGGTTATTGTTAGTGATAAGAAAGCAGCTATCAGTGCGCTGACTGAAAAGATCGAAGAGTTTATGGTCGGGAATTATCTTGACACTCCTCAATCTAAATCTAGTCTTAATTTGTGGAAAAGTGCTGTTAAAGTTGTTGATGAAGTGCCAGCTGCGAGTGATGATCTACAACAATGGGCTGCTACTTTAATTAGATTGTTATCCCTTGATCTTTGCAAAGAACAAGATTGGCCGGTTGTTGAAGAAAAAATCGATCAAAAAGTGGATTCTTTAGACAAAAGCTTTGAACTCATTACGTCGGAATTAGACTTATTACTTGATAATCGTCTTGGCACTACAACAAGCAAAGGTGAAGTTGCCAAAAAGTTTGTTCATCCAACCACACAAAAAGACATTAAAGATTTTATCNCCTTTTTGCAATTTATCGGNGCTGGTGAACACATCAAAATTAAACGACCTCAAGACTATAATCGTAATAGAGATNTAGCTAAAAAATTTATAGATAATAGAGAAGCAATGGCTGAAGGTCCATTGATAGGTTGCTTCAGTGACTTTTCAGTGGCTGTTAAGAATGTTAATACTGCTATCGANAAGGTGAAACATCATAAAAAGATTGTTGCNAAATTAATTGAAGTAAAGCCGAAGTCACTTGATGAGTTTCGACATGCGTTTGCCGAGCAAGACCANTCAGATATTTGTCAGTGCTTGATTGATAACTTCAAGCAAGAATTTGAGGGTGAGAGTAAGTCAGTTCTAAAAAAGTTATCTTCATTAGTAGCTCATCCCTGTGCTGAGAGTTGGCGTAACTTGTTAGCATATTTGAACGATCAGGAAGTNCTNTTAAAAGAAGTTGTNAGNAGAGATGATGGGGATTCCTTGCTAAGGCAGTTCCAAGAAATTCATCAGTCAATAAACCCAGAGCATGATCAGGCCGAGGGNTGTGCCGTTGCTTTAGAGGTTTGTAAGTTAAATCAAGATCAATTAAATCGCAGTGGANCTTCGGTTCACGAANTGTTGCGNAAATTGGGNCAAATTCAGCAAAAGCGTGATGAANTGATTAAACAAAAATTTATGCATGAACTTTCTAATATTACTCGGCATGTGATTAAGGCCAGGAAAAGTGGTACTAACCTAGTCACATCTATTTCNAATCTANTAGAAGCNCTCAAAGACGCNAAAACTATNGATCATAGTGATGGAGTTGCCATTCACCGTGAACTTCAGGATAAACTNTGGGAGGCTTTNCCTGTTTGGATCTGTCGCAAAGAAGCGATACCTTTCCTATTACCCACTAAAGGCAATATGATAGACCTTGTTGTGGTTGATGAGGCCGGTCAGTGTCGGGTTCATGATGCATTGCCACTGTTATACCGCGCTAAAAAGCTGATGGTAGTCGGAGATGAAAAACAAACGGTTCTAAACAAGAANTCCCTCATAGATGATTTTTTGTTTAGTAACTATGAGTTAGAAGAGCATCTNCGGACNACACAAGCAAGAGGTGTTAAAGGTGGTGGNTCGCATCTTTTTGGATTGGTGAAGTCGATAAAAGAAACTGGAGTGATGNTAGATGAGCACTATCGTTGTCCTCCTCAGATTATTAAGTTTTCTAATGAATATGTTTATAATTCNGATTTAAAGGTTATGCAATGGCAACCAGGTAAATCTCTATCATCGGTAGTTGTAGATTATAGTGAAAAAGAACAAACTCCCAGTCGGAAACCAACCTCGGGGAGATTCAAAAGTATTGAAATTGAAATGATTGATCGTTTCTTTGATTTTGTTGCNAAAACTATCAAAAAGATTGAAAAGCAAACAGAGACTAGAGTAAATGTCGAAACNGATGTAGCTCTATGCTACTTTCTCTTGAAAAACGAACCATATATTAAAGAAAAGAAACAAGAGTTTTTACAGAANCTGAACCGGGGGANCGATGTTTTAGACGGTGCAGGAGCAGCTCTACAAGGTAAAGAACGAAAGTATATATTCTATTTATGGGATATTAATCGTAATAATTTNGCATTTTTTCGCCAGGGCGATGACCCTGATAAGAGAAAAGGTGAATTGAATGTNCTAATGAGTCGTCCTAAAGTNAGAGCGTATCATTTTCTACACCACGGNTTTGAAACATTAAAACATGATACCGCATCGATAACGGATTATCTTTGGAAAGAGTTTCAACAGAACACGGCTGGTAACGTAAAAAAAGTTAGAAAAAAGAGANTGCGTAAACCAGGTAANNCTTTTTTACCTTGGCAAAGATCTAGTGGNCCNACCTTGTTTGCTATGTTATCNCATCTNCTACAAAAGCAGGATATTAACCTAGAGCATGATGATGGTTGTTCGNCTGATTTCAGTGTAGTGATTGGNGATTCAAAAAGGAAAGTAGACCTTATCTTCGTNGGNCCGGAAANTTATAAAGGAAAATCTCTGGGGGTNGTGGATTTAAGCTCCTTTGATTCCAGTGCGAATCCNGCAAANGANGTTATCGATTACTTTTTTCAATTGCAACGAGCTGTACCACCTATTGATCCNGTTTTTGCTTTTATGCANGAATTGGCTGATGAGCGATCNGCGGTATATGGTCGGATTAGGAAGAGTGTTGAAGCGATGAATGAGGANGACTAACTTNTNCTCTTATNTTGCCTAGGCAATTGAGGTTGATCGAANTGGCAAGAATCATNGCCTTGTTAATTGCTACTTTTTTGACAGGAGCTAATGNTTATGAGGTTTGTCAAGAAAGTACCTCTTTTACTAATCATNATAGTCTCGCCCTTTAGTTCNATNCAGGCATTCGGAGAGCCGATCCTGAGTGCATACTTTGGTCTCAATGATGAACCCTTGCCTTTGCTAAGNAGGTTTGTCNTTTTTTTTCGATGTGGTACCTGGTCTAAATTAGATGGTTTACCGGTTGTTTTTCGGCAGGANATCAANCCNTCTTCTATTGANGCGGCCGATTTTGAATTANTGACTTTATCAGGTAAGCGTTTACAGCCCAATTGCGCTACACTTCGGCCGGCAGCCGAAGAAAACGAAAATCGTACTATTTTACTGGTTGGCGAGCTGGGAAGTAAAGATGATCCACCAGTGCTATTAACAATTCGTGATGATCTAGAAACTGAGAAAGGAATAAACTTAAAAGGACATTCCTTTAACAAAATAGCTCCGTTGTCAGCTGGACCAACTGTAGTTCTGGTTGAGTCATTATCTTACGAAGAGATGGAATTTAGCTCTGAACCTGGTGGAGTTAACTGTCCAATTGGTATGACCAAACAACAGCTTCGGGTTACCTGGGATGGAGGCATAACTCAGGCTGTTTCAGATGGCGATATTCGGTTTCCTCATGGGGGAGGCGAAGAGTTGGGGCCTAAACAGTATAGTCAGATCAATGTTACGCTTGCTACTGATAGCGGCTTGATAACAGTAAATCCATTTTATATCGGCGATAGGAATGATGGTGATAACAATATCGATTTATGTTTGAATCAAGTTGGGAAATTTGTTTCTCTGAGAATGAATGCGAACACAGTAACCGATCCAGATAATGACTTTAATGATCTAATTTTCTATGAGGCTAGTATGCAATAGTTCTGTAGGTAATATTATATAGTTAAGTTTGTTTTAATACTGTCTACATACTTAGGGCAAAGGCTTACGGTGCATAACTCTTCGCTGCCCTTATCGATATTCTTCAGTCGTACTTTGTAGTTGTAATTACCTTCGTCATCCTTATCAAAACTTACCTGATCCAATATTTCAATTATGCGGAAGCTTTGTATGTGTCTCATTCTATTTTCCTCTCACCTGCCCTTTATGAAAAATTTATTTTTTTTATAGAACTATCATCACTTTCCATCATGATACCTAATCTATTCATCGCCGTCACTAACTAGAAGATTTATATCTAATCTATTTATTTTCTATGGCAGATTTTATGCACTAGTCGGATGAGCGTTCATTGAACTGTAGTGGAGCTGTTGTAAGCGACTTAGCAGTCGTAATTAAATATAGAGTTGCAGGGTTGTGTTATAAAACTGATTGAATTCATTTCTTTTAGGGTTGAACTTTTATGTCGAAAATTTGATTAAGGATTTTTGATCCTTTACTACCTAATACTAATAGCAAAATGAAAAGCTTTAGATATTTTGGGGGCCGTTGTGAGATTTCCTGATTGTAATTATAAAGATGGTGCAGATTGATTCGTTTTGACGAGTTGAATGAATCTTCTTTATATTCTGAACTAGTAGATCCTAGATGCTATCTCTCGAGCATAAAGTACTTTTCGATTTCTTACCGCAATTCTTACTCAAACTCGTTCTGTGGTTGTCCCGAGTATGCTGATGCTGGGGCACCACTTGTTCTTTAAATGGAGAAGGCTAAATGATCTCAGTGGTTTTCCTTTTCCCTTACCTATATTCATATTGTTTGCGAACTGTCAAAGGGAGGTTGCCATTGATATTAGGGGGTTGCCTATAATATGTGTTTAGCACTGTCAGATTTTGTGAGGGTTACGACATCAACTCAAGTAGTTTAAGGCTATGAGTACCATATAATTACGGTAACTTAACACAATTTTTGTTTTGGCAAGCTCGTTGCATTTGTTTAAAGCAGATACAGAATACATGAAGAGAGGTGCCAACCCATGAAGATGCTACGATTGATGCTAATATCAATGTTCATTGTTCAGACTGCCAATGCGACTGAAGTCAATGTTGTAAGCCAGCCGATAACCGAAAATCCATTAGAGCTTGATTTGCCTACAGAAGAAGTTAGTGACTCTGTTGTCGGACATGTTGAATGGGATGATGATTCCACTAATCAAAAGACTTGATCGCAGGTTGCTTATAACAAGTAGCCGGTGACTTTTTAAATACAGATAACTGTTTGTTTTAAATTGTTTGCATAATACCCAATATTTCTTTCCCTAATCTTTTTTCTCCTCTCCATTTTAAATGGAGGGGAGATTTTTTTTGCCTGTGACTAAACTTCAGAGTCTAATTGAAGAGCTCCGCATTATGATCCTAGTTACCGCAGTAAATCTGGCAAATTTATACTATGAAATATAAAGGAGATATAGATAGTAGGGGAAGATAGTATTTTATATTGTTATTACGTTAGCGCAAATGAAGTCGTATCAACTTCTGGTGCTAGAGGATAAAGTCTGCGGTGTCATAAAAAACACGGAACCCAGCGCCGTGGTAGCACTGGGTCCCCTATAACGCTAATAAAGTCGATTAGCGAGAGTAAAATTCGATAACCGCTTTAAGTTCAACTTTCAGTGGTAAAGAATCTTTAGATGGTTTCGCTACCATCTTGGACATTTTGTCGCCCATGTCGCCTTCTAACCAATCTGGTCTTAGTAGGGATGGGTTTTCAAGTGCATACTGAACAGTTGTTAGTGATTCAGCTTTTTTGCTCAGTGTAATTGCTTCGCCAACGGTCACAGCATATGAAGGTATATTAACTTTCTTGTCATTTACCCGGATATGTCCATGACGTACCAATTGTCGTGCTTGAGGAATACTTCGTGCAAATCCACTGCGGAATACAACGTTATCTAAACGAGTTTCTAGGCTCTCGACGAGGTTTTGTGCCGGGTCACCCTTAGCATTAAAGCTATTTGCCACATAACGCTTGAATTGTTTTTCAAGTACGCCATAGTTGAAGCGTAGCTTTTGTTTTTCCTTAAGTTGAAGTCCATATACACTTGGCTTAGAACGATGCTTCCCTTGGTGCATTCCAGGAGGATATGGGCGACGTTCGTCCCAAATCTTTGCGCTTAAACCTGGTAATTGAGTTCCTAATGAGCGCATCACACGCAAGCGGGGTCCACGATATCTGGCCATAAATCCGGTCTCCAAGAGTAAAATCTAAATCTCATACGTCACAAAAAACGGCCCAATCCTAACCTAGTCTGTCGGGCCTGTCAACGAAGACTATCGTTTATTTGTTGGTTAACCATCGTTATGATTGCCAGCTCTAACAGCCCTGCAGTTTTTTGGGGTAAGTAGCTATTAATACTTATATATTTTTATCGAAGGTATCACCAAGACCGCTTATTAAATAATAAAAGCGGTTATTAGATGAATATCTAATATAAAGCTGAGGCTGAAGTCTAGTTTTATTTCTATAAAACGAAGGTTTTTAAGCTAATTCGTTGGTAAGTCTTGTTGCTAACATACTAACGATCCCGAAGATCGACAGTTGGGGGTTTGCCCCTAGAGAAGTTGGAAATAGAGAACCATCCATTACTGATAGGTTTTCCAGTTGATGATGACGTCCATCTTTATTTACCACTGATGTCTTTTCCTCTGTCCCCATCATACACCCCCCCATAACATGAGCTGATAAGATCTTGGTCTGCCGCGGCTGCATAGCCAATTGATCAATGCTATGCTTGGCTTCTTTCCAGCTAGTATAATCCCCAGCCTGCACGTGTAATGGGTTTACTGATTTTGCTCCGGCTGCGAATTGAATTTCCACCATACTTTTTAATGCTCTGCGTGCTCCGTTCCATACATATTTGGATATGGGATAATCAAGGGCAGGAGTGCCATCACTATGTAAAGTCACTTGACCCCCGGTACTTTCGGGATGAAAACCATCGCGGAGCAAAGCAAGTGAGACCTGTCGGTGGGGAAATTCCTGTTGCCTTTGAAAATGCTCTTTACCGTAGCCTCGATTCAAGATACTCCATAAAACGGGCTGCATTGGAGAAACTTCAATCTTATAACCGATCTGTTGCTCTGGGAGTGGCGAGATAAAATGATCGGAATATATGGTCTGCGGCGCTCCCTTGTAGGCAGCAATTTCTTCAGGCATTAGCGCGCTGGAGACTAACACTGGATGTAAAAAAGTTCTTTTACCTAATAAATTATAAGGATCAGGAGCTTCGCTACGGAGTAATACCCCCGGTGTGCCCATAGATCCGGCGGCTAAAACATAGTGTTTCGCTTCTACTTTAAAGTCATGTTGATGTTTATCATTGCTGGAAGACGAAAAAGAAACTGATTCTACGCGATTATTTCGCCAATTTACCTTATTGACTTTGGCATTGAAAATTAGAGTAGACCCTTGTCGTAGTGACTCAGGAATCGTTGTTACCAGCATGGATTGTTTGCCGTTGACAGGACAACCGAGGCCGCAATAACCAAGGTTGATACAGCCAAGGACGTTACGTTTAATTTTGTCAAAGGTGATACCTAATTTTTGCGCTCCTCTTGCCAGGACTGCATTATTACCGTTATCCGGCATGGGCCAATCGACGATGCTAAGGCGCTTTTCGCTCATTGTAAACCATGGAGCCAAGTTTTCACTGGATAGCTCCTGGAGTCCAAATATTTGCTGCCAGTGTTTTAACACAGGGTCAGGTGTCCTAAAGCTTGAACACCAGTTAACAGTGGTAGATCCACCAACTCCTTTGCCCTGAAAAATACTGATGGCACCATCAGTGCTTTGGCGGTTGGCGAGGTCCTGATAAAGGTGAATAAAGGCATTTTTCTCGAGCATACGAAAATCTTTTGATGTTTGCAGGGTTCCTTCTTCTATCAATAGCACGTTTAAACCTTGTGCAGCCATAATTTCTGCGCAGGTGCCACCTCCAGCTCCTGTGCCGACGATGACAACATCCATTTTTGGGAGCTTTATATTCGTTTGCTTTTTAGCATCAATGACCTTCCAGCCAGAGGCGATCCCACTGTCGTAAATATTGTCGATCAATTGATTCCCCTTTGTGACTTGATTATGGCTTCACTTTTCCATCTGATAAAAGGATTCTTGCTCTGTCACTGGTGGCCGCAGACCGTTAATTAATAAAACAGTTTCGGAGGGCCAGGATAGCCCATAGTCGACCAGGATCTNTTTCCTCCATACCATGTAAAGAAAATTAGGTTTTTGAGACTTGCATAAGTTAGATTTAATATTTTGGAGTCACTGAATTCCCATTTTTCTAAAGCTGTTTCTATGTCTGAGGGNGGCGTTAGCTCCCAAGGGGAAGGGATGCCAAAAAANATCTTACGGCTAAGAGGGAAGTGCATTATTTTCAATAAGCTCTTTAGGTCATTCTTGATATATTCTGGTAATGTATAGCAGATTTGATCAAGCTCGGTGAGGAAGTCTCCCATGTCAGGTTTAAAACCATCGGGAGATTCCGGAATACTATCCAGAAATCGTTCAATAATTGGTGTTAGTACGATCGAGTCTTCAATCGATAATAACTTCCATTCTTCTTGGTGTGCTTGATAAGTTTTAAAGATCGACTTTAGTTTCTGGNTAAACCTAGANAGGGGTTCAAGACCNTATTGTCCGGCGGTAAGAATGATAGCGCCTGTTATACCATATTTGATAAACCTTCTACGGTTCATGGATAGATTGTCCCCCATTCTAATGATCCATNACTTCTGCGGTCACATTATCCNTTTTTCATGGTACATATAGTTGTGTCCAATAACATTTTGCATCNAATAGATGTTATATTCTTGGTTGAGGAATTATCTTTTNTAAAAAGCTCGTTATTACTATTTTACCCNTATTGAAACNGTGATGATACAGAGAAAGCTGATCACTGTAGCTTTCATCGTCGCTCATATACTGCGAATAAAACGCACCTGTCNTGCCTGTAAACAGCAACGGTTGATTTATGAATAAATGCGTATATTTTTTCTTTAAAATTAAGTTCTTATGATGACATCCGTACTTTTACNAATGCATAAATACNTGTGTCAGGNTGTCGNNGTNGTCTCTTAGGATCCTGATCTTTATCATACCCGCGCCACCACTCGCTTTTTAAACGTNAGCTTATTGGGAAAAGGAAAACTATGAATCAAGCTTGAATCTCGCCTTCAAGTCTAGGTCGATTCGCCTTATGGAAACCGTTGATTGNACAAAAATTTGTAGTTTCTGAACCAAATATTAATATAAAAAATCATCTGAATATGCTGTCAGTCTTGGTGCTGAGGTCTTTGGTCGAGCTTTANAATTGGAAAGTAGTTTTTTCTTGTTCTGCAAAAATTTTTACTTTCTACACACNTTCTTAACATTAGTCGTTTTTTTTGGTTTTTTTNATCTTTTATCNNCCNNGTTTTTTTCAATGTAAATTTATTTTGTGTGAGGTTCNGAGCNTCTAATTTTACNCGACTTGACCAAAGAAAGCATACAGGGCATTTGGATTAAGCGTTCTTAGAGATATCTCATCACTTCAAAATAGATGACTATTTGTATTGGAGATTTACATGACTATGANATGGTTTAGTTCGATTGTTATTGCAGCCTCATCATTTTGTTTCTCAAGCGNTNTACTGGCCGAAAGTGAATGTGAGCAGCTAGTGAAGAATGATGCTACAGACTTCCATACTAAGTCTCGTAGGCGTAATGATTATCACTGGAAATCATCAACTGATTTCTCCATGAACTTTCGCGGTGGCTGCCGTAGTTCTGACTTTCACGTCAGCCACAGTGGCTATGGCAAGGCGACNATGGTTTCGACCAGCTTTCTAGATCTGGATACCAAAGGTGGGGTCATGAAGGGNGGGGATCCNTGGAACAGAAAAGATGCTATGTTCTTCGGTTACAAAATTCACGGCTTCAAGAAGTCTGGAACGTCGGTCAAAACAGATGAGAATTTTAAGGAATTCCAGTTCTTTGATATANGCTATACCTATGGTGTCGATCTTGGCCCATTCGATGTTGGCGTAAGCGTTGGCATTGCTGGGGAAGCTTATTTGACTGGGGAATACAAATATAANTTTGGTAATAACGAAACCGCCCTGTCTTTCTTTCCCGGTTTGGACATCTATGGCTATGCCAAAGTAGGNGCTGATGTGGTCNTTGCTGAAGTATCGATAGGGGGAGAACTATCTTTCGTTAAGGAAGAGCTGATAGCTGAATTATCAATTTCCTATGAATCCGGTGATAACGGTGANATGAAANTNGTNTCCGAAATGAGTGTTACTAANGAGTTGGAAATGCTATCCGGTAAGTTGTTTGCTAAAGCAGAAGCCTTAGGAGCAAAGTGGGAGCATAAATTTATNGAATGGTGGGGATTTAAGTATAAGCAGCCAATNTGGAATAGCACAGATGGCTTTGTTATTCGTGANGCATTCACACGTCAGTCCTTACCTGACGTTCTCATGCCAGGGATGCCGACNCCCCCACCTGCCAGCTAATGCTNCCCAGCATTTTGCTAATTAAATTTTATTTCGCACTGGCTGCTCATCACGAGCCAGTGCTCTTAGAAAGAGGTGTAGACTCATGCCTAATCATCAAAACCCCCAGCCTAATAAACTGATTCCTCTTTTGGCGTTAATTCTCACTGTTACATTAGGTTTCTTTGGCTACTCGTTACTGCAAAAGCAGAAATCGCATGCAGAAGCCAGTGATGAGATGTCGGATGAAAGTCAGTTGGTTCAAGTGGAAAAGAGGCTTGATGCGGCCGAAACCGTCATGATTCCTAGCTACTTGCCAGGAGCCTTCTTAACCTATGACTACAAGGAAGCCAGTCAAATTACTTTAAGCGGAAGTAATGATAAGGCGCATGGGCTTGAAAGCACTAGGACGGCTCATCAAGCTAAACTAATGATTCGTATGCTGCGGCTCTGGGAAGGCGAAAGAGTCTTTCATTTATCCTACCACTTTGAAAATGCGCAACCACCTCAAAATCAAACGGCTGAGAGGTTACATGCTAGTTTTAGAAGTGTAGACGGCAGTGATATTTTTATTACCACAGATGCTTCAGGTAAATTGTCAAGGCTTACGGGTCAGCTAGATCCTAGAAAGTTTAAATTCTGGACCCGCACGATTGAGCGTATTGGCTTTCAAGTCCCGCGTACAGGAGTTAGCTCTCAATGGCAAATGACAGAGATGTATAATAATCAGCCGTTAGTATTTAGTTATAGTCAGTCAAAGGAAAGTGAGCTTAATTTTCAAAAAGTGAACGAGCCGGGCCAAGGTAAAAAAATTGCATTTGAAGGTAGTTATATTTTCGACGAGAGTGAAGGCTATCTCATCAAAAGTAATTTATTTGAAAGTTTTGAATCCAGTCTGATGGATTTGGTCGTGCGGTCTACTGCCATGATAGAGGTCGCTTTTCTTGGCCAAGCTTTTATGAGTGAAAGTGAAGTTTCTCGCTTGATGGATCGGTTTCTGAAAGATCGCAGCCAGAAGAACCCCGATACCGGTTATGTTTTCGACCAACGTGCGATGCATCTGAAAGAATTAGGTGATATGGGGCTTGCTGATATTTTCGGTTTGTTCAATGATCAGATGCAAGGAAATGAACGTAAGGATGCTTATTTTAAAGTACTTGCCTGGGCTTTTCTAAATCCAGATAAACTAGATGACTTAAAAGAGGAGATGAAGACTTGGGGGGAGGCACACGAGAAACTTGCTGTCTTCAGTGCGGCTTTGACTAATAGTGGCAGTGATGAGGCTCAGGGAGTCTTGTTAGAACTAATTGATCATTTTGAAGAGGATAAAAAATCCATTGCCTCGACGCTGATGAATGATTTGATGATCAATAAATCCCCTTCAGTTGATGCTGAGCGTGGACTCGAAAGAATTGGTTCCGAAGGTAAAAATCCTGAGATTAGACAACAGGCTCGCTATACTTTAGGAGCTATGGCTAACCAGCTTAGAAAGACCGGGGATCCGGAAGATCGTGAGAGAGCAGAAAGAATCCGCGAGCGATCGGAGCAAAAACTAAATCAAGCAAAAACACCGGAGGATCAGGCTGAGGCCTTGGGGACTATCGGTAATATCATGAGCGAGAAAAACCTTTCTTCGATTCTGAGTCTGATCGACTCACCTCATGTGACAGTGAGGCAGGAAGCGGTATTGGCTTTGCGCGGTATCCCCGGTGAAGAGGCCGAATCAGCAATAATTGATGTGTTTTTGAATGATCCATCCTATCCCATCAGGCTAATGGCGGTTAAATCATTAGGTTTTCGTGACCCTACTTCTAAAGGTGCAACGGCATTGCTGAAGGGGCTTAGGAAAGAGAGTGAAAAGAAGGTACGCAACAAGGCTTATTCAGTTGCAGTGAGTCGTTATGGAGACTTTGATCCTGTCATCACGCGCCAATTGCTCGAAGAGGGAATTGGGCGAGAAAAGGATGAAAAAATTATCGAGCAGCTCGAGGATGCTTTGTCAGATATTGAAGCATAATTGAAAACTGAAGAGAGGAAATATTATGAGAAGAATATCATCGATTATACCATTGTTAACTTTGTTGAGTTTGTTTCAAGGTTCTTGTGGAACCAAATCGGCTACGTCTAACCTGAACGTCATTAATGGTAAATCATTACGAGGAAACGATTTTAGTCAAGTTGTTCTGATTCAGGGTTGTACTGGAACCTTTATTGATGGTGAAACTTTGGTAACAGCTGCCCACTGTGTGATGGATAAAATGGGCAAGCCAAAAGAAAAAGTTTGGATTTATAAGGATGAAGCTTACCTATGGTCTTCATCGATTATCATCCATCCCAAGTATAGTTTCAGTGATCGTAATGGAGTGAATCAATACGATATGGCTATGATTAAAGTGCCTGTCGGAACTGCTAAAAACTGGGCTCCCTTATGTAAGATTGGTCCCATGAGTAATACCACTGGCACCTTAGTGGGGTGGGGATGTAATGACGTTAGTAATGGCTGGGAAGCCTGTGATGGTATGGGACTGAAGCGTTCTGGTTATACCCGTATTACTGGAATGGATGAAGGAATGCTGGAAGCTGCTGGAGAAACGAGAAGCACTGACGATACTGGCTATGGATCGACTTCTGCCCTAGGTGACTCTGGTGGCCCCGTATTTTTTAATGACTGCGTCGGAGCCGTGGTTTCTGGCGGTACAAAAATATATGGAGTGCCCCATTCATATTATGCTGACCTTACCACCAAAGAAGCTAAGGCATTTTTCTCAGAACATGGTTTCAAGCAGGATCATGCTACCGCAGATCGCATAGATCAATGTATTACAAGTAACAATGGTATGTTTAGCTTTTACCGAAACTCCGGTGACTGTGAGAATAAAAAGCCTGAAAAATGGACCTATCTTGCCAATTACGGCAAAGATGGGGTTTATGGAGGTACTTTTACTTCTGACTGTAATGGCTATGGGGTTGCGGAAGAAAACCTCTTGTCTTCATTGGATAGTAGGCAAGAGTTCGCTACATACGATATTCGTTGGAAAAGCTGGGAAAAATCTACTTGGACCCCAAGAGATGGCAATATCAGTAAGTTCGATCTAGAATGCGTGGATAGCGAGGCGACTAGTAAGAAAAAGAAATAGTTTTTATTGATTGGGGAGAAACCATGGATATGCGAAAAAACACCATATGCTTCCAGTTGTTGTTAGCTGGTATCTTGTTCTGCAGTCAACAGAGTTACTCTTTTGGGGTCAACGGCGTTAACGGCGTTGACGGCGCCCGTGGCAACGATGGCGTCAAGCAAGAAGTAAAAGATATTGTCCTCAGTGATGATGTCAATACTATACTATTCCCGGGGAAGAATGGGGCTGAAGGTGATGATGGCACCAGTGGTAGTGATGCCAAAGATTGCCAGCAGCCGGTGCGGTCTAATACTTCTCTGTTAGGAGCTCTTGGTGGTTTGGCCGGCCTAGGTGGTAATGGTGGTCATGGTGCTGATGGCACTCACGTTAGAATCATCGCAGAGTCCACTGAAAG
The DNA here is from genome assembly GCA_002725955.1 of Pseudobdellovibrionaceae bacterium. Classification (GTDB taxonomy): domain Bacteria; phylum Bdellovibrionota_B; class Oligoflexia; order Oligoflexales; family Oligoflexaceae. Next base: position 17,397 of record PBRN01000013.1, read on the forward strand.
ATTAAAAACGGTTAGGGTTGATATCAGCGGCGGTAAAGGTGCTACAGGTGGTATTGCTGGTTTACCTGGAAAAGGCTGTGATTGTACGGAGAGATCTTGGGTGGGTTCTGATGGGATCAATTACTCTTGTTTTAATGGCTCCAAAGGTGGGCGAGCAACTGATGGCAAGCCTGGTGTTAATGGTAAGATGGGGCAATTAACCGTTTTTCTCAATGGTGAAGGTTTGGATCCATATGAAATTGTTCCGGATAAAACCTATGCTGCTGTTGACCTCGATCAGATTCCGAATGATCCTATCGCACTGTTCAGGAATCACTTTGATAACAAAGGTAGCTCTAGAGTTTTTGCCCAAGGCTCAAGGATTCCTGAGACCTATCGTCTTTGGAACCGATTGACCAATATAATCCTCACAGTGCGGCTCAACAAAGATAAAGAGAGTGACTTTTGGGTTGGCAAAAGGATTGGGGTTGAACTGAATGCTGCGGATCAGATCGAAATAACTAACCCAGATGGTTTGGTTCCTGATTATGAAGTAACACAACAGGGTACTGAATTTCTATTGATCGTTCAGGATATCCTTGATCCTGCGTCGGATTTGTTACCTGCAGATCAATTTGCTGTTTCTAATTTCAGTGCTGAACGCAACTTGCCGCAAGAATTTTGGTTGATTCAAAAAGATCATACNCTTCGTTATATTAAGGGANCTTCGGCCCCCGTTGTGATTGAAGGNNCTGTCAATGAAATTACCATTGGCAAAGANCTTAACGANATTTGGGCTGTTGATGCGGAGTCCCAGCAAATATTGAAGTTTAAGGACGGAGGCTGGGANGTTTTNACAGGAGACAAGGCAAAAAATCTAAGCCGCGGCCCTGATAGACTATGGACTACAGATACCAGAAATAACATCTGGTACCGAGATTTTGANCGCAATCGTTGGAACTCCTTGAGGGCAGGATCAAAAGATATTTCGGTGAGCACTAGNGGTCAATTATGGTCGGTTGGTCCCGGAGGGAAGGTTTGGGAACGGGTATCNGGTCGCTGGGAAANCCGGGGCCTCAGCGCACGGAAAATCGCTGCCGGTAATGGTGATNCATGGGCTTTGGATGAATCNGGTGCCATNCAGCAATGGCAGCAATCTTCAGGGCAGTGGCAAAAAGGACCGAATTTGCCAGGCAAGGTGCTAAATATTCAATCTAATCGGGATGGGGAATTATATCTAACTATATTGCCGAAAGGCAGCCCGGATGCATCCTTCCTATACAAGTGGGACGGTTCCTCTTTACGACCGTTGCTCCCTTAAATACATTTCCTCAGTCACCGGTTATCCGGTGACTTTCATTATGATTATTGGACTAACATAATTTAAAGCTTATGAGAGTCCATAGCTTGATCTTCATTATCTTCATCTTGATTATATTCACTTTGGCTATTAAATAATTAATCAAATTATTTTTTTTAAATTCTTTAATCACATCTTATTGAGTTATGTTGGCTGAAATTCGATTGGCCGATAGTTCGGAAAAATTTTCAAGCGATCTTAACTGTTACTTAATGGAAACATCTTCCAGATTTTATGTCTTCGATGTTTTTTTTTGTTAATACATTGTCAGTATTAATTCAAAAGGGAAGGTTCAGTATGAATATGAAATGTGCTTCTCGCATTGTCGGAGCTCTATGCCTTGGTTTTTTAGTTGAGACTAATGCTTTTAGTATTGATGTATCTGCACTTCACGACAAATGGAAGATGGTAGAAATCCCCGATACTTTATGTGGGAATGGTAGTCCCTACCGTTTCTTTATTCGAGAGAACTCTAAGAGTAATAACCTAGCAGTCATTAGTGAGCCAGGAGGGGCGTGCTGGGATTACAATGGCTGTTATGGGCGAGATGGTATCTTTGGAGCGGCGAATCCCGACGGTATTCCAGAAGACTTTATGTCGAATCTAAAGGTCAGCTCTAATCCGATTATTAATGCTTTTACCTGGGAGAAAACTCCATTTGGTAGGGTAGAACCAGGCAAGTGGAATAAGATTTTTCTCCCGTATTGCACCGGCGATATTTTTTCAGGTAGTTTGGTCAAAACCTATGAGGATCCTACAGGAAGAAACCCACCTATGACCTATCATCACGTGGGGCATCGAAATATGAAGCGTATTATTGCCTGGACCAGCAAAAAGTTTCCTGCAGTTGACAAACTTATGATCACGGGTATGAGTGCCGGCGGCACGGGATCATTGGTGAATTATCATTTCTGGCGTGAGGCTATGAATGTGAAGAAGGGTTCCTATTTGCTGAATGATTCCGGACCTATTTTCTTTGCTGACACGGAAGAAAGCTCTTATTCATACCGGCTTCATCAGAAAATTTATGATGCTTGGGGATTAGACCAGGTTATTGCAGGATTACCGCCTGAATTGGTTGACCAATTTCCTTTAAATGATCATGATATCCCAGTTTTTGGTTATCTTCCAGAGTTCTTAGCCACAAAATATCCCAATGACAGACTGGGGCATACCCAGTTTTCAATGGATACTAACTATTCACGATACTCTTACGAGGACTTTTATGGCCTCAATATTCATGACGAAGACGATATTAAATTAATGACTGATATGTGGCAGGAAGATCAGCAGGATTTGATCGAACAGTTTGATCGATACCCTAACTTAAGCTATTTCTTACCCTACTTTCGTAAGCAAATGGACAGTCATTGTACGACCGTAGGCACCTTTAAAGGTACAGAAATCGAGTCTGGGGGCAAGAAATACAATATAGGTGATTACATTGAGAATCTGCTGGA
>PBRN01000046.1 GCA_002725955.1 Pseudobdellovibrionaceae bacterium
TCATTCCGTCGTAACCTTTAATAATATCACTAAACTTTAGGTCGCGATTCAATTTCCAGGCAGGATTAACGCGTGAACCTGATTCATTGCCATATTCTTTTATATTAGTGCCAACATTACGAAAGTCGATGTTTCTGACTCCCTGCGGCAGAACTTTTGTTGATTCAAAACCGTAGGCAGAGAATGCACAGATCCCTCCTGCCAATAGCGATATGTACTTTCTGTAATTCATTGTCCTTCCCTTCCATTTTTTCAGGCTTTTGATCAGGAGGCCTGACGACAAAGGACCCCTTTAAGGGGTCCTATGATTCATTAAGACTAACTTAAAGCAATGATGTGTTTGTCATTACTTTGTCATGTTTGTGATAACAAGTTCTTCCAGCTCTAGGAGGCAGTCATAAGTTTCTGCAACTAGATCCAGTCCAGGAGCTTTCTCCAAAGAACCGTTTTCAGCTAGGTCGTAAAACCGGACAATCTGTCCTGGCTCAAGTTTGGATGAACCGCCTTCGCTCGCACATACAAGAGAGTTATCATCAGCAAATGGAAGGCATCCGTATTCTGCCAACAAATCTTTGCTGTGACTGCCTTGCTCTTCTTGAGCTAGTGCTTCTTTTGAAGTACCCCAGCGGTGATAGTTATCGCAGGTTTCACTACCAAGGAAGCCTTCAGCTGGAACTGCGGCAATGGCAAGTTCAGCAAAAGTAAGAGCTTGGCTTGGGTTATAGCCCCCAAGAATTTGAGTTTTTTTGTTGGATGCCATACCTGCAGCGATGCGGTACATGCCTCCACCTTCAAAGTTAGGGAATTTAGCGATGCCGTCAGCTACCATTCTCTTGAGTGCTCGGTAGTGAATTAGGTTGAAGCCATTGCTTGAAACCTCGCCTGTTAAAGCGCGTGCTGTGGCACTCCAATAGTAATATTCAGGTGCATCGAAACCGAGAGTTTCTGGGCTAATTCTATCCAGCACTTTCGGGCCTTCAACCCAAAGAGGAACCAGTATGGCGCGTCTTTCGTCCGCATTGGTGTCTATCTCAAGGATTCGTGCTCTGTAGATTGTCAGGCGGGCATATTGGGAAATGCCATAGATAAGATCTTCGTTAGAGGGGGTTGCTTCTGCGTCAAGAAGTTTCATGTATTCTTGACCCGCTGCTTGTGCCGCTGCATCGCCTTCAATTCGGTTGCCAAACATAGCGTCAGCTGAACTCCAATCAATGGCAGCTTGTGCCCCTGCAGAGAGCGACATAGCACTAATCACCAAACTTAATTTAACTAGTTTAGATTTCATTTGATTGTCCTTTCTTTTCGTTGCGCTTAAACTCATGCTAAATAGGCGATATATATAACGAGCATCTTCTGAAGCTTTTCTATAAGCACCTACCGAACATCACATCAATAATGATACTTCTGAAAAATTTAATCAGTGGGCGGGATACTGTCAATGTTTGATCAAGGTGGTGCGAGTTGACGAAATTTTTTGTTGGTAACTTTTCTCAATATTTATGTTTATTGGGTTGAAAATGCGCATAACTTTAAAGAAAAGCGTTAACAGAGTGTTAGTTTCATAAAAACAATCATTTTAATTCACTGCTAGCTATTATTTTTTACATGGCGGTGACACTTTTCATAACAAGTCGTTGGGTAAAATTAATATGCCTCGTTGGCATTGATTTGAGTGGTCTCAGTGGCAGTGTTATCTTGATTCGATAATAGTTTCTTCTGGGCACTCGTGGTTTAGCCATCGTAGGAGTTTTCTGGCTTTACGGTAGCGCGGGTCTTTGGCTAATGACAAAGATACATATTCTCGGGCTTCGGCATATTTTCCCCAGCGTGAATAACAGAGACCGATATTAAAAAAGACCAAAGGACTTTTCTCTTGGCTTGGTAGCACATGCAGGGCATTTAGGTATAGTTCGAGAGCCTTCTCATAGCTGTGTTCATTCACTAGGCGTATACCTTCTTGGTTAAGCGAAGAAGCGAAGGCACCAGAATCATGACAATCTTTTAATAGTGTCTTGGTTTTCCTTAAGTCCCCTATTTTAAAGTGCATGCCGGCTAAGGCGTTAAGGGCATCATTGTTATAAGGGTCTTTGGACAATGCCCATTCAAAGTAATGCTCGGCTTTGCGGTGATCTTGCATCGCTGTGTAAGTATTGGCGATGCGGACGAGTCGATCAATGTTATTGCGGTTAATCACATGCATTTTTTCCAGCAGGCCGAGGGCTTTTTCATGATTGCGCTGCCTTGTATAGAACTGGATGAGGTTATGATAGACCCGAAAAAAGTTGGGATTTTTTTCCAGTGAAGTATGCCAGTAGTCTATGGCAACTTTATCGTTATTTTTAGCCGCTTCAATACAGGCTAGGGCATCCCACCAAGACGCCGTGTCAACTTCTTCTTTATGGAGAAGTTTTATGCGGTCAATCATGGCTTCACACATAAGCAGGTTGTCATCGGTGCTGCTTTCCAGCATTTGGTCTAAATGCTTGTGGAGGATTTTCCAGTCATGAGTTACTTGACGGCGTGCTTTATGGGGTCGAAGGATGTTAGTGAAGTTTTGCCCGGCTATTTTTATTCCTCTCTTGTTTTGTTGTAATGAAACTATTTTATCCAACCCCAGTTCACTAAAATACACTACGTCTTCGTGGGTCGGGTGTGTTGTGATGATGATGATTTTCTCATAATCAAGGTCTGGAGAAAGTATTTTCATTTCCCTGATAATGGAAGCAGCAGGGCGTTTTTGATTTTCCCAGCATATAACGAAGAAAGGAGCATCGGCAAAGCGTTCCCAGCATGATTTAATATCGAAGTCTGATTTCACCCGCACGTGTTCGTATTTGCAATGCTTTAAAAAAGCATGAAGAAATGTCCATTGCCAATCCTGATGGTCACAAATGACCACTGTTTCAGCGAAGGTAAAAGAGCAGGTTGATTGACTATCAGGTTGCAAAGTCATCTCCGGACGATGTCCTGAACCACAGCCAAGCATAAGAACGATATGGACGAATACCGGCTAAAAAACTGCACCACACAGTTCTGTGATNCAACCAAGGTATCGACCAGTTTACTCTTGTGCTTTAGCTGGATTAGGTGTCGAAGCAGGAGTATGACTCCTGCTTCGACCTGCCCGTTCCCAGAACCCCCANGCATCCTGCCAACCGTCAGCCCGATATTTAATTTTTAAGTTTGATATGAATCNATGNTAGATAGGTGCCACAGATTCGTCTATTTATTTTTATGAAATAGTAACAGGGNTTGAATTNNTCTAAGATAACTCGTTCTTAGCTTGGGTCACCATGTTTACCAATACTTTTTTGGCATCTCCAAAAATCATCATAGTATTATCCTGATAGAATAGATCGTTGTCGATGCCTGCAAAACCNGGTGAGAGGCTTCTTTTAATAACTATCGTGGTGTTGCTCTTGTCAACCTCNAGGATTGGCATTCCATAAATAGGACTGGCTTCGTCATCCCGAGCNGCTGGATTAATAACGTCATTNGCNCCAACTACAATCGTGACATCAGTATTTTCAAATTCTGGATTAATGTCATCCATTTCNATTTGCAGTTCGTAATCCACACTTGCCTCGGCNAGCAGGACGTTCATGTGTCCNGGCATTCGTCCNGCNACTGGNTGAATAGCGTAACGAACTTCTACACCTCTTGCNTGCANGATTTCTGCAAGTTCTTGCACGGTATGCTGNGCCTGAGCGACTGCCAATCCATATCCAGGCACGAATACNACCGANTTGGCGGATTCAAGCTGGATNATGNCATCTTCTATNGAATATGANTTAACNCTTCTTTTCTCAAAATCACCTGCTTTACCAATGGTAGATCCTGCTGAAAAAGCNCCAAAGAGNACATTCGCCAAAGAACGGTTCATNGCTTCACACATNATTTTAGTGAGGATAACTCCGGATGCTCCNACTAAAGAACCNGCTACGATGAGCACGTAGTTATTTAAAACAAANCCNGTTGCGGCAGCTGCTAATCCGGAATACGAATTAAGCAAGGAAATCACCACGGGCATGTCNGCNCCACCAATNGGTATGACCAAGGTCATTCCTAAAATAGCTGCGAAGAACAAAGTNACATAAAGGTAGTTCCANTGAGTCGGTTCCTTAATCACAAAGGCAATGGCTGTGAACATAGCGATAAACATCAAGGCATTNACGATGCGTTGCCCGGGAAAAATAATNGGTTGTGATGATATCTTTCCTTGCAATTTCCCATANGCGATGATGGAGCCGGTAAAAGTAAAGGTTCCAATAACAATAGAGGCTGCGATAATGACCCCTTCAGTGATATCCAGGGNTCCTGTGCCNGTAGTTGCAAGGGACACGAGTGCGCTGGTCGCTACGAGNGTAGAGGCTCCNCCGCCAAACCCGTTAAACAAAGCAACCATCTCAGGCATTTCTGTCATCTGNACTTTGTAAGCAAAGAATACACCGATGATGCCACCAATGGCGATACCAGTGATAATCCAACCAGGATTTAGGATGTCTTTNTCAAAGAGNGCGGCAATGATTGCAATCAGCATGGCTGCAGCCGAAAAGGTATTGCCCTTACGTGCTGTTTTCGCCGAACTCAAAGATTTGATACCTANTATGAATAGCGCAATTGAGACTAAATAAACGAAACTTATATAAATTTGCTTTTCGGTGAATTCCAGCACTGACATATTGCATTCCTTTTATTTCTTTTTGCCAAACATCTTTAACATACGATCTGTCACTGTGTAGCCACCAAAAACATTAATGGAGGCGAATACAAGTCCCATAAAAGCGATGATCATAATCCCTTGCGATGTCTCAGCACTGATTGCTGTCAACGCACCAACGATAGTAATTCCAGAAATGGCATTAGACCCCGACATAAGAGGNGTGTGTAAAGTAGTCGGAACTCTTGATATTAGTTCGATTCCAGTAAAACATGCCATTAAGAAAATATAGGCACAAATGAGTAGCGCACCTAAACTCAAGACAACCCCCTTTTGGTTTTAGTTCTGGATGGAAACTATTTAGTCAATCCAGAATAATTTAACTCAAATAAAAGGATAGTTGGCTTAGCGAAAGCTAGTCAATCAAATGATTCAAAAATCACAAAAAACAACTGAAATAAAAAGGAGCAATTGGGTTCAAGTTTAGTTTGAATGTCGGCTTTGTAGTATTTTCACCACTTCTGCAAGTGAGCTACCTTTACCTTGCAACAGTACCATCANGTGAAAAATTAAGTCCGCTGCTTCTCCCAAAAACTCTTTCTGGTCATCATCTTTAGCAGCTAATGCAACTTCAACGCCTTCTTCACCAACTTTTTGTGCCATACGATGGATNCCAGCTTCGAATAGTTTAGTGGTATAGGAGCCTTCTGGTAACTTTTCAGCTCTTGAAGCTACCAGTGCACTTAAGGATCCCAGAAAGCCCAATTCAGGAGCGGGGGCTGAATCGAAACAACTTATAGTACCTTTGTGGCAGGTTGGTCCTTTAGGGTGGGCTTTTATGAGTAAAGAGTCGTTATCGCAATCTTGATCAATTGAGACAAGTGTAAGGGTATTTCCGGAAGTTTCACCCTTAGTCCATAACTTTTCTTGGGACCGGCTATAGAAAGTTACAAGGCCGGTCTCGATTGTTTTTTCTAAAGATTCTTTATTCATATAGCCCAACATCAGTACCTCGGAGGTATTTTGATCTTGAACGATAGTAGGCACGAGTCCTGACATTTTTTCCCAGTCTATGGATAGATTCTTTTCACTCACGGATCGATACTCCCTCTTGTCTTAACCAGCTTTTCAATTCTGGAATTTCAATTTCACCTCTGTGGAAAACTCCAGCAGCCAGAGCGCCATCTACCTGCGCTTCTTTAAATACTTGTTTAAAATCTTCTCGGCAGCCAGCTCCTCCCGAAGCAATTAATGGCACCGAGGTTATAGCCCTGACCTTTTGCAGCTGTTCGATCGCATAGCCACTGCGCATGCCATCCTGGTTCATGCAGTTTAATACAATTTCTCCAGCGCCACGGTCTTGAACTTCTCTTACCCAGTCTAGAGTTTTTAATCCAGTGGCCTGAGCTGATTTTTCAGACCCAGTATATTTCCAGGTAATATAGCCTTCAGGAGTGTCCATTGAGTCTATGCCGATGACGACCGCCTGAGAACCGAAGGTTGCGGCTAGTTCGTTAATCAGTTCAGGTCGATTAAGGGCTGGTGAATTAATGGAAATTTTATCGGCTCCCGCATGAAATACGGCACGAGCATCCTCGATAGACTTGATTCCACCGGCTACAGCAAACGGTATATCGAGCTCCTTTGCGGTCTCAGTAATCCACTCCCTTGATACAGTGCGGTTTTCTACACTGGCAGTAATATCATAAAACACCAGCTCATCGGCTCCGGCATCACGGTATTTTTTTGCCAACTCCAGGATGCCTCCCAGGACCACATGGTCTTTGAATTTGACACCTTTAACAACAACACCATCACGAACATCGAGGCATGGTATGATCCTTCTTGCTAACACTGCAAAGCCTCCTTTAGGTTGAAGCGGCCTTCATACAGAGCCTTACCAATAATGACTCCACTGGTGTTGTCCTGCTTGAGGTGGGTAAGATCCTCGAGGCTATGAATCCCTCCTGACGCTATGAAGTCAAGGTCGGGCCAGTTCTGCTGTAGCTGTCGGTAAAGGCTGAAGTTAGGTCCCGTTAACATCCCATCTTTGCTGATATCTGTGCACAAGATGTTGGTTACGCCGGCAGCTTGGTAAACTTTTAGCAGCTGATCAGCGCTGGTTTTTGATACTTCCTGCCAGCCATGAATCGCTACCATTGGTTTTCGGTCGATGAGCTGAATATCGAGGCCTAAAGTGATGTGTTCAGCTCCCAGTGACTTTATGATTTCTAAGGTTTCGGATTGATTTTTTACCGCCATACTTCCGATGATAATGCGGTGGACACCTTGTTCGAGTAGATTTGCTGCATCCCTTAACGAACGAATGCCACCACCGGTTTGTACTTTAAGCCCAGTTTCCCGCACGATCCGTCCAATCAGATCAACCTGACGTTTTTCAGGATCTTTCGCCCCATCTAGATCGACCACGTGGAGGTATTCAGCGCCTTGCTTTTGAAAATCCTGAGCTGTGGTTAATGGATCTTCTCCATAGACTGTTTTTTTCTGATAGTCGCCTTTGGCTAGCCGCACGACTTGACCGCCAATAAGATCGATAGCCGGGTAAATTTTCATAGATCTAAAAAGTTCCTTATCAGTTGAGACCCTGCTTCAGCAGATCTTTCGGGGTGAAATTGAGTACCAAAAAAGTTTTTCCATTTAACGACCGCTGGCAGTTTCGATCCATACGATACGGAGCCCATAACCCAAGGGCCCATCGTTCCGGCAAAGGAATGGACGAAATAAAACCAGCTGTTTGCAGGTATATCCTTAAATAGTGGGCAGTTTTGTTCGAAAGCAACCTGATTCCATCCCATATGTGGAATGGTCAGGCCGGGTTGGGGTGAAATCTTCTTTACTGCCGCATCGATAATACCCAGGCAGGGGGTATTCCCTTCTTCTGATGAGCCGAACAGTAATTGCATGCCAAGGCAAATACCCA
>PBRN01000047.1 GCA_002725955.1 Pseudobdellovibrionaceae bacterium
AAAATAATATGTGGTTTCCCCGGGGGGGACCATCACATCAAAAACAACGTAGCGATGATGAAAAACTCTCTTATCATAAGCAATCTTATCACCCAAGGTAACGGGTATTACACTTTCTCCTTGAATATCATAAAAAGTTAGATAATCAGTCTGAGCATATTGATTTTCGATTAGTAGCCTTCTACTTTTTTCTCCATCATTTATGACGTGTAACCGAGCCCAGAAAACTGATTTAGAAAAGCCAAAACCGGGTTGACTTGATTTGGAAGGGATAAATTGTTCGTTGTAGCTTCCCGAAAGTATCGCTTCGATCGTAACCGCAGCATCCGGATCTTCCATAGTCTCCATATAATGACCAAGCATAAGGCCATCCATCCTCTCACTCACGGCGAAAGGCTTAACTGTTGTCTGCGACTTAGCTTGACCAAGCTGACCCATCAGAGTCATGAAAAGAATGATGAACTTAAGCAATTTAATAACGAATACCCCCGTTCTATCTTCGCCCTGGCTAGATAAATCGGTTGCGGATCTCCGAACTAAAGAAAACTACAACTAAATAAATCTTAACACTATGTTTTAGACTACTTACATCAAACAAATATGGCGATCTGTTAGTACAAAAAGGCAATAAGGATTATCTGTTTTCGCCCCACAAAGGAGCTTTTTTCTGGCCTCTTAAAATATGCAATCAACTAAAAAAGAATGATGCGATCTATCAACGCCTAAACAGTCTATAAGGCTGAATCATTGCGATGCATCTTTCACGGTTAAGTGTTCTATTTTTCTAACGAAATATAAGATCACCCACATTGATCAGAGCTTTGACATCAAAAACGACCAGAAAAACGACAAGAATACATTTAATAGTCTGAAAAGATTAATTTTATATTTGGTTAGTTCTTTGCATGATAACTTTCAAACTGAATTGCTCATAGAGACAAAAAAATAACAAAGGGGAAGCATATGGGGGCTCATATATTCTTGGGACTGATCAGTATCAGCTTATTATCATCATGCGTCGACCGGCGCATGCCCACAATAAAAGTCGAAAAACCTACCGATGCAGGTCAAAATGCAAATGCGGCTACAGGCAACAGAGCTAGTTTTGACTTAAGCAATGTGCCAGAGAACTCTAGCAGTAAGACTCAATTCTCGATTAAGGTATCAGGAGAAAACCTATCGCTTTATCGCTATAAGTTTGGCTATGCTGATGGGACTAACTGCAGCGAATCTTCAGATTATGGTCAGGCAACAGTTCCGTATATTCCCATCGAGCTCGATTTGTCTGAAATGGAAGATGGTGCCGTATTACTTTGCGTGATTGGTCAGAACAACCAAGGATCGTGGCTGAAAGCCCATGAAGCCGTAACCAAGAGTTGGATAAAAAAAACAAACGGACCTTCCGAAGTTTTAGGCCTTACTGTAGAAGAACAACCAGACGTACTCTCGTTATCCTGGCAGGGTGAGATTCCTGAAGGTTCCGAGTATATTGTTGTTGCCTCAACTGCCAGCTTTGATGACATCATCCTGAAAGACGGTGAGCCTTATCAGGTTAATATGATCTTAGACAATGGAGCAAAAATTATTTCCAAAGGATTATCTCAGTCTCTTACTATCAACGACCTTGAGCAAGGAGAAGATTATTATTATGCCGTCTACGTCGGCAACAAGAGGAACTTATATTCACTACCTAAAATTGCTTTTGTTGAAAGCTTCAATCAGCCTTTTGCGTGGCAACCCTCAGGTCAGGACGAATCCTTATACGCCAACAGCGTATTGGGGGGCAAACAAATAAGTAATATGAACGAAGAACAAAATCTCTATTTATGCCGTGCTCTCCATAGCGGAGTCGATAACGGCCTGATCGTAGGACAGCTGGTTCCTGGACCAAATAACAGTCTGGGACAAGGACGATGCTATTCAATCGCTTTCAACCAGAATGACGAATTAAGAGTGATTCCAAAAAATAGCTATGACGTTTTGGTGATTAACAAAGGAAAGCTAGGAGAGCAAATTACCTGGAAAAGCATCGAGACTCCCGCAGCCGTCTATCCGGAATCTATTGTTTCCGGCTATGAGGGGATCGCTATGGATCAAACCATCGCCTGCCGTGCGACTGATGATGAGAAAAACTTGTGGCGGCCAGGCCTTGCCTATTATGAAGCCGTAGATTTCGGCTGTAACTACAGTGTTTATAACGGAACATCGGCCCTGATCACCTCCACAGCTACCAACTTTGAGATTCTCACGTACTCCAACGTATTCACGGTTCCAGACTTATAGCTAATCAAACCATAGGGGCTAAGCCGTAAGGCGATTAGATCGGGTCTAATCTCCGTTTGAAGTCCACTTTCCGCAAAATTGATGGCTTCGGATGAGGATCGCTTGCGGGGACTTCATACTTGTCCCTCAAGGCAGATAAAGCCTCTTTCATGCGTTCTATTTTAGCCTTGTTTTCAGGTATATAGTATTGATTAATGGTCTCTTCGGGATTCAGAGATAGATCATAATATTCCCATTCTTTCACATCTTCAAAATAGATTAACTTTTCCCGACCATTGGTTACCCCATAATGTCGATACACATTATGAGTCCCTGGATGCTGGTAATATTGATAATAATGAAACCTTCGCCAATCCTTAGGTTGTTGCCCAAAAAGGAGAGGCACCAGACTGCGCCCCTGCATGTCTTCGGGGACAGTGCCCCCAGCTATATCTATGAAAGTTTCGGCTAGATCCAAATTCGAAACAATGGCATCACTCACAAGCCCATTAGTCACCCCAGGCCACTTAATTAATAGCGGCGTGCGAAGGGACTGTTCATACATGAAGCGCTTATCGTACCAACCATGCTCACCTAAATAAAAACCCTGATCAGAAGAATAGACAATAATTGTGTCTTCTGCCAAACCCAACTCATTTAGATAATTGACAACATCACCAACCGCATCATCGACATGACTAATGCATCCCAGATAATCCTCCATATACCTCTGGTATTTCCAGCTGACTAACTTTTGCCGAAACATAATATTGCGGTCAACGCTATCATTAGCGTGATTTGCATATTCATCTATTTTAGAGAAACTAAGCCCATAAATGGTTTTGAGATCAGACAGTATTTGACCCGGGGGTTTTCCATATTGATTGACATCGCCAATCACATAATCAATAAACATCTGCTCATCAAACCAACCAAAATAGCCGCGGTTGATTTGTGCAATAAATTTATGAATCATAGGTTCGTAATGGCGATCCCACAGAGCAGCCTGATCATCAGTCATACCTACAGGACGAACCAGCTTAGTATCTTTCGCTATCATGTGCTTGGCTAAAGTCATTTGCTGCATACTCGCAGCAGACCCCCGGTATTCATATTGATCATGGAGAGTCACAGGCTCCTTCAAGTTTTTGTGAACACCGAAATAAGCTGGGGACGGTTCCCACTCTCGATGAGGGGCCTTAAACTGCAACATCAGCATAAAGGGTTCATTCTTGTCCTGCTGCTTCAGCCAGGATTTACCCAAGTTTTTTATAATTTCAGTATTGTAACCAGCGACCCGCCGTTCTTTAATACCATCTTTAGTTTTGGACCGAAGCAGCGGATTATAGTAGGACCCTTGGCCACCCCGATCTTTTTTACTCTGGATATCCCAGTGATCAAATCCAGTTGGATCCGAACCCAAATGCCACTTGCCAATCAAAGCAGTGGTATAGCCTAATTTTTGCAACTCCTTGGGAAAGGTATTTTGACTACCATCAAAGTCGCGAAAGTTAACCTTATAACCGTTTTTGTGACTATGCTTACCGGTAAGAATGGTAGCTCTGGAAGGACCACAGATAGAATTAGTGACATAGGCCTTGTTAAACCGGACCCCTTCTTTAGCGATACGATCAATGTTAGGGGTTTGCACCAGCGGCTGCTTATTATAGGAGCTTATAGCCTGAACAGCATGGTCATCCGTAAATAGAAACACGATATTGGGCTTTTTACGAAGCACCTGCCCATCAGAGCTAGCATAACTGACTAGACTAACAAAACACGCCAAAACCAAGGTTAATCCCTGGTAACCCACCAAAGTCTTATTGAAAGACATGATCACTCCCTAACATAAAATCATGAACCATCACTATATCTGTATTATTTACCATTTCTTATTAATTTTTTTAACTTTATTTACGCTGGACGAGAAAGAAAAGTGGTCCCTTGAAGGGCTGAAGTATTATGCAGAATCTCACCAGATCAAAGATGAGCTGAACGCCATCAATTGCGACAGCAGGTCTTCTCATTATTCATGTCAATACCGACCTTTGCTGTACCCTTTGAGCATGGGATTACCCAAAGCCTTGCAGCCGCCATCGGTTGGAAAATTCATCTTAAGCCCTATTTCAGAACTTCCTTCAATGCCAACCATCATCATTTTACTTCGGCAGGTTGAACAATCTGGCAGCAAGGAGAGCAAATCCTCCAAGAGAATCTGCCAGAGCTAACCAATCGGTGGCTCCTACATTTTTAAAGAAGCGACGGCATTCCAGCTCTGCGTCCTTATGACCAGCACTAGCCCGAGCAAGATAACAGTGAATGGGTTTCCAATAAACAAGATGGGATGTCAAAAAATCACGGCGATGCTGATGAAACATTTCCTTAGCTGTCTCGGTTTTATTTTGATGAATCAAGGCCAGGCATCTCACCAACAATAGTTCCAGCTTAACCTCTAACGCCATATTTTTTTCATCCACCAGATCTAGGCTAGCCATAACTTGATCAAATTGTCCCAGCATGAGGTCTAGACGCAAGGATTTGAAATTAATTAACGTCTGAATCAACTTACTAGTGACTTTTTCTTCTTGTTCGATGGCAGCCTGCAAATGAACCCGAGCCTGAAAGCTATCACCTTCAAGCAATGCCGTTTCTAAGCATAGTAAATGAGTGATAGCCAGCCTAGTAGGTGTGTTTTTCACCCCTTCCACCTTAGCCATCCAGTCGAGAGAATGATTCAAACTCGCTTTAGATCTTTCAAGGTCACCCCTTACACTATAGGCCGCACCAAGATTAGCCAAAACCGCTGGTCCCAAACTATTCACTAGTTTCACCTTAGAACTCTGTATCAGTGTTTTTTGCCAATCGACGGCAACCTCAGCCACTTCTTCCATCATTTGAATGCCTAAAGGAATATTTTGCTGGATCATCACCCGCCCCAGAATCGATTTGGATTCCTGAAATAGATGGTCTGAAACTCCATTAGCGGCCAAATTCATAGATTGTCTGGCAAATTTTTCGGCATCAGCTAGATCTAATTTATATAGATTCGTAACCGCTAAGTCTCTAAATAGAGCCGCCTGTTTTACTTTGTCTTCCGTGATTTTTAAAGCGCATTGAAGCACATTGTCGGCAAGACCAAATTTACCAGTATTGATTAAAGCCTGCCTAACTCCTCCATCAAGCATGTCCCGAGCACAATCTTCTCTCGCATCTCTTGATGTTAAAACCTCGTTGTTTTTGGGCTTATTAATAATTTCTTCTAAAGGATGTTCAAGCAATTTCGCTAATTTTTGGCCATGAGACCATCTGATTTTACGAATTTCACCTTTTAACCAGCGCCGCAATGTATTCCTATCAACACCAACTTCTGCGGCTAACCATGTTTTTTTTACTTGTTGGATTTGAATAATCTGAGAGATTTTATCTGGATTTATAACTACAAACTCTGGCAGCATTTTTTGACTCCACTATACCATTGCCTTTCGCAACAACATAAACGGTTATGCCCATTTTCTCAAGAGCTCATGTATTTAAATTTGTCACTACGACCATCAAAAAAATAGATGGTATTGTTAAACCCAGAAGATCATTCTAAGCAAACAACATAGGTGTTAAACCAAAACATGATCATGACCAGAACGACAAAAAAATTTCCAATAATTCCTTATTCTCGTTATTTCCCGGGTAAGGCTGAAGGCGGGAGGCGGGAGGCTGAAGCTTGAAGATAACAGCTTAACAGTGAGAGTTTCATCTTCATTCATTTAGGTGCTGCCCCCGCTGTGTGTGCCTCTTCAGCCTGTTACTTTATCTCGTATAGCCAACCGCAGCCAAAAAACAGAGTCGGCAAGCACTTGTTTTTGTATGTATTTAACTTTTTTTTAAATAATTCGACTATTTATACCGATAAGGACAGACAGGGAGCTGGTTAGGGTTTTTACCGAATCTTTTCGAATGTCGGTAGATCGGCAGGCACTCTAGGGGGACTTAATGACAAAGATATTTTCACAAATAATTTACTTCATTCCATTCATCCTATCGGGTTGCCAATCAAGGGCCGAACTACCTCAAATAGAGGAAGAATCGAAAGCCGCTAATATTCAAGTGGTATCAATCAAATCGACTAATATCAAAGAAGGAGAAGAACCTTTCAAAGCCACTGTGACCAGAATCAATTCGGACAAAAATGAGGTGGTGGCAATCAACACTAGTGGAGATGCTATTCAAGATGTTGACTATCAATTAAATGTTTCGAGCCTTACTTTCAATTCGGGAGAATTGAGCAAGGAATTTACGATTGAGATCATCAATGACCAATATAGAGAGGACAATGAAGATGTTATTATCTCAATCGGCTCCGCGAGCGTAACCTTTTCGATTGTTGATGATGATATCAAGTTTGAATCAAATAATCCTCCTCTGTTCTATTTCAGTGCGGATTCTGGAGTTACCCTTTCAGATAATGTCGTGGCTAGTTGGACCGATTCTGTGAAGAGCACAAGAATGTTTAGAATAGCTCAAGACAATGCCATGCCAACGTTTCAACAAAATGCCTTAGGATCCAACCTTCCGGCTCTGCAATTTGATGGCGTTGATGATATTTTAACTATTCAAAGTGAAACACAATTAAACCTCGACTTATTTACTCAAAAAACAATGACCATACTCATCAAAACTGGTGATGATGTTACAGCTCGCCAAACGATTTATGAACAAGGAGGAACCGTTAGAGGTCTCAACATCTATATATTTGAAGGTCAAATATATTTTGGCGGTTGGGACACTATGGTAGATACTGACCAAGTACCGGCTTGGGAATTTATATCTGTTAACGGCCAGGTTGAACCCAATACAGTCTATACAATAGCCCATGTTTTCAATGCAGAAGAGGGAACCATAAAAGGTTATATTGACGGCGACCTTATTGGTACAATAGATAATGCGAATCAGCTGTTCAACCACGACAGCGAATCTGCACTTGGTGCCACTAGATCCAACACCCGTTTTGAAACTGGAGGTAAAACTGGTGATGGTGAATTCTTTAACGGCTATATCGCAGAGTTTATTTATTGGAATGAAGCCCTTGATGATGATACTTTATCGTCGGCTAATCAATACTTCACCACACGATACAAGTGATTCTTTTGTCCTGCTTAGCCTCTGCAGCCCTCATTAAAAATGAGTTAAGATCAGGCTTGATAAGCAAATAAGACTAACCGGTTACGGGTGGATACAAATCGGGAACGATATTGTGTAACTACCAGTTGTGGCCATTTCTCCTCGTATCCATTCGAAAATTAGCAGCTAAGGTAACTGATGTCGGACAAACCTTACGCCAAAATAAAAAACGCTACACACCTTTTTTTACTTATCTTTTTAGAATCATATAATCAACACTCAATTTATAATGCATTTATTATAGATAGTTATAAATTTCAGCAGTAAAACCAATAAAAATACTTTTAGGACTAGACACCATATCGCCGATTAGGCCAGAGAAGTGAGTGGAAAAGTATTTGTACCTCACTCATTTTTTCAATTTTAAGCGTTCTTAATTATATGATTTTGACGAATACACAAAATTGGGAGAATTTAACATGGGCATAGCAAGAAACGCTTGGGAGCAATCAAATTTAGATACATATGGTTGGATTAGCCACCATGTTATTGGTGTTGGTTATCACACTCATGGTCTAATGGAGGGCTTCGGTCATCATGATTTTGAAATCGTCCCTGCGTTAATACCTGCTCAGATGGCTAATTCAATTTTTAACACCTTGGTAGAAAAAATCAAGGATGGAGAGGTTCTAAAACAGGGTGTGGAATACACCGATCTGCTTGACGATGGAGTAAAAATTATGTTCTATCTGAAGCCTGATATGCATCGTGAGGACAAAGAAGTATTAAGGGTCATCATATCTGATATCCATAATAATCTGAATATTGATAACCCCAGTGATTTTGTGGCGAAACAGATCAACTGCAAACCTCAGTGGGACGAAGAAATTATTTGATAGAAAGAATCACACTAACTTTTAAAGTGACTTTCGGTTAAAAAAGCAATTCACTTATAGCTTAATATCAACGTTAACTGTGCTTTCACCGCAATGTTTCCAGCCTCAATATTAAACGAAGCCCGGGAAGCTTCTCGAGAAAAAGCTAAGCGCGGCATTTGCCCTGTTCCCATATCACGATAGCCAACGATAACTTCCTGAATACTCTTAAACGACAAACCCAAACTAGATAATACGTGTTTTCCTTCTTTCAATGCATTGTCTGCTGCCGTTTTTAGCGCTTTTTTCCGTGCTATTTCTATTTCCTCTTTTGTCGCTGTAAATTGGACGTCTTGAATTTCGTCAGCACCATTAGCGATAACTTTATCAAGCAATGATCCTACTTTTTCAACAGGAAGATTCATACTTAACTCTACGGTTCCAATATAACCATCCCGACGTTTTTTATTATTTACATAGGACCATTTCGGCTTGATCTGGAAGTTTCTAGTACTTAATTCATTTACTTTCTGTTTCTTGAGGAAAGAGATGAGCTTATTATTCTTAGTAATTAACTTCTTTTGAACGACAGTTGCTTTACTATCACTAATATTGATCCCTAGAGTAATGTTAGCAATCGTTGCAGGAAGTTTAAGTTCTCCATCAGCGCTTACCTGAAGGGTCTGGTCACCTGAACTGGCTGATGCTGCATAAACTAATGAGCATAAACCTGATAGATACCAAAAAATGATTAACATAAGAAAAAAAGCTGTTTTATTCATGTCATACCTAATATTTAAGTTAGTGGCACCTATCAAAGACCGTCCGAACAAACTCTTGTATGAACACTAAAGATTCATTCACGCACTTTTCACAGATCGATATTGTTCCAGAGCATTATCTACAGTCTTAGTCAATTTTTCTGCGATCAACGGCTTACTGATCCAAGCCCAAATACCTGCCTTCTTACCCTCTTCTTTAACAATCGGATTAGACTCAGTGGTTAACATCAACATAGGAATCTCAGCTAATTCCGGTATCTCCCGTATTTTCTTAGCCATAGTTACACCGTCCATCTGAGGCATGCCGAAGTCGAGAATGATCAGCTCTATGTCCTTATTTTCATCTGCTGCTTTTACGCCAGCTAAGCCATCACGAGCGATGATCACCTGATGACCTGATTTATCTAGTGTTTCCTCCAGATACATACAAATTAGTTC
The DNA here is from genome assembly GCA_002725955.1 of Pseudobdellovibrionaceae bacterium. Lineage (GTDB taxonomy): Bacteria > Bdellovibrionota_B > Oligoflexia > Oligoflexales > Oligoflexaceae. The sequence continues at coordinate 9,473 of PBRN01000047.1, forward strand.
CGAGTCGTCAACAACTAATATTTTCGCCATACCTACAACCTCATCCAATAATCATTTGATCCAAAAATAGCCAAGTTTCTAATCTCAAAGAGTTGCGTTGCTTCATCACTTAGAATGTATTTAGACTCAAAATTTGACTACTTCACAATTAAACATCGTACTATCTTGTGTAATCATCTACAAAATTAGATTTTTAAATGACTCAACATAGAATATCATTAAATGACTCTAGATTAATATCTAAAGATTAAGGTCTCAAAATATTCGATAGATAAAGTAAAAAGATAATTAAAAACCCCCATGAAGCCTATTCTCGAAGAATAGCAAAACGAAACAGCAATGACTGGGGGTGATTATACTCACTGCTTTTAAAGATAAGTCATCACCTTCAGTACATTTTATTTTTCAATATAGTCGACAATATTAGACGGCACTAACAGATCATCACACGATTGAAGTTCTTTGATACTAAACCAACGGATCTCAGTGATACACTGACTTTCAAATGAGTCTGGTTGGTGCAATCGATTAATGACGAACTCATCGACGGTAATATAAAAAAAAGTATCATGCTGGACAACCAAGGCGTTTTCATATTGAAACTCATGGGTTAAAGTCAATACAGGCTCGCCAGTATCTTTAACCGACAAGTTTAACTCCTCTTTTAATTCCCGGCAAAGCGCCTGAGTATGCGTTTCAGCAGCAGCAAGTCCACCTCCGGGAGTAATCCAACCGCACCACCTGCCATCAGGGCTTTCATATTTCATTAATAATACTTTTTTTTCAGGAGTCACCAGTATGGCTCGACTTGCCTTACGATATTTCTTTTTCATGCTCTCCCCTCGATAGCCATCATAGCTGGATTCGAAACGGAAATTACTATCCTTTTTCACTATCCCAAAAGTTTTACCGTTCAAGAACAGATTATAGCTAACCGTAAGCAGTGAGAAAACTAGATAATGGAATGATTTTTAATCAGCAAAAAATAAAAAAGGAGACTATAACAGCCTCCTTTACATTAAGTTTCTTTGACTCAAGAAGAGTATTCAGACTCCGCAGTAGATCATAAGATTCAATGCTTCATCAATTAAACTATCTCTTTCAGAAGGATCACTAACGCTATTAGCCTCTTCCATAACATCGTCATAGCTTTGACTGCAATCGACGTTGGGAATAGACTTTTCCGACGAAGAGTATTCTTCTTCATCAAGAATAATTGAAGATCGGAGGTTGATAGGCTCGATGGACCGGAATAGAGATTGTTCCTTCTCATAGATTACATGAGAGTACTTTAATATCTCACCGTTATTACTGATTGACGTCCAAAGACCTTTCGTTAATTCACTGGCATCACTATCAGGACCCATTTCGGCCATAACGGATAACTTACCACCTAGCCCTTCAATTTTATGATCATCGACAATCAAATCTGAAGATAGCTCTCTGGTATCAGGTTCGTAGGTAGCGATCAGAGCCGAGTCAAAGCCATAATCAACTATATCAACTTGACCTGCAATTTCCGCTCTTAGCCAAAAGTTAGTTTTGGCCTCTGTACTGGCCTTAGCCACAACGTTAAGGTGAGGTTTAAATCCTGCTTCCAATTGCCATTCATCTGGCGAAGAAAAAACTAAATTCGTGGATAACAGACCTGCCAGAGACCCCTTAACACTTAGATTGCCTACAATACCACCCATTAATACCGGATACTCGATATCAGCACTTAAATTACGTGCGAATTTTTCCTGGAGACGGGGCTCAGGACTATGATGTTCCCACTTTGTTTCATCAAGCACACGCACATAACTGTATGAAGTCAGTTCTCCGCGATTAATGATCGCAGCCAAATCAATCAGCTGACCTTCTGTTGTTTCTTCTTTGCCAAAAGGCAATTTATAACCAAAAATCCAACCGTCAGCAGAAAACCGACTCACGGATTTGCGATTTTTGTGGGCGCCACTATTCTTGATCACCGGATGAATCGAAATTTTAAATTTGTCTTCATCACCAATCGCTAAATCTTTTTCCCAGTATATATGCTCATTAAAGGTATCTCCATCCAGATCACTACTATCCCTAGATCCGCAACCCACCAAGACGAGTGAGATCAATGGTAATATTAGCTGTATTCTACTCAGCATATTTTTTTCCTCTTAAAAGATTAGCCCTACAACGCTTGACTACTAATGCAAAATAGCTACCAAATGCACAGTCTATTCTTTTATTTATTTTTCAAAATAAAGCTATTAATCTTCGCAAGATATTACGGTAGGCAGTGCCCGCAGTCACCATCATAATGATGAGCACTGTTTGATTTTTATAGCAGCTGTAAGTTAAATAAACATTAAATATATTTAAAAAGGTCTAACAAGGTTCAAAACAGCTCTAGACTTTATCTTATTGAGAAGCACCTCCAAGTTTTTCCAGCAAGTGTGAAGCCTTGATACCTACTGCTTGCCCCTGTTGTTTTACACTGATATCAAGCAGCGTAGCTTCTAAGTCCTGAATACAACATGATCCCATATCGTACAACAATTCGAGACTTTTTAGCTTAAAGGCATCGGTAGGACTATGCGCAACAATATCTTGGGCAGCAGCAAACGTCGCCGGCCCCGGTTCATGAGTATAGAATGCCTTCAGACCTTCCATGCGGACTTCCTGGCTTTTTTCAGACTGAATGGCCTGACTCAAAGCATCGAGACCAGCTCTGCTGGTCATCCTTCTTAGCTGATAAATCGCCTTTAATCTCATAGTGCTATCTGCTGACTGAAGGCCTGACTCGATGTATGGTAAAAACTCATCGGACCCAGTATTCCCCATGACTCCCAATAACTTATGTGAATTATCAGGATCTGCTTTAGCCAAAGCTAATACCTTGGCTGTCACCTGGTTGCGGACTTCCAGGTTCTTGATTCTTGATTTATGGCTGATACTACCTAGTGATAACATTGCAATATTTTTTAATTCAACATCGTTTACTCGATCATGGAATTGAATCAAACCTATTGAAGATAGCTGGGTAGGGTCCGGCAGATCACCGATAGCAGCCAGGGCCTGAAATTGGATCGATCGATCCAAACTCTCAGATAGCAGATCCTTCAAAACGCTTTCTGAGGCGGGATCACTTAACTGCCCCAGAGTACCAAGATATATGGCTACCTGATCTCTAAAGCCAGGAGCAGCAGGATCTAACCCAATCACCACCTCGTAGATGTTATCGATGAAATCAGGGTTCTGCTTTAAGATGTCTATGAGACGACCGTATAAACGCGTTTTTTTCTGAAGGTCTTGATCTAGGTTAGATTCACCTAATTCCTTCTTAACTAGATTAAAATCATCCTCCCCCAGTTTATTTTCAACTAACATTGATTGATTTTTGGGTTCAATGTTAGTTGTTTGTTTCATTATCTTATCTATCGATTCCGATGCAACTTGATTGTTCTCAATCCTCACTAATTCCATTTGATAACTCAACTCATTCAACATCTTCAACTGCTGGGCTTGTACCTCAACTTTAGCTTTACCCTTAAAATTCTGCCATAAACCGTTGCTAAGAGTTAAAGACGCAATACTGTTATCATAAACTTTAATATCCTTATTAGTTTGGCTCAACCGACGGGTATTCCCTTTCAGAAAATAAACTAGTTTACGATTGATATGAGCAATATTTTCATCCCATCGGTTGGTATAATGATATACTGCTGTTCCCAAAGTAGCTGGTTCTGCAGTCTTCCACTCCTTTTTCGCAGTTCCTGCAGGAACTGATGCGCTAAAGGTCATAATGAAGTGCCGAATCATTTTATAGCCTTCGGCACTTATATTCTTATCGAACCTGACCTCCGCCATAGACCCATCCTTGGTGCGCTTAACAAGAAATGGTTTTGCCAAATCAACCTGCAGACGATTTTTCAGCTCATTTTTAAAATTTTGTGGCCATATGACTTTTTCAAGATCGACCTTAACCAGAGAAGTAGCCACACCGTCTTCGGCAGATAAAACCGTCTCACGATATGTACCCAGCAATTCTGTTTTTAGTTCTGCTTGAGCCGAGAAAGAGGCTTTTTCTTTCATACTAAATTTGTAAAGAGCACTCCTCCCAATAGGGTATTCCAGTAGCTGGTATCCTACTGGATCACTCTCAGTGGAAGAAGAGGTCTTATTCTGACTTTGATATAGAAAAATAATTGCACATAAAAGTGCGCATAATACAAAAATTCCTCTAAAAATATTAGCTGAATTCTTCATATATCCTCACAGTATTGTTTATCAAGCAAACCAATTTTATTTTAAAGAACACTACGTGTCATACGTATAGTTTTCATCAACAAAAAGCATCTATTTATAAGCATCAGACAATAGCTACAGGGCAAACTTATCTTTAAGCCAACTTCTAAATAAGGGAATTTCATCTTGCTCATCAATCGTATGATCTTTGTCGAATGTACGCCAATCAATATTAAAATGTAGCTTTAATTCCTTGACTTGATTTTGGGTCCGTTCAAAAGGAACCACTTCATCATAGCGCCCATGCGTCAATAAATAAGGCCGGGCTTTGCCCGCTGCACTAGCTTCTTTCACCAACGCTGCCGGATCCAAACAACTACCAGATACCCCCAGACAACCGGCCAAATGACGTTCAGAGCGCATGCCCCACTCTTGAACCATCATACATCCTTGAGAAAAGCCAAATAAGATCATATCTTGATCGTCGTAACCTGCTTGTTCCAATTCGTTAAATAATTGATCTAGCAATTTTCTTGATCGAACTACCCCAGGAGCCTGATCCGGGGGTAAATCATACCAGCTATATCCCATATAATAATTGTCAGGAGCATTAACTAATAGATAATTTACGTTCAACTGCATAAACTGTGGCATCCACAGAAAACCCTCGAGCGAATCACCACGCCCATGCAGAACAATCAAAACTTTTTTACTGGGCGGTGTTGCTTCGAACCATCGACTTGTCAACACCTTTGACTCAAAACCCATGTAGACTCCTCTAAAAGAACGTCGTTTGCATCAGTCTATATTCACTGAACTCAAAAAATAGACACAACGGTTACAATCTGTGATCAACAAGCACACTGGAGCCATATTGAGTATACATAAGTTTATGTTATGACATGTTTTTTAACAACTATATCTGGTTTTATTTCTTAAGTCTAAATTNCTGGGACTAACCNNTNACANCAAGAATAAACNCNGGCATGGANAGACCAAGTAGCAAAGAGATAGGCATTGCAAATCAATTGAAGGAACCAAATGATGANGNTNAGCAGCANGCNAAGTATAGCANNACCTTGATCGNTCNTGCTNTCTANANTAGATCCACNTCATCAGCATCAAAGACTTGACATCGTTAGAACAAAATCCAACACCTCCTTAGATCTATGGCCCGAACCATGCTATATTGGCCAAGCCAATCATGAGGTTCTTATGCTGTATATTGTTGTGATNCTACTATTAAGTCTGGCTAACTGCTCTTCTCAAAAAGAAGTTTTTAACTTCCGTACTCAAGGTAATCAGGTTTCCCCCGGGACTGGTAAGNTTACAACTCCAGAAAAATCCACTGACTCACCAGACCAAAAAGAACCTATTGCTTTAAGAATGGGTACTTTTAATGTTATGCGACTTGGTGATCAGCCCAAGAAATTTNANCGCCTAGTCAAACTAGTTGAAGATCTCGACTTTTTTGCGGCAACAGAAATATTATCGNCCCAAGCAGCAGAACAACTTTGGGAAGCCCTGCAGGTTAATAGTGANAAAAAATGGGAAATGGATCTAAGCCCTTTTGCCAATGGGGAAAGTAGCTATCGNGANTACGTGGCATTTTTCTTTAATCCGGAACNAATCAAAAGAGCACNAAACAATCCTTACTGCCAACAAATTGCCGACGAANTNAATGATNACAGAACCTGTTTCATAAAAGATCAACGNCGCAAGGGNAAACCAGATTACGAAAGAGATCCATACCTAGGAACTTATAAAATAGGTAATCAGATTATNTCTGTNCTGGGGCTTCACCTTATTTATGGNGAACNAAGCAATGATGGTCTGNTNAGAAGACAACANGAACTCAGCTCTCTAAAACAAACNNCNATAGAACTTACCGAGGTAAANCCTGATCACCNGATANTGCTNATGGGTGATTTCAACNTAGAACTACCNCCNNAAAATACNNNTAATNNCNGNNANTTAAANTATATCCCNACAGAATTTTGGAACCATGATGTTGAAATGNAAGTCCTCGTTCAGGGNCCNACCACGATTGGCAAAGGCAATTATGATCACTTGGTTATGGTGAAAAATAAANATTTATCTGTNANAGANGGTTCNGATAGAATACACAGGGATTTCAATCTAGACTCNAAAACGGAAAAAAGANAATACCGGTATGAAGTGTCAGATCATTTCCCGGTATCAGCTGAGTTTATATTCAAACANTAATTTAGACGACNTTGACTTGAANGCATCAAGGCTTGGTTNACCCATTATATTTTTCGAAGTTACTTTTATTCAGAAAATAGACCACCTCGCCATTGGAATAGGCACCAATGTANGCCNTCGACTTATCCACTTTTTTGCNNNTCACAGGATCCGTACCAAANCGGACATCTTCATTNTCANCNAATTTTTTCTTACACATNTGACAACAGCCATAATANANCTTNTCNCCGACCTTAACTGGAATTTGATCCTTAGCAAAAACNTGGTTGGTAACCATACAAACTCTAGCATGTTTGACATGCACCATATTTTTANTTTGACTATTGGCGTTTGCAGNTGTCCCTAGTANCGTAAAACTAAGCAACATGAAACTAAGCAAACCTTNAGAAATTCTAGCNNNTNTNTGTGTACTCAACTGNCACCTCCTATGATTAACTACTGTNAGATTAATCCTTTTCATCATTTTATCCAATGCTCAATTTCATANACAAAAACTAATCNCCTACTTGACAGGACNAAAAGAGGCACAATCTTATAGANAAAGGGAATCATCCNACAGGNTGANCCTCCTCTATCAGTATGCTGTCGAAGGAGATGAACATGCACAAAGCAAATGATGTTGTTACAGGAAGTATGGAAATCGCATATTCTGAAGCGATAAAAAGACATAATACAGAGGTTTCTGCTGCTCACCTTCTTTTAGGTNTACTGCTGAACCCAGCNACTAGAACAGCAAAAATACTGACTCATGAAAAATCNAATATTATTGGAACTATTGAAAANTTAGCCCGTTCAACNACCCCGATTACNNTGAACGATTTGCGNCCATCAGCTGATTTTTCAAAATGGACCACTCTNGCNTCTTCTCATGCTGTCCANCAGGGACGAGAAATACAGGAAAAGGATCTAGTNCGCCATATTCATGATGNTTTTCCCGAAGTTAATTTTTGATCAAGAAAATTTTNTCGCCGAAGATGAAACATTAGAAGCTCCGGAATTTCTCATCAANCTNGGNGANTTNGCCAATCTAGGTAAGCTTGANCCTGTNATNGGGCGAACCAAAGAAATACGATCTGTTATGGAAATACTAGGNAGAAGAGCAAANAATAACCCGGTGCTGGTTGGNCCCGCTGGAGTTGGNAAAACCGCAATCGTAGAGGGNCTTGCCCTTGCNATCCANAAAAACCAAGTTCCAGACGTCTTAAAGGGAAGAGTCGTCTATAGCCTAGAATTAGGTTCACTNATGGCNGGNACTAAGTTTCGCGGTGAATTCGAGGAAAGGATTCAAAAACTACTAGCATTCATCAAGGAAAAATCTGGGGAGGCCATCTTATTTATTGATGAAATTCATCAGCTCGTGGGAGCAGGCNGAACCGATGGGGCCATGGATGCCGCTAACTTATTAAAACCGGCNTTAGCCAGAGGAGATNTGCATTGTATNGGTGCTACNACNGCGGACGAATATCAAAANTATATTTTGGGTGATAGTGCTTTAGACCGNCGTTTCCGNTCGGTTANNGTNGATGAACCATCAAAAGAAGATGCTGTCGAGATTGTTATGGGACTCAAAGANAANCTNGAAATCCATCATGGNATAAAAATAGCAGATGAAGCTATNATTAGTTCTGTGTTTCTNAGTGATCAGTATATCACCGACAAGAACCTTCCAGATAAAGCCATNGACCTTATCGACGAATCGGCATCAGCANTGAAATTNAGTGCNGAATCGATGCCAGCCCATTTAATGGAATTGGCAGGCGAGATCCGGTCACAAAAAATTAATGCGCAGGTCAAAGGNAATACCAAGGANTCNAAAAGGGANATCANAATATTTGAAGAAAAATTNAANCGAGAAAAAAAGTTATGGGAAGAAAAGGTGTTCGCCATTAAACAGGTATCGGAACTCAAAAACAAGTTAGANCATTTAAAGTTNGATCTCGAACANGCAGAGNTGCAAGGAGCCTATGAAAAAGCCGGAAAAATNAANTATGCTCAGATACCNGAAATNGAAAACCAATTATCATCATGTGATCANGANTGGATCTTAGGTTCCAGGGAAGTNGCAATGGTCATCGAACGGCANACAGGCATCCCAGTGGATAAGATANTGAAATCAAAACAAGATCACATTNTGGAAATAGANNACCATTTNAANCAAAANGTCTATGGTCAAAAGCAGGCTATACACGAAATCGCCGAAACNCTTATTACCAGTCATGCCGGCCTNGCTGATGAATCNAGGCCTCTGGGCTCATTNCTATTACTAGGACCATCAGGAGTCGGNAAAACCGAAACCGCAAAGACAATTGCNAAATTTTTATTTAATTCGGACAAGAGTNTGATCCGGCTCGATTTAAGCGAATATTCAGAAAAACATTCCGTAGCGAAGCTGATCGGTGCACCGGCTGGTTATGTTGGCTATGAAGAAGGNGGGGTTTTAACTGAAGCAGTGAGAAGAAAACCGTATTCAGTTATCCTNTTTGATGAAATCGAAAAAGCACATCCNGANTTNGGCAATATTGCCTTACAAATACTNGATGACGGCAGACTTACTGACAANAAAGGACGGNTGATNGACTTTAAGAATACTATTTTAATTTTTACTTCTAANTCGNCTGATATCGAAAAAGATTTTCGNCCTGAACTCTTGGGNAGAATTGATGGCATTCTCCATTACNAAAACTTAGATAAGGGAGTTATGACAAATATCATCGANAAGCAACTAGCTCNGCTNAATGAAAAACTCACTCAGCAGAANCTAGCGATCACTTTGCATNAGGATATTTATCATACNCTAGCCGAAANAGGATACTCTGAAACCTATGGAGCCNGANCTCTNCNCAGCGTNTTTAATAACCTNATCATGCGACCTCTATCACGCCANCTACTTTNAGGNGTCTTNCCTGAAGGTAACGTGNTTTGTGAACTGCTCAACGGAGANATTCATTTCAGGGGGATAGAACNCTCCTGANTCGCCTCCTACTTACTCTNTCNCAAGAGTNAGTAGGAGTCTTGGTTTCAATCTGTGCCNTTCATCANTNANTCACCATCAGATTATGGAAAGCGTCAATTAAAGTTGACAGGTGATAAATAAANNNCACTANNTTAANNNATTNNTTTTATTGATTATTNTTGACNNCACAGCCAAAAATGACTAGTTTTTAGACGTTCATTCTGCCCAGAATCAGAGAACATGCTCGGATAGAAGCATTCCCCAACGAAACGCACCGTATTCCCAAATAA
>PBRN01000014.1 GCA_002725955.1 Pseudobdellovibrionaceae bacterium
GCAGGTGGCTGCATGACTCCAGGAGATCCATCGGTTCTGCTTACATTCCCCATCCCAGGCTTCAATATTGGTGAGCTGCATCCCTCGACCCAAGGCATCCGCATGCGCCAAAGCTTCGTGATCGGTAATCCCAAGCACATGACAGCTCATCAGGCCGACGACGCCGGCTACCCGATAACAGTATAGGTCAAGGTCAGCATAAGTATGATACGTATAACCCTCGGCGTCCATTTTCATCCCTTCTAGTAATTCAGAAGGATAAATCGATGGTAACTGATAAGACTGATTTAAAAGAGCCATCCCCTTAAAGGCGAGGGTGCTGCCGGCTATTTTTTTCAGCGCCAGAGGTTGGGGCTTTTGCTCAAACGCTCCCAGCGTATCTTGTCGCAGTAGAGTAAGCCTTTTTTCTAAATCAAGGTCCTCAAGCCCTGACACATCCTGGTCAATCACATCGTCTGAAAACCGACACCAGGCATACAGAAAGTAAATGGCAACCCGTGCTTTTTCCTTCAACAGTTGACAGGCCAGGAAAAAACTCAAAGAGCCCTTTTTCATTGTTAGCCTGGCTTCTTCAACGACATGTGCAGAAAGTGCAGTGAACGACATCAGTGAACACTCCCTGCGGTAAGTTCAGCTCCTGGTGCTGGAAATTGCGAAGGTATCACTGCCCGATCAAANTCCGGTTGCTGCAGGCCGTAATCTTCCAGCAACACNGAGGCGGTTGCTTTCGCTGAACCGATCACTCCAGGAACGCCAGCNCCAGGATGGGTGCCAGCNCCNACAAAATAAAGACCTTTGATCCGGCTGTCACGGTTATGAGTCCGAAACCATGCACTTTGGGTGAGGGTTGGTTCTAGTGAAAAAGCAGCNCCCTGATAGGCNCCTAATTCGTTTTCAAAATCCTTCGGAGTAAATATTTTCTTNACCACGATGCTGTCTCGCAGTCCAGGCATTACCTGATCTTCTAAAGCCTTCAGAATGCGATCNCCATAGATCTGTCCGATCTTGTCCCAATCCTCAGGAAGCTTCTTTAAATTCGGCACAGGCGAAAGCACATAGAATGATTCTCCACCCTCCGGTGCTAGCGATGGATCACTGCGTCCNGGAGCATGCAGATAAAGNGAAAAGTCTTCTGCCAANACTCCATTGTGAAAGATGTCATCCAGCAAGCCTCTNTATCTNTTGCCCAGCAAGATGTTGTGNTGGACTAAATTCGGAAATTTTTTGTTGGTTCCAAAATGCATCACAAACAATGACATTGAATGCCTCATATGGCCAACTTTCCAGGCTTTGGTTTTTGCCTTAGGTTCTCGGGCCAANAGTTGCTTNTAAGTTTGATGGACATCGCCATTACTGACNACGGCGTTGCATGANTGGATGCCCTGGTGAGTTCGGACTCCNGTGACGGTGTGCTGGTCGGTGATGATTTCTTCAACTGGGGNGTTGAGCAATAACTTACCACCCATGTCTTCAAATAACTTAATTAAACCCATAATGAGAGCATGAGTCCCGCCTTTAGGAAACCAAACCCCAAACTTTTTTTCCAAAGGATGGATCAGAGTGTAAATGGCCGAAGCCTGGAATGGGTTGCCACCTATCAGTAAACTGTTAAAGCTCAGTACCTGTCTCATTTTCTCATTTTTGACAAATTTACTGACCGTAGAATATACGGACCGGTAAGCTTGGAGTTTGATTAGATCGGGAGCCACTTTCAACATGTCGGTGANTTTCAAAAAGGGCACATGGCATAGTTCCTTGTAACCTTTTTCATAGACTTGTTCCGCATAGGCGCAGAAACGATCATACCCGTCAAGATCATCAGGAGCCAAGGCTTTGATCTGTTCTCTTAGCTTTTCACTATGTTGAGAATAATCAAATTGCTTACCATCCTCCCAGTATAGTCGATAGTACGGTTCCACCGGCATGAGAGTAACATAGTCATTCATGTCCTTGCCGCAAATTTGAAACAGTTCTTCAATCGTATCTGGCACTGTAATCACTGTTGGTCCGGCATCGAACGAGTAGCCATCGATCTCATAGCGATAAGCACGTCCGCCGGCACGGTCCCTGCTTTCAAACAAAGTGGTTTTGAAACCTGAAGCCTGCAGTCTGATTGCGGCAGCAATGCCACCAAAACCACTGCCGATAACGGCTGCTTCTTTTTTATTCTGGCCAGCGACTGGTAGTATAGGCATGTTCTAACCTCTCACATAAGGATTTTAATAAGACGATAGGGCCTTGCAATGGCAGAGATGAATCATCCTGTTGTATTTGCCATAGATGATGAAGAGGCCCTTGGTTCTTATCATCTAAGGATGCTGTAAGTGTTTTAATTTCTTGTTTTCCAACTTTTTTTGCTAATTCGTAGACTTTATTCTCCTGCAGCCAGGTGTCAAAAGTTTCGGTCTGAGGAAACGTCTGTTTTAGCTGCGATGCTTGATCTGTGAATTCACGATAGCTATCAGCAGAAAAATGCTCCGCTACCAAAGACCAAATCCAGGATGGACGCAGAGCTCTGATATCTTCATAGCGTTTTTCTGGTTCTTTGCTGCTGAGAGTGTTACCGATGTCATCAAATTTTTGCAGGAGTATACCAAATGCAGAACCAAATTTTCTGATGGCATCGGTTAAACGAGGATCTAAACCTTCCACCAGAGGACCAAGCTGTAAGGCCAGTGCTGTTAACGCCCCGGTTTTTTCTCTGGCAGCAAAGGTCACCACCTCAGCAATATTGTCCTGTGCTACTTGGTCGATAGACACAGATATGTCCAAGGACTGTCCCAGGTGAGCCCATTCCAAAGTTGAAAAATAGGTTTCATAAAGCTTCAGCTTTGCATCGGGTGCTAATTCCATTTGATCAATAAATCGCAGAGGATAGAAATAGGCCCAATTGCCTGCTGTTATCGCCTGAGGCCCCCCATGCAGGTCATGGTAACAAGCTTGGCCACGGCGGACCGGGCTTTGATCCTGATAATCATCGATGATTAGCGATGCGCCGTGCAACCATTCAACCAGATCCTGGCAGAGTTGCTGCCTTTTCAGTTGGATCGGGCTAAGAGATTCCTGTCCCTGCATAATGGTAGATAGTTTAAATCCGACAGAGACTAATTCAGCCCGAAAGCCTTTACTAGGTCTTTGGAGGAAATCCTGTACGGGAATAAATAAGTTTTCCTCTAAGTAAGGAAGTACCTTTTGTCCCAAAGCATCTGTGTTTTGCCAAAAATGTTGACCAATTTTGGTTTTCACGGGCTGGCTCGACAACGATTCCCCATTGGAGCCTGAACGGTTAGTTAGCTTATTTAATTGAGGGCAATTCATACGCTTCTCTCATTGGGCTAAAAAACGCTGCAAGTCCTGCCAGCAATGGCACCGGCGGTTTACCTGTTAGCATCATTAATTTGTCGAACCATTTTAGTCTTTGTCCATAAAACCGGCCGATAAAATCGACAGGGTGTCCATAAAATTTTTGCAGAACTTGATAACGGGTGGAGGCATCTCCAGCCAGAAATAACATATTATTTAAGCGGCGGTAGTAGGCGCCCTTTTCCCACATTTCCTGTTGCCGCCGCCGCAACGCTACTGCAACTGCTTGCGGCTCACTGAAATCCTGTTGAGTCAGCCAGTAGGCGCTGGTCATGGCTGCGACGATGGAATAGCCAGTGGTCGGATGGAACATTCCAGCCCGCATTCCAATGGGAACATGGGTGAGTGATTGACCTTCGATTGCGGTTTCTTTCAGCCAACTGTCTTTTGACCAGAGCGGTATGGGCAAAACGCCGGATTCCTGATCTTCGATTTCAAAATCCTGCCAGCCCTGGCGATGGCAGTATGCTTCAATGCCCTGCTGGAGTGTTTTCATATCCAGTTCAGGACCGTTTGCATAATAAGTGTCTTCTACTAATAAACGTTTATCGTCCAGCGGCAGAGTATATACAAAGCGAAACCCGTCATGCTGGGGGACGGTTACATCCATCAGAATGGGCTCTTGTTGGTTATGCCTCTCTTTTACCTTGATTTGTAGGCCTAGGAATTTTTGATAGCCGCGGGGGTATGAATGATTGGATAGACCCCGACCGTCGAGAATAAGGGGCGCATGATAACTCTTGCCACTTTTTAGCAGCACCCGATTTTCGCTAACCTCACTGACCGCAGCATTAGTGATCAGGTTGTTGCCTAAGAGCTTGCGCGCTTTTTGGTAGAAAGAGTCACTACTGATCATGCGATAACCAATAGATAACCGCCTTTTGCGGGCGGGAAAATTGATTTGATATCCTGGCCATTTAAGGGGCTTAAATTCATCCATCCACTCTGGAGGAAGTTGGTTCACGTCCAGATCTGACTGATGAAAACTCCAGGTCCGACGGTGAGCGGATGGATCCTCTGATTGCTCCAGCACTGTAATCCGGAGATGAGGCTGCGCTTCCAATAATTTGCACGCCATGAGGCATGACCAGAGGCCTGCTCCAAGAAAGAGTACATCAATTGATTGGTGAGGGGATTCTTCTGCAGTTTCCATTACTCTGCCCCTTGGCTAATCGCTTGCTGAGAGCTCCTTAATACCTAAAAGATCGAAACTTTTAAACCTCGTTTCAGTAAATATACCAGGTAGGTGCGACATTTGTTCGCATTATGTCGGAAGAAACAATGTGGGTGTGATGATTTAGATACATTTTCTATTTATTCTGTAACTTTTAACGCCAAATTGGCGGCGAACCAATTTAGATACGGTCTTTTTGTCGGGTAAAAACAACCTTATTATGACATGTCTTTTTGCCGTGACTTTAAAAAGGCATCAGGTACTGATTGTCAAAAATTAATTAATTACTTTGTAACCTTGGGTGGATTAAAATTTTTTCTGTTGATAGGGGTGACTAAGTTTGTATTGTCTTAGCAGATCGGACCTGGGTAATGAATGTCAGGTGTAGTCTTTCAGGGTGAGCGGTGTTGTATTAATTTGTTTAAGTGACTCGAACGATCGACCTAGAAAGTATTTCGATCCGTCGTCGTCATGGGAAAAAATAGCCGCTTTGTTTTCATCATGACTATAAAAAGTGTACTTTTTGGTGCATGACAACGACGGTTTTAGATTTAAGCTTCTTTTAGTTTGCGCCTATTTTCATAATGGTGTTGTATCGCTTTGCTCACCGGTACTGGTTTTGCTTGAAAGCGCTTTGCCAACCGGGAGGCATATTTTTAAATTATATTTTCTTTAGCTATCAACAGACTGGAATCAGTATGAGCCATTTAATAAAATCGATTCAATTGAGAAACGGCATAAAGTTGTTAGCTCTAAGTACTTTTGGTTTTTTGATAGCTGCCTGTAGCGGACCTCAGCAGGATGAAAGCAAACTAAACTTTATTGCTGGCGAGCACATGCTTCTGGGTGATGGCGCCTATGCCGAACTCTGCGGAGAAATTGATCTTGGTTGTAGCCAAAGGATTCCCGGCAAGAATGGTGAAGAAGCCATGAGCTATGGAGAACTAATTGCTCTGGGTGACTTCTATGACGATCCAGAGAAGGTATGGCAGGATACTGCCTCGGCTAAGGTTAGTGAGAGGTTAAATAGGGTTAAAAAACTTTGGCAGGATCAGGTTGGTGCTTTGAAACAAAGAGAAACAGACCCTCTGGCACCGCTGCCGGACCATAATATTCAATTCACAGTGCTCTGGTTTCCATATGTAAACCTTGCGCTCGACAATATAAAGCATTTTGGGTGGCATAATATCAAAACCTATCTAACCATCCATCAGCAAGCGATTACACTTGCTCTGGAGGCAAACCAACTGCGGAACCTAGATAAGGAACGTTCTGAGCAGCTTTTTTATCAGGCTCTATTTTATAATGGTATTGCAGATCATTTTCTCACTGACTCCTTTGCCGCTGGGCATATTAGAACACNCNGNGACCCGAAGCAGTGACCTGGGCAGAGTCTGANGGNTTAAGCTATGTGGCTGGTGCTGTTTTATCCCAGTTCTTACATGATAATGATGGNCATATNCATGGGGACGGTGATCATGGGTTGAAGGTGACCAATGCTCGAGGAGACCAATGGGAAACCTTATGTGATGGGCAGTTGCTTTATGCTAATAAAGGCAGCAATGANGCCTATACCCTGGCAAAGGAAGCTGTGCATTTATCATTAGAAGAAGTGATCGATGNNTATCAGCAGGGANTGNNGCCGNAAGATTATGCNGCTTTAATGCTNGTGCCNTATCCTAGCGAGGCTGAAACTCAACTAGTTGAGACCTTTCCTGCGATATCATCAAGAAAGGCAAAACAGGTTTATGACGGGATGCCCTTTTACAAGACAGTCAGAACCAATGAAACTAAGGCTTTGAACTCGAAGAAAGTCAAAACTTTTTTTAAGGCTCTACCTGACGTGATGAAAACATTTCGCAACAATATAAAAACCGACTACGAGAATTCCCCAGCGTTATCTGTGTTGCCCCCCGAATACGTGAAGGGTATGATGGAGATAAAATAATAGCGTTTTATTCCCATCGACTGCATGTCACAAATGATCATAAAGTGCCTTTAAACATCTCTTTAAGATCTATCTTTATGTTTCCCTGGATATTTTGTTGAGCATAATGGATTCTCTCGATTTAGCAGAAGCCTCTTCAAATTTTTTCCAGCCATGTTAAGGTTATACAGTTAAATCATCATTATTTAGGTTCAAAGTATAATCAAGTGGAGTGGTATCAAGATGATCAAGACTTTTTTCCTNCGNCTGAAGTGGTGTCCTCTTTTATGTATGATTTTGCTTTGCTTTTCGATTAGCATTCCTCTGAGTGCAGGNCCAGAATCCAAGGTTGAGCCTAAACCGAAAGGTTTTCCGAAGGGATCAGAAGTGCGTGTGATGACGGATCGTACGTCCAATCATTTGCAACCATTATGGGCAATGTTTCAAGAGGATACNGGCATTACCGTCAAGTCGGTCTACTTGAAAAAAGGTTTAGTGAATCGTTTTCGTGCCCGTCCTAGGGAAGCAGACTTGGTGCTAGTAAAGAATATATTTTTACTGGAACAGTTTAAGCAAGAAGGATTATTAGGGCTTGATGCTAAGCTATGGAAAAATAGTCCGGTCGATAAGAAGTATTGGGATACAGCCGGTAAGTATACCTCCCTATCATCGCGGGGTAGAGTCATTTATTTTAATCGGAAAAAGGTTAAACCCAGTCAGCTAGATAGCTATTTTGATCTGGCGAAACCGGAATGGAAGGGGCGTATTTGCATACGCAGTGGCTATCATAACTATAACCTAAGTCTGTTTAGTCAACTGGCTGTGGTTTATGGTCCCAAGCAAACAGAAAAATTCATCCGGGGCCTCGCTGCTAACTTAGCCCGAGCTCCCAAAGGTAATGATCGGGCCCAAATCAAGGCAATCATGCAGGGCAAGTGTGACCTTGCCATTGCCAATCACTATTATTACGGAGTGATGTTAGGTATCCCAGAACAAAAGCCATGGGCGGAAGCAACAAGGATGTTTTTTCCCGANCAAAAGGCCTCAGGTACAGTCTTGCTAAGGAGTGGTGTTGCTCTTACCCAAAATCAAAAAAGGAGAGCAGAAGCGAAGGCCCTGATCAGCTGGTTACAGGGACCACGGGCTCAGGGGTGGATTAGCGGAAAACTATATAGCTTTCCTGTTCTCAAAGGGGTAGCGATCTCTGGGGTGAATCAGGATTTCACGGTGAATGTTGCTTTCAATAAACAGAGCTATAAGCGTCGGAAGTTAGCATCGAAAAAAGTCGCTAGTATAGAAAAAAAATCTGGGAAGGCAATGTTTAAAACCCATGTTGTGCCNTTATCCAGTGTTCTGGAAAAACGCNAATGGGTNATGAAAGTNCTCAANGATGTAAATTTCGATCGCAATTAACGAGNCNCGGCAGGGNGAATGGCNGCTCTGTTATTCTGCCATTTCTTCTGCCGATTGCTGCTTGAGAATATGATCGAGTAGAATAACGTTGTTGTCTGTATCTCTGCCGGAAATCTTCAGATTAAGCCAAACTTGAAATTGCTCGTTGGCTGGAGCATTGTCTCTACTTAACNTTTTGACTTCCTCNTTTTCCTCTTCAGTATCAGGATGATCCCAGTGATAGCCTTGCGGGCAAGGATCACCCTCTGCGAGACTAGTTGCAGGATTTCCCAGTCTTTCAGANAGNANCCAATCCATAGGATTAAAGTTATGCTGGCAAGCAAATGGTTGCATGCGAATATCAAAAGCGCAACTCTCATCATTCCAGGCTGCAGTGACGAAAGGAGGNCGGCCTAAGGTTCTTGGTTGGGTTCGCACCCACATGGTCAGACAGCTTTCGACTTCGGTTTGTTGATCATCTATACCACCGTCATTATTAGGTTCATTTTCATGAAAGAAACCGCTAACATTATCAAAAGTCTGAGGGCTTGGAGTCAGGCTAAAATAATCGTTATCTTCATCTATATAGTCTTCCAAATTTGCTAAGATTAGCTCGGCGGTTTTCTCAGGCATATCCTTAATGATTTCATANACTTTCACCTTAAGTGTCTTGGGNACGTTGTCCAATAAAGGGATTACTTTAAGGTTGGTTAAATCGGTATCTGCTGGAAACCAGATATCCCATTGGAAATTGAGGAGCGTAGATTCCTGTTTGAAGAAGTCATCCCTTGGCAAGTTTGNAATGCTCACTTCGGTGACCATATTAAGCTTTTGCTGTACTCCTGATTCATTTTCAAAACCACAGTGAATCAATTGATTATTAAGTTGTGTTTCTGGATTTTTAAAACATTCAAAAGTAAGAAAAGTACCACTTACGGATACAGGTTCGTCGATGCTACCGTCGGCGTCGTTATCTATAACCAAGGAACTTGGTTGTTTAGTGGTGGATTGATTACCAAGTAGCATCATTTCTTCGCTGCAACTGTTAAGGCATGCCCCTGTCATTAAAATAGTCGCTAAAGTAGTGACCATTCTTACTGACATAGTCAGTACAAATAGTTCCGGCCGTCTCATTAATTCTCCTAAGCGTAAGTCCGTCCCTTGCATTTCTTATCGGTTTTCGGTGGTTGGAAGGCGAGAAAGCCCTATATTAATAATGATTTTAAAATATTACGGCTGTATTTTAATTCACCAATCGTTCCTCTAGCTCCGGTGTACTAGGGTAAATGGTGTTGGTTTTGGATCGTAGATATATCCCAGTAAGTGTTGGATTTCTTCTGGAGTAGCAGTAGCCGAATCTGGACGCATATGCTGTTGCAGAATGGAGAAATCTGAGCCAGTTATTTAAAATGTGTGCTCTGATAAGAAGTGATCCGCATCCCTCAATATTTTTTTGCGGCGCACGGTGTCCATTTTATCAAAAGATTTTACCATCAATGACAGGCGTGGGTTACCAGTCAAGACATCCCTTTTGTTGTGAACAAAACGCCAGTAGAGCCCATCCCAAATATCACACCATGGACCTTTACTGTAATGGCTCATCTTGCGGATGTAATTAGAGCCAGCAATATAAGGCTTGGTGGCAAAAATACCACCGTCGCTCATCAGTCCCATGCCGAATACATTAGCAGCCATTACCCAGTCACCCACATCGACAAACATTTCCATAAACCATCGATACGCCTGGGTTGGCTCAATCTCGCAAAGGTTCATCAAATTAGCTGCGACCATCAATCTTTGGATGTGATGACAATAACCATATGCCTGAGCATGATGAATGGCATCATCCATGGGAGGCAGTCCCGTGGTGCCATGATACCAAGAGGGGGTGAGTTGTCGCTGATGATTAAAGTGATTGGTCTCATACAGCCTTGAAGAATAGGATTCATAGATCAGTCTGATGAACTCGCGCCATCCAAGGATTTGCCGAACGAAACCTTCGGTACTGTTTAAGGGAATCTGGCCGTCTTCATGGACTGCACAGGCATCCTCAATGATTTCCTCCGGCAAAAGATGGCCTATGTTCATACTGGCAGAGATGAGCGAGTGATATAAAAAAGGGTTTTTTGGGTGCAGTGCGTCTTGAAAGTCACCAAACTTTTCCATTCTATGATTAAGAAAACCTCTCCATTGTTTGAGGGCTTGAGCGCGGGTGACTGGAAGCCAGATCTGCTCCAGCGTGCCTGGATGATTATGAAAATAGCGGTTGACCAGNTTGATAACCTGTTTTTCAATGGCGCCNGGAATCATGGTTTTGATGGGNGCAGGCTCAAAATCTTTGGGCAATTTTTTGCGGTTGTCACTATCGAAAGAAAACTTGCCCCCTAAAGGTTTGTTTCCTGTCATCAAAATGCCGGTTTCACGGCGGATCTTTTCATAAAAAGTTTTCATAAAGGGGCGTTTTCTCCCCTCCATATATGAGGCAAACCAGTTAACATCAATCATGAAGCTTGGATTGGGTTCGAGCTCAATATTGAGGTGATGTTTTTTNGCGAAATCGATCAAGTCTGACCGCATAAATTGATCAGCTGGTTCAACNATCACCAGCTTGTCAACTTTGTGCTTTTTAATATAGGCCGAAAGGAGTGTNAGAAANGTTGGCTTTTTGTTNGGGTCAAGTTTGCTATAGTGAACCTNAAAGTTTTTTTTCTCCATAAGCTCTGCGAAGTGGCGCATGGATGCCAAGGTGTGATAGATCTTTTGCTTATGATAGTNATANCGAGTACATAAATCCCATGTCTCAGCCATGAAAATTNTTTGTTTTTTGTCAAAATATTTTGCGGGAAAGAGTTGGTCNCCTAGCACTATTCTTAACATATCACTCCCTGCTGCCTGCCTTGTCTAGGAGATTTCTCCCTGACAGGATTCACAATAATAAAGTCTGCGGCCACCGATGTAAGTTTTCTGTATAGGATGTTCACAAAGATAACAGGGGCGTCCGGTGCGGGCGAAGACATAATGNCTCAGAAACCTGCGTTTAATCCCNTCTCCCTTCAGTCTTTCAACTGTTTTAAGATCATTGGTNATGCCTTTGGTCTTATATGATTGCCTGGTTAGTTTAAGAATCGCTGCCGCAAAGTGATGAACCTGCTCNGGAGTTAAATCCTTTAACTTTAATTGGGGCGTTAGTTGAGATACGAATAAAATCTCGCTCCGCAGGTAGTTCCCCAAACCACTTANCCAATGCTGATCCAGNAGNAGTATGCCAATACTGCGNCTCTGAAAGCGACTGTCGGTGATGCNATCTTTGATGATTTGGAGGTCCACCTCTTGGTCCAGTACATCTGGTCCCAGTTTGCTCAAAAAGGGGTGGATGAGAATCTGATCTGGTTCAAGGACTTCGATGTCGGATGCACTGTAGAGCAAGGCTGATTTTTTGCGGTTGTGTATGGCTAGCCGTAGCTGTCTTCCAGTTTTTGCTAATTTACCGGGCTGGCAGATCATCCATTTTCCGTATAATTGATTATGACTATAGATGCTCAGTTGATTGGCAAAGGTGATGAGTAGCGCCTTACCCTTGGCATCGACAGACATAATTTCTTGATCACAAAGTTGAGATTCGAAACCTTTTAAGTGTTCGAAAGCAAAGAATACTTCCAGACAGGTTTCTCCGACAAGGGCGCGGGCAATCTTATCGGCGGCTTGTTTTATTTCGGGGCCTTCGGGCATNCGTATCTCCGGGTTGCGGGATCTTTGTCTGACCTGGTTTCTTGTATTACCGCTTACCAAGGGCTTTCAGCATCACTCTCAGTATTGATATCAGGGCCTAGTGATAGATTCTATTCATTTCTACTCCCTGTAACTTAATTGATGCACTTAAAAAAATCAGTTGAAATCATAGCCGATATCAGTCTCCGAATTAGTTGCTAAATATGCTTGGTTTGAGGGGGGCTGATCCATATGGATGAGGCATTTAAGATGATTCTTNCCCAAACTTGTGTGGCAGATAGTGTTTGCTGCTGGAAACTCAGGTAGATGAAATTATTAAATTCACATCCTCCAATATTTCAGTGCTGGCATTTCAGGGTAAAGTTAATATAAAGAGTGAGGCAGTCATAGGATCAGAGGTAGCAACAGTATAGCCACTGATGGGATAGCAGTGNCTTTGGCAGCATGTAAAATTTGGTTAGAGGATGGCCATTTTTCCGCTACAATGAGTACTGAAGCAATTGAATAGGAATAACTTGTGAAACATACCGAAATTATAATGTGTAACTTTGGCGGCCCTCANAAGGAGGAAGACGTCCAGCCTTTTCTCTTCAAGTTGTTCGAGGATCCACTTGTTATTCGGGCGCCATTTGGCCCATTCAGAAAGTTCTTTGCCAACTATGTGTCGAAAAAAAGAGCCCCGAACTCAAACCATGAGTATGCGAAAATAGGCTATTCTCCCATCAACAAAACCACTGAAACTCAGGCCCGGCAGCTGGAGGCTATGCTGCGAGAATTAAATCCTGATACCAATGTCTGTGTGGTGAACCGTTATACAGAACCATTTGCGGAAGCGGTGATTCCCGGGATCGATGCGGACAAATCGCGGATTTTTGTCATCACCCTATACCCGCATTTTTGTCATAGTACTACCGCAACTTCTATGCGAGAGGTGGATCAGGCCTTTTTGAAAAAGTACGGTGATCAGGAAATTGACTCCACCAGAATCTATTCCTGGTGGCACAACAAATCCTATCTGGACTATACCTACGAGCAAGTCCGTTCGAAGCTGGAAGAAACGTTGCAGCTTCGCAGCGAAGGGCCGGTTACGATTATGTTTTCGGCTCATGGGATTCCGAAAAAATACCGGATGAAAGGCGATCCCTATGTTTCAGAAACCACGGGTCACTTTAATGAGATCAAGCGGCGTTGCGCTGACTGGCTAAAAACTTATGATGGTGGCAAACATTTGGACCGCTGCCATTGGGAGTTGTGTTACCAATCGCGGGTTGGGCCGGTTGAGTGGACTCGTCCCTACACCGACTCCACTATTGAAACNTTAGGCAAATCGCGTGGTGGCCATATCCTGTTGTTTCCGGTTAGTTTTACCTCTGACCATATAGAAACTTTATATGAGATGGATGTGACCTACAAAGAGCAGGCTTTGGAATCAGGTTTTAATAGCTACCAGCGGGTGCTGGCGGCTAATACTGACGTTAAATTTACTGAATGCTTGCGTGATATATTGTTGCAGCATGGTTTTTAGCGGCTGGTGATGACTGNCCTATGGTTTGCTGCCAAACCCTGTCTGGCAGATGAACCGTTATGATTCTAGCTCCTCTGTGAAGTTATCCCCCGAGGGCTGCTGCGGTAAAGCCATATACGCCATTAGTTGCCTCGATTTTATACCAGTTGGCTTTGGTAGTGACGATATTGGCATTGGTGTCAGTGTAATCACTTTCGGTGATGCAGCTATGGAAGAAACTGCCGTCGAGAATAGATGATTCGGTGATCCAGCCTTTTTCGATCATGTAGCGAATGCCAGCTCCAGCTCGGTGGGTGATGCTGCTGCCTGTGATTGCCGTATCATTGTCACTGTTATACGCTTCCAGAGCTTTTTCTAACAATTTACTGACCCCGGCTGTGGCGCCATAAAGCTCAATGAAAGTAAAGTACTCTGTGGCTCCCTCTACCAACCACTTACCATTGGTACTGGAATCTCTTTTGGCGCCGCAGGCTTCATCAGCAAGATCCTGCTGGAATGCATGATAAAACTCATGGATCACCACTGATTTACGGTCATCAGCACTCATGGTGCTGGGGAAGGCCATCAGGACGATGCGGTAGACTCCGCACATCACTAAGTGGGCTGAGGCATCAGCACCATTGGTGATGTAGTTTCTGAAATTAGCTAGTTCTTCAGTTTTAGTGGAATCATCTGCGCAGCTAGTATCAAGCCATGAAGAAATTTTCGTCATCAAAGTTTCTATTTGTTCTGAGGTTATGGTAACGGCGTGAGTATTAAATGGGCGGTTAAAACCACCTTCTTTCACCTGAGCGCCGACATTCCATGACACTGCCAGAATATTAGATGTCTGTGATGACATCTTGCTGGCTGCAGTGGTCGACCATGTCTGCATATCTGCTGTGGCCAAATCACTGACATTTTCAATGGTGATAGAGCCTGTGGCGGTCGTGGTTGCTGAGTTCGCACTATCCTTAGAGCAGTTGGTTGTGATGGTTGAGATCAAAAGCATTGCTGAGAGTGAAAATCGGTTTATCATGATCAACTTTCTATGCTTAGGCATTGTCGTCAAATATATGCTTGGTCTTATTTATGATAATAGGAAATATCTATTTTTAACATGATAAAAACTTAATCATATCTACAATAACAAGAGTATGTATTTCATTGATTTGTTGTACATGTAGCTTAGTGCCCATAGAAAACACTTTTTCTGATTAAATTGTAAATGAGTCAAGCTGAAGAACGACCTAGGCATCTGCAATTTCTACTTTTTGTCGTATCGACGTACCTATGGCTGCCGATGGTTTGCGAAAGCTTTAATTGCAACCTAAAAATTCACCCGTATAATGGCCGCCTCTTAGATTGGGTAGTATTAATTCTTATCGGATATATCGAAACCAAAGGAGATCCGCGTGAAACATCTATTTTTTACCTCCGTTCTGGCAGCATCGGGAGTGGCGATGACGGCTTCAGCCCATCCTGGTCATGGCAGCCATCCGGCTGACAGAGTATCGGTTCAGCCCATGGCATCACAAACTTTAGAAAATACTGTTATCAACAGCTACAGTCGATTGGTGAAGAAGTCATATGACGATGCTTTGACAACGGCTGAAGCGATGAACGCCCGGGTCGATGCTTTCTTAGCAGCACCTTCGCAAATATCTTTTGATGCATTAAAGGCATCATGGGTGAAGGCGCGGATGGTTTATGGTCTCACCGAAGCATGGCGTTTTTATAGTGGTCCTATTGATAACGACGAAGGTCCTGAAGGACAGCTTAATGCTTGGCCGATGGACGAAGTTTACATGGATTATGTGGATGGTATGCCGAATGCTGGTATCATCAATCGACCCGATTTATACCCTGAAATTACAGCTAAGTTGCTAACCAGCTTGAATGAGCTTGGTGGTGAAAAGAATATTGCCACTGGTTATCATGGAATTGAGTTTTTGTTATGGGGGCAGGATACAGTAAAGGGTCTTCCGAGCAAAAAAAGTAGCGGCCAACGTTCTTTCACTGACTATGTTGATGCTAAAAATGCTGATCGTCGTGGAGAATACCTAAAAGTTTTGAGTCAACTCATCGTCTCTGACCTAAAAGGTCTGGTACTGGCATGGGAGCCTGCTCACGAAAACTATAGGGCAAAGTTTGAAAATATGGAATCCGCTGAAGCTCTAACTAATATGATCACAGGCATTGCTGAATTGAGCTTTGCTGAGCTGGCGGGTGAGCGTTTGTTTGTTGCTATTGATGAAGGCGACCAGGAGCATGAGCAGTCATGCTTTAGTGATATGACTCACCTTGATACTGAAGCCAACTTCCTCGGGATTTACAATGCATGGCACGGTTCCTACCGTCAGGTAGATTATCGTTCTCCCCATGGTAAGATCAATTTATCTATGGCTAAACCTTTACCAGCTGTAACAGGACTTACTGGCATCAAGGCTCTGGTAGCTAAGAAAGATCCAGCTTTGGCTGAAAAAGTGAGCCTGCAAATGGATAAGGTTTATAACGATATCCGCATGATTCCAGTGCCATTTGATAATAGCATCGTTGAAAAACCAGCTCTAACCTTGAATGCAGTTCAAAGCCTGAGAACCTTGGGTGAGCTATTGCAGAAGTCAGGGGAAGCCTTAGGCTTGACCATCGTGATCGGTGCAGGTGACTAAAAACATTAAAGATAATGACTCTCACTTTCGTAAAGTTTTCGTAAATAATAATTGAGTTTCTAATTCTTTTATGTTTATTAGACAGGGAAATCGATTTGTTTCAATGAATCTTTTTCTTACACGAGAGAGGAGAGTTATATGAAATTAGTAACAAGTGTGCGGCTGACACTGCTGATTTCAATCCTGTTTGGTCTCACCAAACTTGTCTATGCAGAGAGCTCCTCTGATGAAGTAGATTTAATAAGAGCCGGTGGTGACACCACGGTCGAGTTAAGTAACAATCGTGCGTTTAATACCCCGGCTTCTAATATCCTCAAACAACCCATCCTTGGTGAATTGTATAGCCATGACCTTCAATTTTTATCTGGTAATGCTGTTTTTCGTGACCCCTGGGTTGAAGTCGGGGCTTCTTTAAAAAGTAGAGATGGCCTTGGGCCTCAGTTCAATGCTCGTTCCTGTGAAGCCTGTCATGTTCAAGACGGCAGAGGCCGCCCTCCCTTACCTTCTGATCCTCCTAATCGCATTGCAGGTTTGTTGTTTCGGATAAAAGTAGCAGGCAATAAAGGGGATGCACAGAATTTTGGAGGAATGGGTCATCCATGGTTTGGTGGTCAGCTGCAGGATCTGTCATTGCCGGGGCTGCCGGTTGAGGGGGTTATGAAAACCCAGTGGCAACCTGTGAATGGTAAGTTTGCTGATGGGACACCGTGGGAATTGCGTCAGCCTATTTATACCCTTTACCGCAATGATAATGATGTTCCTGTCGATGATATTATTATTTCCCCAAGGGTCGCCACCAAAATTGCAGGGACCGGTCTGCTGGAAAATGCGCTGGTTGACGCAAAGGGGCGCCTGGGTTGGAAGTCAGAACA
This sequence comes from Pseudobdellovibrionaceae bacterium, assembly GCA_002725955.1. GTDB lineage: Bacteria > Bdellovibrionota_B > Oligoflexia > Oligoflexales > Oligoflexaceae. The sequence goes on from PBRN01000014.1 coordinate 16,634, forward strand.
ACGAACCGTACGGCAGCAAAATGCAGCTGCGTTTAATGGTGATTTGGGCATAACTTCTTCCCTTTTCCCCAACGAGAACTGCGGGGTTGAGCAAGAAGTGTGTTTATCAAAACCCTCCGGTGGGACTCCGGAATTATCTGATAAGCAACTGGATCGAGTGACCGCCTATGTAAAGCTGCTAGGGGTTCCAGCCAGACGAGACCGGGATGATCCTCAGGTGCAACAGGGTGAGGCTTTGTTCAAAGAGATCGGATGTGAATCGTGTCATCAGCAGTTTCAGGTAACCGGGATCGATCCTAAATTTCCTGAACTTTCCAACCAAAAGATCAGCCCATGGACCGATTTACAGGTGCATGATATGGGGNCGGGTTTGCAGGATCAGGGAGCCGAAACTCCCGAAGATCTCAAAGAGGCTGTCAGATGGNGAACCCCACCATTGTGGGGNATTGGATTGGTGGAAACCGTNAACAACCATACTTTTTTTCTGCATGATGGCCGCGCCCGNTCGTTGGAAGAAGCCATCTTATGGCATGGGGGTGAGGGNCTTGAATCCAATACCAATTANCAAAAACTTNCNGCTNCTGNTCGCAGCGCAGTGTTAAGATTTTTACAGTCCCTGTAATGGCAACTACTCCACTAGGGTTAGTCTTTTGGTATAAAGTCAGGGTTTGCCCTCGACCTTTCGATTCCCTTGCCGCGCCGCCGCTGTAGGTTNATGACTTTTTCAGGAATCAACCGGTATAGCCGCCAGAACTTACGGGCACTTCTCGGAACCACAATTAGAGATTTNTTTTTGACNATACCGTCGATGGCTTCTGGCAGAAACTTTTCCATNGCAATATACCCACCCATCTGCTGAATACTCTTNTCCGAAGGGTCCGGGGTGGTATTGATATAGAGGGCTTGTTTGACGATATTGGTGCGCACAAACGAAGGGCAGAGGGCATTCACTTTAATGCCAAAATAGGCTGCTTCTCCTCGCAGNCCTTTGGTGAGGCCGACCACTGCATGCTTGGTGGTTGAGTAGGGAATGGCGCCGACCACAGGAAGNAGNCCAGCCAGTGACGCCGTATTTACGATTTGCCCTGAACCCTGCCGTCGCATCACCGGGTAGGCGGCTTTGACNCCATAAATGACACTTTTAAGATTAANATCCAGAATGGTATCCCAGTCAGAGAGACTATAATCAATCCCAGACCCGATCAGAGCGATACCGGCATTATTGAACATGATATCGAGTCGTCCATGATCATTGACCACCTGATCTACGGCNGCCTGAACCTGGTCGTAACTGGTGACGTCAACCGTTGCGGTGGAGACATCCAGTTTTTCTGCCAGTAGACGATTAGATTCCTGCTCCAGCTGGGGCTGGTTAATGTCNGTCATGATGACTTTGGCACCGTCCCGGGCGATATATTCGGCTAAGCCCAGGCCAATNCCTGAGGCAGCNCCAGTAATAAGACATACCTTGCCGCTAAAATAGCTCATAGTCNCTCCTTAGACTTCATGGNTAGATCTGCTGGTTGTGACTATGATGGGTA